>CALBLG010000085.1 GCA_937895975.1 uncultured Slackia sp.
GAGCGATGCCGTTGCCCTTGGACTTCGACATCTTCTCGCCGTTTTCATCGACCGTGAAGCCGCAGCACATCACGCTGTCATAGGGCGCGCGGCCATAGGCAGCCGTGCCCAGCAGCAGCGAGCTTTGGAACCAGCCGCGATGCTGGTCAGAACCTTCGAGGTACATATCGGCGGGCCAACGCAAATGGTCGGCCTCGGCGCGATGCTTCAGCACGCCCACGTGCGAGACGCCCGATTCCCACCACACGTCCAGGATGTCCTTCTCGGGAAGCACGTCGGTGCAGCCGCACTTCGGGCAGCACGTGCCCTCGGGCAGGTATTCCTTCGGCTCTTTGGTAAACCACGCGTCAGCGCCCTCGGTATTGAACAGGTCGATCACGGCGTCGAAAGTTTCCTCGGTGGCGATGGTCTCGCCGCAGCTCGCGCACTTGAATACCGGAATGGGCACGCCCCAGCTGCGCTGGCGCGAGATGCACCAGTCGGGACGGTCGGCCACCATGGCGCCGATGCGGTTCGCGCCCCACTCGGGGATGAACTGCACCTTGTTGTGAATCTGGTCGAGCGCGGCATCGCGCAGGCCGGTCTTTTCCATGGACACGAACCACTGGTCGGTCGCGCGGAAGATGACGGGCTCGTGGCAACGCCAGCAATGCGGATAGCTGTGCGTGATGTCGACGTGCGCGACGAGGGTGCCCTGCTCGCGCAGCCAGTCGATGATCTTCGGGTTTGCCTCATCGGTGGTAAGGCCCGCCCACTGCGGAACGTAGTCGGTGAAGCGGCCGTCGTCGTCGATCGGCATGATGGTGTCCACGCCGAATTTCATGCCAACCTTGTAGTCGTCGACGCCATGGCCGGGAGCCGTGTGGACGGCGCCGGTGCCGGCATCGAGGGTGACATGCTCGCCCCAGATGATGCGGCCCGTGTTCTCGTGCATGACGGGGCACGTATAGGTGATGCCGCCGAACTGATCGCCCTTCATGGTGACGGGCTCGCCGTTCGCCTCGACGATGCGGTAGCTTTCCCAGCCCGCGACCTCGGCCACGGCCGGCACCATTTCCTTGGCGAACAGCATGAACTTGCCGTCGGCCTCGACGAAGCAGTAATCGATGTCGGGACCGAACGACACGGCGGTGTTCGAGGGCAGCGTCCACGGCGTGGTGGTCCAGATGAGCACGTACGCGCGATCGAGCTCGACGCCGGCGTTCGCGAACGCGTCGGGGATGTTGTTCAGCTTGAAATTCACGTAAATCGAAGGCGACTTCTCGTCGGCGTACTCGATTTCGGCCTCGGCCAGAGCGGTATGGCAGTGCGAGCACCAGTGGATAGGCTTGCGGCCGCGATACACGGCGCCGTCGAGGTAGAGCTTCTTGAAGACTTCGACGTTCGCGCTCTCGAAATTCGGCTGGAACGTGAGGTACGGGTGTTCCCAATCGGCGTTCACGCCCAAGCGCTTGAAGCCCTCGCGCTGCACGTCGACGAACTTCTCGGCCCACTCGCGGCACAGGCGGCGCACAGTGGCCTGCGGCAACTGGCGCATCTTCTCGGTGCCGAGCTTCTTTTCAACCTCGTGTTCGATCGGCTGGCCGTGGCAGTCCCAGCCGGGAATGTAGGGCGTGTAGTAGCCGCGCTGCGCATGCGACTTAATCACGAAGTCTTTCAGGATTTTATTGAACGCATGGCCGATATGGATGGGGCCGTTCGCGTACGGAGGGCCGTCATGCAGAATGAACGGTTCGCCGTCTTTGTTTTTCTCGAGGATGCGATGATAGATGTCTTCCTCGCGCCATTTTTCCAGGCGTTTCGGCTCGTTCTGCGGAAGGTTCGCCCTCATCGAGAAGTCGGTCTTCGGCAGATTCATCGTCTGCTTGTAATCGTTTCCCATCGTGTACTCCGATTCCTTTCTTCTGTGCGTGTTCCGGGAGCCGTCGTGCGCCCGGGGCAGTACGGTTCGCGCGGCTTCCACCTGGTTGCCGCGCAAGTTTTCCGAGTATAAAGCAACAAGCACCTGCTGGCCACGACGCAATCGACTCTCTATAGGGTTCACACGCCAACCGCCTCGAATACCGCGCTATAATTCTTGCATTTCACGAATACATGCAGGCGGCAGCGCGCCGCCAAAACGTTAGGAGCGAGCCATGGGCTATCAAATCGTCACCGATTCGGCCTGCAACCTCACTGAAGAGATGATCGACGAATTCGGCTTGGAGATTTTGCCGCTCACGTTCATGATCGACGGCGTGCAGCACCGCAGCTATCTGAAGGGCGAGAAAACCGACCTGAAACAGTTTTACACGATGATGCGCGAAGGCAAGGTCATCACCACGTCGCTTCCGAACATGCAGGAAACCGAGACCACGCTGCGCGGCCTGCTTGAAAACGGGAAGGACGTGCTGTATTTAGGGTTCTCGAGCGCGCTTTCCGGCACGTTCGAGGCAACCGACCTGCTGATGAAGCAGTTGGCCGACGAATACCCCGACCGCACGCTGACCGCCGTAGAGACCAATGCGGCATCGGGCGGCCAAGGCATGCTGGTGTATTTGGCAAGTCAGAAGAAAAACCAGGGCGCTTCGATGGAGGAAGTAGCCCAATTCGTGCGCGACACGCGCGACCACTTGTGCCATTGGTTCACCGTCGACGATTTGATGTTCCTGTTCCGCGGCGGCCGCGTTAGCCGCACGAGCGCCTGGGCCGGAACGCTGCTCAACATCAAGCCGGTTCTGCACGTCGATGACGAAGGCCGACTTATTCCCATGGAAAAGGTGCGCGGCCGCCGCAAGTCCATCAAGGCGCTCGTCGACCATATGGAAGCCACGGCCATCGACCCCGCAAGCCAAACCATTTTCATCACGCACGGCGATTGCATCGAAGACGTAGAAGTGTTGAAAGAGGAAATCACGAAACGTCTCGGCTGCACCGATTTCGTGGTGAACTATGTCGACCCCGTCATCGGCGCCCACTCCGGCCCCGGCACGCTCGCGCTGTTCTTCGTTGGCGAGCATAAGTAGAACCACGTCACACAACCCCGGCGGGGTTTGCTGTAGACACTCATCAATGCCCCGCTCGGGCGTCCCGGGGGCTTGCCCGCGACCACAGCGGGCTACCGCTACGCCTTCGGCTTCGCTATGCGCCCGCTTGGCGGTGTTTCATTTTCGAACGAAAAGCAGAAATGAACACCGACGGTCCCGTGCGAGCCCCCGGGACGCCCGAGCGGGGCATGCGAGAACTGCGCCAACGCAGCGATTGGCCCCTCGGCCCGGAGGGGATCGCGGGGCCGTCTGCGCTCAAACTTGCCCTTTATTCAAAAGTTAAGCGCAGCCAGACGCGCGCATAGTGAGCGAAGCGAACGGTAGCGAGTCGTGGCCCCGCAAGCCCCTCCGGACCGCGGGGACAATGGCGGTGGGCTACTCGAACGTG
>CALBLG010000086.1 GCA_937895975.1 uncultured Slackia sp.
GAAGCACTATACCATCGACGACAACGACAAGGCGGCGGTTTACGGCACCGTGGCCGCCATCAATGCGCAGCAGCAGCTGTCCGGGCCTGCGGGCAAGGGCTCGCCGAAACTCCCCGATGGCGCGCTCGACTATGCGGTCGCCGAATTGTCCGACGCCCAGGAGGCCGAGTTGGAATCCGCCTTCGATGTCGCTAGCGAGCGCTACGTGCTTACGCTCGATGCCATGAGCCATCTCGACGATGTGTATCGGGTGGTGCAAGGGGCCAAACCCTGGTTGCTTGCCGCGCTTATCGCCGCTGCCGTTTGCTGCACGGCGGTTGGCTTCCGGGCAGGCAAGCGCGGGCTTGCTCGCGTGCTTATAGCTGCTGGCGCAGCGGTGCTTGTCGCATTCGCGGTGCTGGCGGCTTGGGTCGCGGTCGATTTCGACGGCTTTTTCGCAACGTTCCATTCGCTGTTCTTCGCGGCGGGCACGTGGACGTTCAGCTGGGATTCCCTGCTCATCTGCATGTACCCGCCTGAATTTTGGATTGGCATGGGGGCCATTTGGCTTGTGGCGACGGTTGCGTGTTGCGCCGTTTGCCTTATTATTGGAAGGCTGCTGCGCAAAGGGTCAACCCAAAGCGCTTAGATACTATTGGAAGGATAGATTCGTATGGCAGATACAACCTCTGGCGTGCGCGTTCGCTTCGCGCCCTCGCCTACGGGCAAGCTTCACATCGGCGGCGCCCGCACGGCCATCTACAACTGGGCATTCGCCCGCGCCATGGGCGGCACGTTCGTGCTGCGCATCGAGGACACCGATCCCGAGCGCTCCACCGAGGAAAACACGCAAATCATTCTGCGCGCCATGCGCTGGCTTGGTTTGGATTGGGACGAAGGTCCCGAGGTCGGAGGAGATTTCGGTCCGTACAAGCAGACCGAGCGCTTCGACACCTATACCGCCGCGCTGGAGCAGCTGAAGGCAAAGGGCGCGGTGTATCCGTGCTTCTGCACGAAGGAAACGCTCGACGCCAAGCGCGAGGCCGCCGAAAAAACCGAGGGCGGCTACTCGGGCTACGACCGCACGTGCCGCGACATCGACCCGGTCGAAGCGCAGCGGCGCATAGATGCGGGCGAGCCGCATGTGTGGCGCCTGAAGGTTCCCGAAAACCATGGCCCCATCGAATTCGACGACGCGGTCTATGGACACATGAGCTTCCCGGCCGACGTGATGGACGACATGATTCTGGTGCGCACCGACGGCACTCCCACGTATAACTTCGCAGTGGTCTGCGACGATGCGAACATGCGCATCACGCACGTCATTCGCGGCGACGACCACTTGTCGAACACCCCGCGCCAGATCCTGATTTATGAAGCCTTGGGCCTTACTCCGCCCATTTTTGCGCATCTGTCCATGATTCTGGGCGCCGACGGAAAGAAGCTTTCCAAGCGCCACGGCGCCACAAGCGTCGAGGAATACGCCGCCCGCGGCTATCTGCCCGATACGATGGTGAACTTCCTGGCGCTTCTGGGTTGGAGCCTCGACGGCGAGACGACCATCATTCCGCGCGATGTGCTGTGCAGCAAGTTCAGCCTCGAGCGCATCACGAAGAAAGACGCCGTGTTCGACGAGACGAAACTCGATTGGATGAACGGCCAATACATCAAGAATATGGATGCGGCCGAATGGGTGAAGCTGTCTACGCCGTGGATCGCCGAGGCCCGCGCCGCCGGCCAGGCCGCAGCTGTTGGCGCGCACATCGTTGACGCCGCCGAGGCCGAGCCCTTCGAGCTCGATAAGGATGCCAAGGCTGCCGTTATAGAGCAAACTGCGGCCGACATCGAAGCGCGTCCTGCGTTCTATCAGGCGCTTTACCCGCTGCTCGCCGAGCGCGAGACGTCGCTTTCCGACGTTGCCCAGAAGATGCCGTATATGTTCTGGGGCAAAAACGTCGTGCTTGATGCGAAAAGCGTCAAGAAGGTGCTGCAAAAGGAAGGCGCCCGCGCCGACGAAGCGTTGCGTGCGTGCCGCGAGGTGCTTGCCAATGCCGAGACGTGGGAATGCGACCCGCTGCAGGAAGCGTGCCGAGCGCTTTGCGAGCCCATGGAGATGAAGCCCAAGCTCATGTTCCAGCCGCTGCGCGTCGCCGTGTGCGGCAACATGGTGAGCCCGCCGCTGTTCGAGAGCATCGAACTGCTGCCGCGCGAAGATGTGCTTGCCCGCATCGACGCGACGCTTGCCGCCGCGTTCTAGGAAAAACATCGGCAGAGCGGGTCAAAGGGGCTGTCCTTTTGGCCCGCCTTGTTTCAATGCAGGCGTTTTGCGTCCTGCTTGCTGCATGAAGGGGGTTTCTCGCAGCTATGAGAATAATCACGATTCCCGAGTTGTGCGCACGTGCTCATGGCGCCGATTGCCAACGTTGCCGCATTGCGTGCCCTGCGGACGCCATAGCGTTCAACGAATCGAACGAGCCCGTCATCGATGCGTCCGCGTGCACCAAATGCGCGGTGTGCATGGGCGTTTGCGATGCGTTCTCCACGTCGTCGGTCACCGTGCAACGTTTGTACGAGCATCTGCGCAAAGTTGCGATGCGCGGCGAAATCGTGTATTTGACCTGCGAGGAAAATATATTCCCAGGTTTCTCGCCCGCGAAAAACGTCACAGTGCTGCCTTGCTTGGCGGCTATGCCGGCAGAGTTGTGGACGCTGCTTCTGGCGCAAAACGTTCCCGTGTGCGTGGCGTGTGATTTGAAGTATTGCGAAGATTGTCGACGCGCCTCGAAACGTGGCGAGCTGTTGTTCACGCGCGCCATAGAGGTGGCCGAGGCGCAAACGGGCGGGGAAGTGCATTTCGATCGCGAAATCCCCGAGCTCGTCGATGCGGTGCAGGCCGTTACCGATGAGGAATTCGACCGTCGCGCGGCATTCGACAGCGTGAAAGACGATGCAGTCGACATCATTTCGGGCAAACGCCGCCTGAAACAGTCCGACACGTTGAAAGAGGCCTATCGCAAAAAAGAGCGGGCGCGCATGCGCGACGCTTTGAACCTGACCGATGGCGAATACCTCAGCGACGCACTTGAAAAGGGCAGGTCGAGCCGTGTAATGCCGCCCCGTCGCCGTATGCTGCTCGAGGCGTACGCCGCGCTTCCGAATATGGCCGAAAACGTCGATATCGACGTCAGCGCTACCGACCGCTCTTCATGCGTGGAGTGCCTTGATTGCGTGGGCGCGTGCGTGTCGGGTGCACGCATCGCCACGAAGGAAGGGCATCTGGAATACGACGCTCGCTACTGCATCGGCTGCGGCGCGTGCGAGGCGGCGTGTCCGCGCAATGCCATCGAGCTGGTCGAGGCGTCGTTCGCCGACCTTATGCCCGACGGTCCCGGCAAGTCGGCAATCGAACCCGACTTGGCCGACTACGAGTAGATTTCGTTTGTCGTCTGAGCTTTTCGCCATATACCCCGCCCCTCACAACGTTCCAGGCGTTCGGGTCGAGCCATATGGCGAAAAGCTCGCTGTGACGAATACGGCAGAACAGCGACAAGCGGGCCCTGCTCCTATTCCTGAACGCCTGGAACGTTGTGAAGGAATGGGAGCAGGGCCCGCTTGACGTAGGTCAATCCGACCCAGGTCTACTTCGAGAGCAGCCCATCTAAGCCGCTCGTCAAGGCCAGCGATATGTCTTTCGCGATGGATTCGAACGGCACGTCGTCGCCTGCGTTGTACCAGCTTTCGTAGGCTTGGAACAGGCCTCCCAAGAAAAATCGCACGTAGTAGCCCAGGTTTTTCTTCGGGGGAAGCCCCTGCTCTTCGCGGGCCTTTGCTATGAAATTCTCGAGCTGAGGTTGGGCGGCGTCGATGAGGTGCGAGATGGGAAGCTTTCGCATGAACAGCGGATTGAACAGCCTGGCCTCGCGGTAACTTTCCCCCAATGCCTGCGCTATGGCGTCTGCGTCGAGCGGCCGTTTCTCGAAAAGCCCGCGTTCCGCAATCGTTTGCACAGTGCGCTGCGCATGCTGCTTCGTCATGCTGTCGAGCACGTCTTCCACGGACGAGTAATGCAGATAGAACGTTTTGCGATTGATGTTCGCCTCTTTCGCGATGGCGCTTACCGTGATTTTCGAGTAGTCGGTTTCGGCGACGAGTTTCTCGAATGCGTCTTCTATCGCTTTCTTCGTTCTGGCAACGCGTCGGTCCACTTTATCCGCCATAGTGCACGCCTTCTCTATATCTCAAACCGTTGTGACTTTGGTTTAACCCCATTTGCGCTGTGTGTGGGGCTAAATGCTCAATATCTTCCACATTGGCAATTGTCGTCATGAAATCTTTTCCCAATAATAGCCACATGAGCAAAAAACCACAAGTGTGGTGTAGAACTCATATGAGTACCTATTAATTGCGTTTATATATGGAATTCGACTCAAAGGGGGAAGGCTATGACGGTTATAGACGGTGTGAAGCGCGCGGCTTACTGCAAGATGGTGGACTACTTGTTCGAAGATCCTGAAAACAGGTTTCCGAAAGCGATGGAAATGGTCGACAAAGCCGCGCCGCACGATTTGTTTCCCAGCCAGCGCGAAGCGTTCCGCAACGCCATCGCCTCGAAAAACAATTGGTATCAGCTGCTTATGCGTATCGCCCATTTGAACCCCGAAGTGCGCAACCGCCTGATCAACTCGTTTCTCGTTGACTCGAACCTCATGGTATGGGGCGAGCAGGAAAAGAACCGCGACAAGTACGAATGCAATATCCCCTGGGCGATTTTGCTCGACCCCACGAGCGCTTGCAACCTGCATTGCACGGGGTGCTGGGCTGCGGAATACGGCCACAAGCTGAATCTGAGCTACGACGACATCAACTCGATCATCGAGCAGGGCAAGGCCCTTGGCACTCACGTGTACATCTACACGGGCGGCGAGCCCCTTGTGCGCAAGCGCGACCTCATTCGCTTGTGCGAGGCGCACCCCGATTGCGCATTTTTGTGTTTCACAAACGCTACGCTGATTGACGGGGAATTCTGCCAAGAGATGATTCGCGTGGCGAATTTCGTGCCCGCCATTTCTGCCGAAGGCTTTGAGGAAGCCACCGATTCGCGCCGCGGCCAAGGCGTATTCCAAAAAGTGTCCAATGCGATGGCCTTGCTGCGCGAGCATGGCCTGCCGTTCGGCGTTTCGTGCTGCTACACCTCGCAAAACGCCAATTCCATTGCCAGCGAGGAGTACTTCGATTGGCTTATCGACCAAGGCGCTTTGTTCGCGTGGATTTTCTCGTTCATGCCCGTTGGCCACGATTCCACGCCTGACCTCATTCCCAGCGCGCAGCAGCGCGAGCATCTGTACCGTTTCGTGCGCGAGATGCGCTTGACCAAGCCCCTGTTCACGCTCGATTTCCAAGACGACGGGGAATTCGTGGGCGGCTGCATTGCGGGCGGGCGTCGCTACCTGCACATCAACGCGGCTGGCGACGTTGAGCC
The DNA here is from genome assembly GCA_937895975.1 of uncultured Slackia sp. GTDB lineage: Bacteria > Actinomycetota > Coriobacteriia > Coriobacteriales > Eggerthellaceae > Slackia. The sequence continues at coordinate 5,459 of CALBLG010000086.1, forward strand.
GTGCGTATTCGCGCATTACTCCAACGCGAATATCCACGATACAAGCCTGCTTGACGCGTTGCGCTCGCCCATTTTCATGGAATACTACCGCGAGCAGCCTTTCAACGCCAATTACCTGCGTCCGTGCCCCATTTTGGAAAACTCCGGCATGCTGGCCGACATGGTCGCGCGTTCGGGCACGAAATCGACCGATTTGGTGCACGAGGAATCGGCCGAGGAACTGTGCTCGAAAACCGAACAATTCAGCAGGGAATGGGCGCCGGTGGCCAAACGCCTGTGGAACAACCCGTGCGACCCGATGCACGGCAAGCGCATGACCGAAACGCAGGGCATGGCGCAGGCCGATATGAATAAATTCGAGCGCCTGCAAAACAATGGCTACCCCATACATTACAACGGCGGAATTTCGGTGAAGGAAGGCTAGCCCACATCGGGCGTGTGGTATTTCCGCTAGTATGCACACTCGTGCGCTTGCATGCGCACCAGTATTTATCAAGATCCGGGGGAGAGGGTTGGCTCGTCGATCCCGGTACCAACCGGGGGCAACACCCACGGTGGTCCCGCCAACAGCGATGAAGAAAGGATATTCCGAATGCCCAACGAGCATAATTCCTATCTGTTCACTTCCGAGTCGGTGACCGAAGGCCATCCCGATAAGTTGTGCGACCAGGTTTCCGATGCCATTCTGGATGCCATCCTCGCTAAGGAAATCGAACTGCAGAAGGCTGGCTACACCGCGCCGAACGGCCAACCCGCCGACGTGGCCAAGGTTCGCTGCGCGTGCGAAACCGTGGCCACCACGGGCACCGTGTTCGTCACCGGCGAGATTCGCACCCAGGCCTACGTCGACGTCGACACCATCGTGCGCGACGTGGTGCGTTCCATCGGCTACGACCGCGCGAAGTACGGCTTCGATTGCGACACGTGCGGCGTGATCAACGCCATTCACAGCCAAAGCCCCGATATTGCCCAGGGCGTTGACGAAAGCTGGGAAGCCCAGCACGGCGAAGCGGCCGACAAGGAAGATGAAACCGGCGCGGGCGACCAGGGCATGATGTTCGGCTATGCCTGCAACGACACCTCCACGCTTATGCCGATGCCCATCTATTTGGCGCATCGCCTGTCCGAGCGCCTGACCGAGGTGCGCAAGAACGGCACGCTGCCGTTCCTCCGTCCCGACGGCAAAACGCAAGTTTCCGTTCGTTACGTCGACGGCAAGCCCACGCAGGTGGAAAAGGTGCTCATTTCTACGCAGCACGACGAAGGTGTCGAGCACGATCAGCTCCAGAAGGCCCTGGTGGAACATGTGATTAGTCCCGTGTTGGATGCGGAAGGCGTGAAGGCCGCCGACGACATGGACATTTACATCAACCCCACCGGTCGTTTCGTTATCGGCGGCCCCATGGGCGACACGGGCCTTACCGGTCGCAAGATTATCGTCGACACCTACGGCGGCATGGGCCGCCATGGCGGCGGCGCGTTTTCGGGCAAAGACTGCACGAAGGTCGACCGTTCGGCCGCATATGCGGCGCGCTGGGTTGCCAAAAACGTGGTGGCTGCCGGTCTGGCCGACCGCTGCGAGGTGCAAATCGCGTACGCCATCGGCATGGCCCGCCCCGTGAGCATCATGGTGGACACGTTCGGCACCGAGCATGTTCCCGTTGCCGATATCGAGCGCGCGGTGAGCGATGTGTTCGACCTGCGCCCCGCCGCGATTATCGATGCGCTCGATTTGCGCCGTCCGATTTACCGCCTTACGAGCAATTATGGCCACTTCGGCCGCGAGCTTCCCGAATTCACCTGGGAGCGTCGCGACAAGGCCGAGGCTCTGCGCAAAGCTTGCGGCTTGGAATAGCTGCCAGGCAGGATGATCGTGGGTCATGGCGGTTCGATCCACCAGGTTGGGACGGTTGAATGTCCCCCGTCCCAACGGTCCGCAATGCTCTCTATGTTTCGAACATTTGTTGGTTTTTGAAAGCGGGTTTCTTCAGAGGCCCGCTTTTCTTATATACTCATGCCCATGAGAACCGCTTCCGTTGTGCTTGACATACAAACCCAATCGCTCGATAGCCTGTATACCTATGTGGTGCCCGATGAACTCACGGGCGTTCAGGTTGGCTGCGCTGTGCTTGTGGAATTCGGCGCGCGCCGCGCGATTGGCTACATCATGGAAGTAATCGAGCACGACGAGGCTGACGTGGCTCCCGAATCGTTCGCAAAACTGAAGCCGTTGCTGCAGGTGCTCTCTGCGTCATATTTCGACGAGGATGGCGCGGCGTTAATCCAATTTATTGCCCACGAATACGTGGCGCCGCTGAGTTCATGCGTTCATTTGCTCACGCCCGTCGGTCGTGCTCCGAAAGTTGTGAAACGGGGCGATGTGTGGGAATTGCAGAAGCCTGCGCGACGTCGCAAGAAGCACGTCGCCGAGCCCGAGCCGCCGCTCGATGAGGACATCGCCGAGGCTGCGGAAGCACGCGAGGCGTTCGACCTTACCGATGGGCAAGCGAAGGCGATTGAGGTTATCCAAGGGTGCATCGATCGGTGCGCGGGCGAGGTCGCCGTCATAGACGGCGTTACGGGTTCGGGCAAAACCGAGGTGTACTTGCGCGCCATCCGTCATGCGCTTGAACTGGGTCGCGGCGCCATCGTGCTGGTGCCGGAAATCGCGCTTACGCCGCAAACCGTGTCGCGCTTCGAAGACCGCTTCGGCGACACGGTAGCTGTGATGCATTCGCGCATGACTGGCGCCGAGCGCTATGATCAGTGGGAAGCGGTGCGCATTGGAAGAAAGCGCGTCGTGGTGGGGGCGAGAAGCGCGTTGTTTTGCCCCATGCCGTCATTGGGGCTGGTCGTGATCGATGAAGAACACGAGAGCACCTATAAACAGGAAAGCGCGCCTCGCTACCATGCTCGCGACGTGGCCGCGTGGATGGCGCAACGCACGGGCGCCGCGCTGGTGCTGGGCAGCGCGACCCCCTCTATCGAAACCCTGTGCCGCACGAAGGTCGACGATTCTTGGCACCGCGTGTCGCTTCCCGCGCGCGCGAACGGGAAACCCATGCCAGACGTGCGCATCCTCGATATGGCGCGGGAATTCGGTCACGGGTCGCGCTCCATGTTCGCCAAGGAGCTGCAAAACCAATTGTTTGCCGCCACCGATGCGGGGCATAAAGCGGTGCTTTTGCTGAACCAGCGCGGTTTCGCGAATTTCCTGTTGTGCCGCGAATGCGGATACGTGCCCGAGTGCGACACCTGCTCGGTGTCGCTGACGTATCACGAGGTAGGCCGTAAGCTCGTATGCCACCATTGCGGCAAGGAAACGACGGCGCCGGTCACATGCCCAGTATGCGGCAGCCCCTACTTGAAGAAATTCGGCGCAGGCACGCAGCGCGTCGAGATGGAACTGCGGCGCTTGCTGCGGGAGCATTGCGAGGCGTCGGGCGCGACCATGCCGCGTATCGTGCGCATGGATTCCGACACCACCTCGACGCGCGACGCGCATGAAAAACTGCTCGCAGAATTCGGCGCTCCGGGTGCTGCCGTGCTGCTGGGCACGCAGATGATCGCCAAGGGGCTCGATTTCGACGAGGTGGTGCTGGTAGGCGTGATCAACGCCGACACCCAGCTGCGCCTGCCTGATTTTCGTTCGGCCGAGCGCACGTTCGACCTGGTGGAGCAGGTGGCTGGACGCGCCGGCCGAGGAAAACTCGATGGGTTGGTATTGGTGCAGACGTACATGCACGACGCCACGGCCATCCGCGCCGCCGCCGCGTACGACCGCGGCCGCTTCCTGCGCGACGAGCTTCCCAAGCGAAAGATGCTCGGGTATCCGCCGTACGCAAGGCTTGCCAACATATTGGTATGGGGCGCCGACGAGGCCGAGGTCCGCACCGAGGCGATGAAACTTTCCGAACGCGTGAACGAGACAATCGTCGACATCATGGGGCCCGGATGGCAGAATTTGGGCGCAGCGCCCTGCGCTATCGACAAGTTGCGCGGGCAGCATCGCTGGCATATCCTCATAAAGGCGCCCGCCGGTTCCGACATTTCGAAGCTGGCGGAACCTGTCATTCGCAAGCGAAAGGCGAACAAAAAGGTGAACGTGGCGGTGGATGTCGATCCATACAGCCTGCTGTAGCAATCTCTCTTCTTGTGTGTCATCTGCGCATTTATGCCGAGCGCGGGCTTCGTTTGCTATACTCACGCCTGCAAACTTTGCATGAAAGCGGGTCGCGATCGCGGCCCTTTCGATAAAAGGAATTGAATATGGCTTTTGACACGCTTCCGGTGGTTGAATACCCCGACCCCATTCTTCGCCAGGTGTGCGAGGAATGCGACATCAAAGACAAGAGCTTGAAGAAGCTCGCCAAGCAGATGGCCAAAACGATGTACAAGAACAACGGCTGCGGCATCGCCGCGCCGCAGGTGGGCGTGCTTAAGCGCATCATCGTCATCGACTGCGACCAAGAAGACGGCCGCCAAGACCCCATTACCCTTATCAACCCAGAGATTCTTGAACTCAAGGGCGATTTCGTCACCGAGGAAGAGGGATGCCTTTCGTGCCCTGGCATTTCGGTGCCCGAGCGACGCCGCGAGTACGCCGTGGTGAAATTCACCGCCCTTGACGGCGACGAGTACGTCATTGAAGGCGACGGGCTGCTGGGCCGCTGCCTGCAGCATGAAATCGACCACCTCAACGGCAAAACGCTGTTCGAGAGCGCCGACCCGGCCGCTCGCATTAAAGCGCTTCGAGACTACGAAATCGCGAAAGCCCAAGGCGCTAAGCCGGGCGAGACGAGCATCGACTAGCAAGCTATCACGAAAGGCGGTGATTCCATGCGCGTCGTATTCATGGGAACCCCCGATTTCGCCGCGAGCATCCTCATCGAATTGAAGGAGCAGCACGATGTGGTTGCGGTTTACACCAGGGCCGACGCCGTTCGCGGGCGCGGCAAGAAGCTGGTTCCTTCGCCTGTGAAAGAGGTGGCGCTCGCAGCGGGCATCCCCGTGTTCGAGCCGCGCACCTTGCGCGAGCAGGCCGAGGTCGAGCGCCTGCGCGAGCTGGCTCCCGAAGCAATTTGCGTTGCCGCGTACGGCATGATTCTTCCGCAGTCCGTGCTCGACATTCCGAAGTATGGTTGCTTCAACGTGCATGCGTCGCTTCTGCCCAAGTATCGCGGTGCCGCGCCCATCGAACGCGCCATATTGAATGGTGATGAAGAAGCGGGCGTGTGCATCATGCGCATGGAAGCGGGGCTCGATACGGGCGATTACTGCATCTCGCGCTCATGCGAGATTGCGGGCATGAGCGCCCAGCATCTTACCGGCGAACTCGCCGACAAGGGCGCGAACGCGCTGCTGTCGGCGCTTTACGCGGTAGAGCAGGGGTCGATTCGCTGGACGAAGCAGTCCGACGAAGACGCGACGTGGGCGCCGAAGATCGAGAAAGGCGAGCTGAACATCGCCCCCGAGCTTTCGCGCGTCGATAATCTGCGCCGCGTGCAGGCGTCGGGGGAGCAGCATCCTTCGAAGTGCTCCATCGCAGGCAAGGGCGTCACGGTTGTCGTTGCGTCGGCGGTTTCGGAAGACGATTCGTGCTTCTATGCGGCGCAAACGGTTGAGCGGGGCAAAGTTGCCTTCATTCAAAAAAGGTTGTTCCTCGGGTGCGCAGACGGCGCATTCGAGATTGTGGAAATAAAGCCCGACGGCAAAAAAGACATGGACGCGAAATCGTTCGCGGCCGGCATTCAGAACATCAAGTCGGGTACGATTGAGTGGGAGACTATCTAAATGGCATACGACAACAACGGCTCGGGCAATCGCGATCATCGCGCGGGCGGCAACCGAGGCGGCCAGGGCCGCAGCAATAGCGGCTATCGCGGCAAAGGCGGCTACAACCGAGGCCACAATGGCGGCAAGGGCGGTTTCCATGGTTCGAAGAGCCAGGGCGGCTACAAGAAGCGCGACGGCGAAGGCCGGAAGTTCGATCGCGACGACAACCGTGGTGGCTATAAGGGCGGAAAGTCCCAGGGCGGCTACAAAGGCCGCAGCGACCGAGGCAACCGCGGCCCCAAGCGCGATGGCGAATTCCGTGGCAAGGACCGCGACTTCGACCGCAAGCCGCGCCGCGATGGCGACTTCAAAAAAGACGGCTTCAAGAAGGACTTCAAGCGCGACGACCGCAAATTCGATCGTTCCGATCGCGGTCCCAAGCGCGACTTCGATCGCAAGCCGCAGGATGGGTGCTCGTTCGAAAAGCGCGAAGGCGGCAATTTCGAGCGCAGCGATAAGCGCGACTTCAAGCCGCGTGACAACCGCCGCTTCGACGACCGTCCCAGGAAACGTTTCGATGACGACAAGCGCGACTTCAAGCCGCGCCGCGATGATGACCGCCGCGCCGCCTCTGTCGACGACGACGCGCCCCGCAGCGAATACCGCGACCGCCGACGCAAGGGCGAAGGCTATCGCGGTACGGGCGGCGGCTATCGCAAGCCCAAAGGCCAGGTGCATGTAACGCC
>CALBLG010000087.1 GCA_937895975.1 uncultured Slackia sp.
TCTTCATGATGTCGTGGTAGTAAATATTGGCAGAATCCTCATTGAGATTTTCCATGAAACGCGGCGCGACCTCGGCGTCGACGAATTCACGCAGGTTCTCTTTGAACAGCCATTCCTCGTCGGTGTAGCCGAAAGCCTCGGCGCTGCCTTCCATTTTCATGATGAGTCCCTTTCTCCTTGTTATTTTCGACCGGGTTCCCTAGAGCCCGATTTCATGGCAGTTGTCGCAATACATCTCGAGTGTGTGCCCGTCGGCATGGCACAGATTGCACTGCATGGCGCCGAGATGCGACTCGTGAGGGTTCACGCCTTGCTCGCCATGCCAGTCGGCCGTCGCCTTCTCGACGATCGACCACGTCATCGCGGAAGAGCCGTTCTCGCCATGGCAGGTGAGACAATACGTGCGAACGTCCACCTCGTTGCCGTCGAGCTCGACCATTCCGTCGCCATTCACCTCGTAGCCCGCCGACCAGCCGCATTCTTTCGAAACGCCCGACGCCTTCGCGCCTTGGGAGGCCGGCGCGCACGCCGCCAAAGACACCATCGCGGCGATTGCGGCAAGAGCGACGGTCGTCAGCGCGGCCTTGCGAACGACAGAAAACGATTTCATGATTTCCCCTTTCCCACCGCAGCTATTCAGAAACGCCGAGCATGGCTTCGACGGCCAAATTCGCAGACGCCGCCGCGAAACAGCACGAACCGTTCGCCTGCGTCATGGGATACCCCACGCAATTGCCGCTGGCATACAACCCGCCAATCGCATTGCCCTGGCCATCGAGCACCTGGCCGCTTTCGCCCACCGCAAGCCCGGCGTGCGTCGAAAACGTGAACGAGCCTACAGCCATGCCATAAAACGGGCCCGCCTCGATGGGATGCAGGAACTTATCGGGCATTTTGCCTTCGGGGTCGGTTCCCTGGGCGCAAGTCTCGTTCCACGATTTCACGGCAGACGCTGCCTTTGACGAATCCAAGCCGAGCTGTTCGGCGACCTGCTCAACCGTGTCGCCCTTCGCGATAAGCCCGTCCTCGATGGCCTTTTTCACCCCATCGCGCCAATTGTGGTTCACGATCGACGCCGGCACGCGCCCAACGTCGGGCA
>CALBLG010000088.1 GCA_937895975.1 uncultured Slackia sp.
TGGTATTTGTGCTCGTATTGGCATTCGAGTTCGAGCTGCCCGAATCGGAAGAGCCGGAATCGCTTCCAGAGTCGTTCGACGAGTTCGTAGCGGGCGCCGCGATCGCAGCTGCCGCGGCAGCTTCCTCAGCGGCCTTCTGCGCAGCCGCCTCTTCCTCGGCCAAAAGTTGCGCGACCTGGGAATCCAGCGAATCGACCTCGTTCTGGTACTGCTGCACCAACTCTTCAGCCTGGGATTTTGCGGCATCAGCCTCTTCGACCTTCTGCTGCGCGATATCGGCCTGGTTGGCATATTCCTGTTTCTGGGCCTCGTTGTCGGCGCGAAGCTCTTTAGTCTGCTCGACCATCTCGGAATCTTTTTCGTTCAGCGAGGTGAGCGTATCCCAGTTCTTCGCAAAATCGTCGAAAGAATTGGAACCCAGAATAACGTCGAGGAACGTGGTCTGGCCGTCGCGGTACATGTTGCGCGCGCGGCGGGACAGCTTGTCTTGCAGCTTGTCGATCTGCGCGTTGTTGTCGTCGATCTTGGTTTGGCACTCATCCATCTTGGCCACGGCATCGTCGTGATCCATGACGGCCTGGTTGTAGTTCGCGGACGCTGCACCCAGCTGTTCGCGCATCGAATTCAATTTCTGGCGAGCTTCATCGGCCTGCGCCTGCACGTCTGCCGACGTGGGCTCGGCGAATGCGTTCTTCGGAGAAACCATGGCCGCGGCGCCAAAGGCGGCGGCTCCACCGAGGAAGGCTCGTCTCGTCAAGTGTGCATTGAGAGTAGTCATAAACGAACCCCTTCATAGGTATCGGAAAGCCGGCAAACGGCATTTCCGACTACCGAGCATAGCAAACGACGCGCCGTTATTACACCCCGCAAGACACAAGCGGCACACGGCTTTCACAAACCTAGATTCCTTATTTCCAGATGAAATGAAGTTTCTTTTAGATACTTAGAGACATTTTTAAATATTACGGCTAAAAATAATTCGACATTATGATGAGGAGAAATAGAAACCCGGCACAGCATGTTGGGGCATAGCAATGATGCTGCCACGCGCAAAATGAAAAGGAAAGCCTGCCGCGCATCGCAAACGCGTCAAGAAAGCTGAACGCAATATGAAAAGGCCCGTCACGAGGAACGGACCTTTTGTTAGCCAATTACGCCGTCGCCGCTACCAACGAAGCGCGACCGAGAATTGCGGCCAACTGGACACGCACACCGTTTGGCCGGGCTGCGGAGCGTGGATGTAGCTGCCGCCGCCTGCGGAAATGCAGATGCCCACATGGCCGACCGTCCACAAGACATCGCCGGGCTGCGCCTCGGACAGGGGGCCACGCCATTTTGCCGACGCGTATTGCGCGCTGTCGGTGCGGCCAATCCATTTGCCCGTGGCCTGCTGCCAGCACCACGAAGTAAGGCCCGAACAATCCAAACCCACATTGGGCGTGGAACCACCATACACATAGGGCGTACCGATTTGGCTGTATGCGTAATCGACGACCGAACCGGACGGCGGAATGACGTTATTGGTATAGCCACCGTTGCTGCTCGGCGTACTGGTATTTGAATTGTTGCTGCCGCCGTTGTTCGTGTTCGAGGCAGCCTGCTGTTCCTGCTGCTGGTTTTGCTGGTTTTGCTGCTCTTGCTGCTGTTGTTGCTGCTGAGCGGCCGCGGTTTCTGCCTCGATGCGCGCCTGCTCTTTCGCAGCTTCTTCGGCCAACGCGGCCTGGCGTT
>CALBLG010000089.1 GCA_937895975.1 uncultured Slackia sp.
TACACCGTCTTTCGCACATCTGCGACCTGGTATTTTACAGAAAAGCCGCCAGGCCATTCCCCTCGCCGCCGAATTCGCACTACCCCATCACCGCGTTTTCTGCCAGATTCGCCGAAATTGTCCCGCATGGCTTGCCGCGTGGACGAGGACCAACGCCAACAGCACCTTGGCCGATGCTGCATGCAGCGGATCCCATGTGAAATAACCCGGCGCGACAAAACCGAGCACAGGCAAAACCGTCGCGCTGATGAGCACGCCAGAAACGACGCATACGGCAAGTGCCATGAAAAGCGCGGCGTCGAGCGCGATGCGGGCCGCCGCGAGAAACGAGCCCCGACGCGCCGCCTTCAGCAGACCGCCCAAAGCATCCAAGCTCGCCGCCAGGTGCGCCAACAAAGCAATGAGCGTCACCAGCCCGATCCACTCGTGCGCGGCAATCCCCGTAAGCTGGGGAGTCACGGCCACGAGGACAAACGCGGCAGCAACGATATCGAGCGCAAGCTTCGCCTTCTTCGGCATGGCTACCCCACCTTCTTCAACAGCGCAATAAGCCCGCCGAAAAACACCACGGGACCGAGCACCCACAAGTTCAAGCTCGCGTCGGAAGCCGAGCGATAGCCACCCCCGACGAGCGTCTCCCACGCGTGGCACTCGGTCGAGGCACACGTGGACTCGGGGCAGCTCATTTCATGCACGCCATCGGGTTCGGGAACGTTCTCGTAGTTATGGCACTCGCCGCTTGCGCAGCCCGTCGCAGGGCACGGCGAGTCGGCGTCAATTGGCTGCGGAAGCCCAACGCTTTGAGACGAAATGCCCACCGCGCCAAGGACGCATGCCGCCACCAGAGCGAACGCGACAATGGCGCATATTACTTTCCTTGCCATGGCAAAGCTTTCGCGAGACTGGGCCATATGCAGTCTCGCCTACGGTTCGACGACAAACGAGTGCTCATACGAGAGCAGCGCCTCGATATAAGCGGCCGCGGCCTTGTAATAGGCGGCCCCAGTCGTCTGTTTGAGGGCGGCAGCGAATTCTCGCATCCATGCCAATGCGTGCTCAGCTGCGAACTGTCCGAATAGACTTGCGGCTTTCTTTTGGTCGGGCCCGGGCGCGAACGCATCGTCATCTTCAATGCAGCCCGCAGCGCGAAGCGCGAGCAACTCCAAAAGCTCGCATTCCGTGGAAACATGGTCGAGCGGCTCATTGGTGCCAGCAGGACGCGTGAAGCCGCACATTTTGCAGAAGCGTTCGACTTCCAAGGCATACTTGTTCACGAAAAGCAGGGCCTTCGCCTCGCCGGTTTGGCGCCATTGCCCCTCATAAGGGCCGCATGCCGCATGGGGCGTACCGATGAACAACCTGGTGGCTTCGGTGCGCAGTCCATCAAGCGCGGCTTCATTGCGAGCTTGACCGGCCGCCTCTTTAGCGGCCGAGACAAAGCCGCTTGCCCCGCCACCCCCGACACGGTCAAG
>CALBLG010000090.1 GCA_937895975.1 uncultured Slackia sp.
GGCCGCCATTGGGCTTATGGATGGCACGAAGGGTATCGGGGTATTTCGCCCGCCACGCATCGGCAATTTCGGCGGTATTGTCTTTTGTGGAGCCGTCGTCGACGATGAGAATCTCGATATCGCCCTTGCCCTCGTCGCATGCGAGCAGCGACTCGATGCATGTATCCATGTAGGCGGCAGAGTTATAGCAAGGAACGGCGAAAGAAATGGTCTTCATGCAGTGATCCCTTCCGAGGCCGATCGGCCTGGCAGCGTATCTATATCGACCGTGCGAAACGCGCTCGACATGCGCCTTTCGCACCAGCGATACCCAAACAGTCGCAATTATACGCAAGCTCGCGAAACCGCTGCGTGCCCCGCCGCTCATCCTATGAAATCACCAGAATGGAGAAAGCTCCGCCGCGCATGAGCTTCCTGCATTATCATGGCAACGTATGAGTCTAGAGAAAGGACGCTGCATGGCAACGTTTCTGAGCACCATGATCGACCGAGCAAAGGCCGACAAGAAGACCATCGTTTTGCCCGAAGGCAACGACGACCGCATCCTCGAAGCCGCCGAAAAGGCTCTCGAGCAGGGATTGGCGAACATCGTGATCGTCGGCAAGCCCGAAGAAATCGCAGCCAAAGGCTACAAGCTCGAAGGCGCCACCGTCATCGACAACGCCCAAGGCGAGCTGCGCCAGGAAATGGCTGACGCGTTTTACGAACTGCGCAAGAGCAAAGGCGTCACTCCAGAAGAGGCCCTGGCCCAAATGGACGACGTCATGTATTTCGGCACCATGTTTTTGAAAACCGGCCACGCCGACGGCCTGGTCGGCGGTGCATGCCATGCCACCAAAGACGTGCTGCACCCGGCGCTGCGCATCATAAAAACCGCTCCAGGCAGCAAGCTGGTAAGCTCGTTTTTCGTGATGGAAGTTCCGAATTGCGAATACGGCGATGCAGGTACGTTCATGTTCAGCGACTGCGCCGTATGCATTCAGCCCAATGCCGAAGACCTCTCTGAAATTGCCGTATCGACGGCAAAGTCGTACGAGAAGCTCCTGGGTGCCGAACCTCGCGTGGCCATGCTGTCGCATTCAAGCTACGGCTCGGTGAAAGACGACGATACCCAGAAAGTCGTCGAAGCCCTGGCCTTGGCAAAGCAGAAGGCGCCGGAATATTCTATCGACGGCGAGCTGCAGGCCGATGCGGCCCTGGTTCCCAGCGTTGCGGCCAGCAAAGCCCCCAACTCCCCCGTCGCTGGCAAGGCGAACGTTCTGGTGTTCCCCGACCTTGACGCGGCGAACATCGGCTACAAGCTGGTGCAGCGCCTCGCGAAAGCCGAGGCGTACGGCCCCATCACCCAAGGATTGGGTGCTCCAATGAACGACTTGTCGCGCGGATGCTCCGCCGACGACGTTTTGGGCGTTATCGCCATCACCGCCGTTCAGGCGCAACAGGCGTAAGCTCAGGGTTTTGCAGTTTTCTTGAGAGCCGCTTTTGCGGCTCTTTTTATTGGGAATTGCCCTGCGGGCAGGCTGGTATCCCTGGTCTTCACAACGTTCCAGGCGTTCAGACCAGGGATACCAGCCTGCCCGCCGTGAGGTCTACGCTGTTTCAATAAAGCGAAATTACAGCTCAGTGCGACTATTGCAAAAAAACAGCCAAATCCTTGAGCCATGCCAAAAAAATCTTGCAAGAAGCGCTTGTCAGAAACGACCCAACAACGAAACGAGGGGCCGCATTCCTTGGTCTGAACGCCTGAAACGTTGTGAAGACCAAGGGATGCGGCCCCTCGTGCATGGGGCGAAAACGCGATTACTTCTTCAATCCAGAGACGATATTCAAAGTATCCTGAGCAATCATGAACTCCTCGTTCGTGGGGATAACGATGATTTTCACCGGGGAATCGTCGCGCGAAATGAAGCGCTCTTTGCCGTGATAGTCGCGGCGGTTCTTCTCTTGGTCGAGGACAATGCCGAGCGGCTGCAGGCCCGCAAACACGATGCGGCGCATGCGGTCGCAGTTCTCGCCAACGCCAGCCGTAAGCACGATAGCGTCACAACCGGCCATCTCAACCAGATATTGGCCCAAATACTTGCGAATAGAGTGTGCGTACATGTCATATGCGAGCATCGCGCGCTCGTTGCCAGCCTCGGCGCCCTTGCGCACGTCTCGCATATCGTTGCTGATGCCCGAAACTCCCAACAGGCCCGATTTTTTGTTCATGAGCTCGTTGATCTGCGGAGGCGTGAGGTCTTCCGCCTCTTCCAAAAAGGGAATGATGGCTGGGTCGATGGCGCCGCAACGCGTGCCCATCATAAGCCCGTCAAGCGGCGTGAAGCCCATCGACGTGTCCACGGCAATGCCATGGTCGACGGCAGAAATGGAACACCCATTGCCCAGATGGCAGGTGATGATTTTCAAATCTTCCAGCGGCTGGCCCATAAGCGCGGCGCAACGCTGCGCGATATAGCGATGCGAGGTGCCATGCGCGCCGTATTTGCGAATCTGGTGTTTCTCGCACAGCTCGTACGGCAACGGGTACATGTATGCCGAAGGCGGCAGCGATTGGAAGAACGACGTGTCGAACACCGCAACCTGCGGCATATCGGGCGCCATGGTTTGGCATACATTGATGCATTTAAGCGCGGGCGGGTTATGCAGCGGCGCAAGCGTGCACAGGCTTTCAATCTTCTTAATGACATCGGGAGTAATGAGCACCGATGAATCGAAATAGTTGCCGCCATGCACGATGCGATGTCCGATGGCATCGATCTCGTTGATTGAATGAATGGTAGAGCGGTCGCTATGGCACAATGCATCGAACACGACGGCCAGAGCCTCTTCGTGGTCGGCCATGTATTGCGCGAAGATGCGTTCGTCCTTGTCGGCTCCGTGCTTGATGTAAGAATCTTTGCTACCGACACGCTCGCACAAACCCTTCGCGAGCATTTTATTATTTTCGGTGTCGATGAGCTGGTACTTCAGCGACGACGAGCCGGCGTTGATGACGAGAATTTTCACGTGGTTCCCCCGTGTTGTTTCTTACTTAGAGAGCCGGAGAGCCGGAGTTCATGGGCGCACCACCCAGAACGTGGACATGGATGTGATGCACCGACTGCTGCGCGTCATCGCCCGTGTTCACGATCACGCGATAGCCCGACTTGTCGATTCCCTTGATTTCGGCGATTTTCTTCACCGTATTGAACAGGTGGCCCATCAAGTCGTCGGGCAAACCGGCGCCGATGTTATCGAAATGCTGCTTGGGAATGATGAGCGTATGCACCGGCATCTGCGGCGCGAGGTCGTCGAACGCGATGACTTGGTCGTCTTCGTACACGATGGTCGAAGGAATCTCGCCCGCGGCGATTTTGCAGAATACGCAGTCGGTCATAAGACATGCTGCCTTTCTCGCGCGATATGGGCGCGAATCGGATTACGCGTTTCAGTGTAGTGCAAAAAGCACCCGACCTTACGAAAGAGTCGTGTCAGTGGTCGCATCATCGGCGGGAGCGTCAAGCTGCCCCATCAGAACGTCCACCTTCTGCTGCGCATTGGTGAGGCGCGCCTGCAAGTCGGCCAGCAGCGCAACGCCGCGCTCATAAGCTTTCAAGCTATCCTCGAGCTCAAGCGTATTGCTCTCGAGCGTGCTCACCGTGCGATCGAGCTCGGCCATGGCCTCGCGAAACGACAGTTCCGAAATATCCTTCTGTTCTTCGGCCATTGCTAGCCCCTTTCAACGTTTTTCACGGAATCGACGGTTGCGGAAATCACGCCGTCGGCGACCGACACCTCCAGCGCATCTCCCGGGTTCACCGATGAGACATGCTTCACGATGGCCCCATTACCATCGCGCGCAACGGCATAGCCGCGAGACAGAATGGCGAGGGGCGACAAGTCGTGCAATCGACCCGCCCTAAGCGCCACCTGGTGCGAAGGCCCCACCAACAGCTTCGTCGACACCTCGCGAAGCCGATCGCGCTGCGCCGACAGCCGCAACGCATCGCGCTCGAGCAACGTAGCTGACGCCCGAAAACGCGATTCGCTTGCAGCGAGCCGCGTCGCAGCGTTCTGCAATATCGCGGGACGAACCGCCAACCGGGCGGCATAGGCCGATAGCCTCGCGCGGTCGCGCTGAATGCTTGCGGGCAAAGCCCGACCAAGGCGGTCGTGATACATGTCGAGCGAAATTAGATCGTTAGCAAACATCGAGCGCGGATCCTTGAAGACGGGCCTCGACGCATAGCGTTCCAGCCGCAGGGCCGCATTCTGAAGCAGCTGTTCCTGGCGACGCGCCATCGCCTCGCCCTGGTTTCGCACGTATTCCAGAAGTTGCAACGTGGGCACCGTCACCGCCTCGGCAGCGCCTGTGGGAGTCGAGGCGCGCAGATCGCCCACCAAGTCGGCGATCGTGGTATCGGGCTCGTGGCCGATGCCCGTCACCACGGGAATGGGACATTTCACGATGGCACGGGCGAGGTTCTCGTCATTGAACGGCATGAGGTCTTCGTAGCTGCCGCCGCCGCGCACGAGCAGAATCACCTCGACGCGCGCCCGGTAGCACGCGCGCATGCCCTCGATCATATGCTGCGGAGCCGCGGCGCCTTCAACGGGAACGCCCGCGACGTACACATGCGCCAAAGGAAAACGACGGCGCGTCGTGCGCAACACGTCGTGGATGGCGTCGCCGCGCGGAGAGGTGACCACACCGATTTTCATCGGGTACGGCGGCACGGGGACCTTGCGACGAGGGTCCATGAGCCCTTCCGCCTCGAGCTTCGCCGCAAGCTGGGCAACCTGTTGGCGCAGCACGCCTTCGCCGGCCAAGGAAACAGCGAACACTTGAAAATGCATGCGGCCTTTTTTGGGATACAGCGAAAAACGCCCGACCAGCTCCACGACCATGCCCACTTCGAGCTTCACGCCGCATTTCGCGTAACGGTCGCGCCACATTTGGCACGGCAAGGTGCCATTTTCGTCTTTCAAGGTGAAGTAGGCGTTCGCGTAGCCGCTCTTCACGTTGACTTCCGACACCTCGCCGAGCACGCGCAGCTTGCACCCCTCGAGCGCGCCTTTGGCTACATCGAGCGCCTGGGTTACGCTGAGCGGCTTTTTCTCGTCCTCGGCTTCGGCCGAGTTCACCTGCGACGCGAGCATAGGGCGCTATTCCTCCGAGCGCGTGGAGAGCACCATATAAATAAGCTGCAGCAGAGAGGTGAGCGCGGCGGCGACATAGGTGAGGGCGCACGCGCGCAGCACGTTGGACGCTCCCGCGAGCTCGGCGCCGTTCATGCCCGATGCCTTCAAATACTGCAGGCCGCGACGCGACGCATCGAATTCGACAGGCAGCGTGACCAGCTGGAACAGCAGCGTCGCAGCGAACATGATAATGGCGATTTTAATGAACACGCCGCCAGCGGCGCCCGCGAACAAGCCGATCATGAAAATGATGATCCAGGCGTTCGAGCACAGGTTCACGACGGGCACCAAGGCGCTGCGGAACTTCATGAAGCCGTAGCCCTCGGCGTGCTGCGTGGCGTGGCCCATCTCGTGCACGGCGGTAGCCACGGCCGTGATGGAAGTGGTGTTGTACGCATCGGGATCGAGCGTTACGGAGTTCGTACGCGGATCGAAAAAGTCTTGGCTCGGACCGCCATGGTGCACTTCGACGTTGGAAATGCCCTTGTCGAAGCTCATTTTGCGAGCCATCTGCGCACCCGTAACGTTGAACGAGCACGGAATCTTCTGATATTTATGCAGCTGGGTGGTGACATACCATTGCGCGCCGCCGCCGATAATCAGCGTAAGCACCATAACGGCGATGTAGAGGCCCATATCGTTTCCGACCATAATCATAGTTGCATCATTCCTTATGTGGCGCCCGCAGGCGCGTCGTGCCGGCAAAGCCGATGTTACGTTGCGGATATTTTAGCGAACGGAAGTTTGCCTAGCCAACCTGTCGCGCGTTCGTTACCTTCATCATGCCATCTTCAATGGTCAGAGCGACTTCGCCTTTGGCCAAAGCGAGCAAATCGTCGCCGACCAGCGTGCGACGCCATCCCTTCAGCACGTCGGCCTCGTCGTAATGGCCGCGCGCGATCTTCGTCAGGTCGTCATGCGACGCAAGCACGCCGAACGCCACGTCGTTTTCCTTCGCGCGCATTTTGACCAAAGACATAAGCAAATCGACCTGGGCATCGACGTTCGGCTCGCTTTTGGGCGCTTTCGGCAGCTCGGGCCACTCCTCTTTCGGAGCGTCCAGGCCGGCGATGCACGCCTTCAGCACGGCGCGGGCGTCGTCCATCTTCAACGCGCCGCGCACGCCGCGCACCATAAACAAGTCGTCGAGCGTGCGGGGCTCGCGCTTACAAGCCTCGACGATTTGCTCGTCAGAGCAGATCCACTTGCGCGGGATGTCGCGCTTCATGGCCGTTTTCTCGCGCCATGCGGCGATCTCGCGCGCTGCGGAAAGCTGGCGACGCGACAATTGGTTCACGCGGCGCAGCCGGCGCCAGCGGTCGTAGGGGTCGACCTCGTATTTCTCGGGGTTGGAGAGCTCTTTGAAATCGTTGTCGAGCCAATGAAGGCGACCCAAACGCTCCAACTCGGCCGTCATGGAGCGGTACATCTTGGGCAGATACACCACGTCGTCGAGCGCGTACTGAATCTGCGAGTCGGCCAGCGGACGACGGCTCCAATCGGTGAACGAATCGGCCTTCTTCAGCTTCACGCCGCACTCGCTTTGCACGAGCGAGCCATATCCCACCTGCAGCGTTCCGCCCAAAAGCGACGCGGCGATCTGAGTGTCGAAGATGGGCTCGGGCACCACGCCGAGTTCGTGGTGGATGATTTCAAGGTCTTGCGAAGCCGCGTGGAACAGCTTCACGATTTTCTTGTTGGTGAACAGCTCGCGCAAAGGCGACAAATCGTCGAACGCGAACGGGTCGATGGCGACGCTTTCTTTCTCGGTGCCCATTTGGATGAGGCACAGGCGCGGCCAATAGGTTTTCTCGCGGAGGAACTCGGTATCGACGGCCAGCACTTCGCTTACGCGGGCACGGTCGATGAACTGCTCCAGCTGCTTGCGAGTCGTGATGTACAACAGTTTTCCTTCAGCTAATCATAGTTTCATTCAGTATGTAGTACCATCTTAGCGGTAGTAAGGGGGAATGGGAGATGAAAGCACTTATCATCAATAATCTCGCATCTGGATACCGCGATGGGTCGATTTACGATTTCATGCGCGCGTTCACGCAAGACGGCGACGAGGTGTGCATGCGATCGACCGACGGCGCAACGCCCATCGAAGGGCTGCTGCGCGACGCGAGCGAATTCGACCTGGTAGTGGCTTCGGGCGGCGATGGCACCGTGGCCACCGTGGCGTATGCGCTGGCCAACACCAAAGTGCCGCTTCTGCCCTACCCCGCAGGCACGGCCAACCTGCTTTCGCTGAATCTGGCCGAGCCGAACGAGCCGCACGCGCTCGCGAAGCTCGCCCGGCGCTGCGAGACGCTCGATTTCGACGTGGCAGAAATAGAATCGGCCGGCGAGAAGCACGGTTTCATGATTATGGCCGGCGCGGGCTACGACGCCACGATCATGGAAAGCGCAGCCCCCAACAAGAAACTGTTCGGGCCTATGGCGTATTTCTTGGCAGCGGGCGCCAACATCGCGCCGCAGCATTCGAAGATTACCGTGACCATCGACGGCGTGCGCCATGAAACCGAGGGGCTCGGCGTCTTGGTGATCAATTTCTCGAAAATCCAGTTCGACATCTCGTTCACCCACACCAATCAGCCGCGCGACGGCAAACTCGACGTGGCGGTGCTGAAGGCCAAAAACGCCGTGGAGCTTCTGCCCGCCATGCTGGCGGCCATGCTCGACCGCGACGGCGAATTTCCCGAACGCGGCGATGCACTCGAGCTGTACCAAGGCACGGAAGTCACCGTGGAGGCCGATCCGGCATTCGATATGCAATACGACGGCGAGGTTACGAAGAAGAGCACGCCGTTCACCGCGCGAATCTTGCCCGGCGCATGCCGCATGGTGGTAAGCGACGAGGGCCGCGCGCTGTTCGAGTAGCGAAACAGAATAGCGACCCGCCAATATGAGAAGAGAGCCGGCCACGAGGTCGGCTCTCTTCGTTTCGCTAGCTCATCTTGATGCCCACATATTGGGCCGTGCTAGGCAATCCCGAGATGTTGTATACGCCGCTCAAATCGCAAACCGAGATGCGCCAGGCGCGCGTGCCGCTTTCGGTTTCAATGGTGCCCTCGCGGTAAGTGTTGCCAACCTCGTCGACGCCTTCTGCGGAAATCGTCACGTTGGCGTTATCGAGCCAGCCTTCGCCTTGCATGGCTCGCTGCACGGCATCTTGCGCGCCCTGGGCCGCCAAGTCGCAATAGCGCACCTTCATTTCGGTGCCGTTGGTGCGCGAAACCGAGAATCGCCACGACCCCACCAGATATTTCGATGCCGTGACGGAATCCATGTTCGAAATTCCCTTGGCGTATACCAAGGCGGCATCGGCCAGCGTCACATCGCTGGGCAGCTTCATCACGTCGACGCCTTCTTCGCCTTCATCGAGCAGGTTGTACGTGACGTAGCCCGACTCCCCGAGCACCTGCACGATGGTCGCGTCGTCAAGCGCGATGTAATTCTCGAGCGACGGAAGCTCATATTCCACGCCGCGGCTGATATTGGCCTCGACGGTGGCCGCATTGCGCTCGGCTCCATGCAGAATGGAATCGATGGCCCCGCCCGCATAGCGGATGCCAATAACGGCCGCTACCACGGCAAACGCGATGGCGGCATAGAAAACGAATTTCGGCGGGTCGAATGGACGGGCGAGCGACGAGCCGTCGAGATAGCGCACGGGGCCTTCGTCGACTTCCTTGCTCTTGAGGAACGGTAGTTTCGTGAAATCCATAGCAATCCTGTTCTTGGTTGCAAAAAACTCCGTCATTATATCACTCACGCGATTGCGGCCCCTCGCCGTCGCGTTCCGTATCAAGGGGGAGTAGTTGGCACCCGCGGTTGTCCCCGCGCGGTGTGGCACGTCAACAGACCCGGTGTTTCACCTGGCGTGTCTTAAATAACAAGACTCTTGGCGCTATCGCAAGCTAGAGATAGGCTTGGGCGCCCAAGGGTTGTGTTCCTTTGGCGTTCGGCCGGAAGGAGCACCGTTGGATTTATCGATCTTCACTACCCCAGAAGCGTGGATTTCCCTGGTCACGCTTATTTTCCTGGAAATCGTGCTGGGAGTTGACAACATCGTCTTCATCTCAATCACGTCAAACAGGCTTCCTCCCGAAAAACAGCATATCGGCCGCAAGCTGGGCCTTTTGGGTGCCATGGTTTCGCGATGCCTGTTCTTGTGCTTCGCGAGCTTCCTGGTGCATATGACCACACCGCTGTTCACAATAGACTTGGGCCTTTGGTCGCACGGCTTTGGCGTGCGCGACCTGGTACTGCTGCTCGGCGGTGCCTATCTCATATATAAGGGCATCGATGAGCTGCGAGACGTGCTCGCCCTTACCGAAGAGAAGGCCGAGCATTCAGAAGAGCATAGGGACATGCATCGAATCGGCCTGGCGCAGGCCGTTGCGACCATCATGGTGATGGATGTCGTGTTCTCGATCGACTCGGTTATTACTGCGGTGGGGTTGGCCAACCACCTCATCATCATGATCATCGCGGTGATGGTCGCCATCGTAATCATGATGGTGTTCATCGACCCCATTTCCGACTTCATCAACAAACACACCGAAATGAAAATTCTCGCGCTGGTGTTCATCAGCGTGATCGGCGTGCTGCTGTTCCTCGACAGCCTGGGCATCAATTCTGGCGTGGAGGTGCTCGACATGCACATGGAGAAGCTCATGGTGTACTTCGCCATGGTGTTCTCGGTGGTGCTTGAACTCATCCAAATGCGCCATTCGACCAACCTCGCGAAGTGGAAGCGCGAGCGCTGGCAGGAGATGCCAGCCGAGGCCGTGAAGGCGGAGGTGCTCGGCGAAAATCAGGGAGAGCACACGAGCGAAGAAAGTGCAAAATAAGCTATTACCTATCTTGCATGACAAAATGCAAGCCCTTGAACAGGCGTTTCATAAAACTGCACGATAGGCGCCCTACAAGGTGCGGGAGTATTCTGCAATGCGTCAAATCGCAAAGCACGAATGCAACCGCACCTCTACGAAAGGCATCGCAATGAAAATCTTTGGTCTTGGCGTTCCCGAACTGCTCATTATCTTGGCCGTGGCGCTTTTGATCTTCGGCCCCAAGCATCTGCCGAAGCTCGGCCGCTCGCTCGGGCGCACGATTCACAACTTCCGCGAAGGCCTCGGCAGCGACAAAGATGTCGTGAAAGAGGTCGAAGTGGAAGAGCAGCCCAAGCGCAAGAAGAAGGCTGCTGCCAAGAAGCTCGAAGCCGCCAAAGACGATGCGCCTGAAAAGGACGACGCCGAAGCCCAAAAGACAACCGAGGCCGAGCCGAATGTCGAAACGAAAGTTGCCGCCGAAAAGACTGAAGCCTAATTTTAATTACCCCTCCCTTCAAAGCGAGGCCGCCACAACCTTCCCTCCCTTCGCTTGACGGCCCGCAAAACCAAGAAAGCTCCCCTACGGGGGGAGCTTTCTTGGTTTCTGGGATAGCTATCATTGGCCAGACCTCCATGAAACCAAGGAGACAGTCGCCTTTTGCTCAGACGCCCATCATACGTCGAAGCGGTACAAATCGTAGGCATCCATAACGGAAATAAGCGCGTTGGCGTAGTTGCTGTCGGTCGCCCAGCCGGCGTCTTGCAATCCATACGCCATGGCCTTTGAATCGCGGTTCGCGATGGCTTGCTGAATAAACGCGTTGTCGGCATACGTCGACGCCTGCAGGAATACCTCGGAACGGAATCGAATGCAGGCCCGATCGCTTTCGAATTCGATGAACGCGTCGTTGATCTGCACGTATTGTCCGTCGTATTCCTCATTGGTATTCCAATTCGCCGGCCCCACCACGCCATCGGCGCCCGCAAACGAGCTAGCCCATTTCATGCCAAACAAGTTGTGATCTTGCGTTGCGAGCTGCGACAAACCGCCCTGATAGCCGCTCTCGACGATAATCTGCGCGATAGTGCACCCAGCAGGGTGGCCATAGTGGGCCTGCATCGAACGCGCCTCAGATACCATGTCTTCGGTGATGTAACTGGGCAGGCCATCCAAGTCGGCCTGCACGCGGGCCTCCGTGGTCGCGAACGTTCCAATGGCGCCCACCGCCAGCACAACCGCCACGCAGCCGACGACAAGCGCGCGCTTCGACACGTGGCCCAGAAACGTCGCGAGCGAACAAAAGGAGTCGTAGGCCTTCGCGAAGACAGACGGCTGCTTCTTTTGACTGCTCGCACGCTTTCGAGAACCGGCAGTGCTGCGCCTCCGAGCATTCGAAGACGAAGTTCGCTTTTTCGCCGTCGAATTCGACATTGCGCGCGACGAACGCTTTTTAGGCGTAGCTGCGGGGCGTTTCCCCGATTGCCTCGACTGCGTCATTTGCGGCGCCTTCTTATTGTTCCGTTCGATGCGGGACGCCCATCAGGAGCGATGGCGGGCCTGTCGGGCACGAACGGTTTCGGTCGGCCATCGCCCGCCACCGGGGCCGAGGGGTTTTTCGGCGGGGTGGGAATGTTCAGCTTCACTTTCGGCTTTCGCGTGGCGCGAACGCCCCCGACATAGGTATTCGTCGCCTTCGGCTTGCCCGAAGCGCGCGTCTTCGTCGTCGTAGACGTCGACTTCATGCTCGCAGGTTTCGACGCGCGCGCCGAGGAGGCCCTTGCGCCCGCATCGGCCGGCGAGCTCGAGGCGATCGAGGCCCTCGGCGCCTCGATCGCAAGCCCCGCCGCATCGATCGGCTTCAAACCAAAGAGGAACTCCCATATGGCGCGCATGAGCCCTTCTTGCTCCACTTCGCCGAAATGCTTCATGGGAAGTTGGAGCTTCTTCGATTGCGCGATGTAGCGCGCGCCCTCGCGACGAAGCGGCGTCATCGCAGAATCGGGCACGTTGATGGGCTCGACGTTCAGTTTGCCGCCGACCACCGTCACGACCTTTACGCCCACTTCGTTGGCCCATGCGCGAATTTTCGAGCGCAAGAACAAATTCTCGCATGCCTCGGGCATATCGGGATGCGCGGCCAACGTGGCCTCACGCAAGTCGTCCACCGCGCCAAGCGTATCGGCGCAGGCCAGACGGCGATACAGCAGCACGCGTTCGTCGGTGTCGGGGATATACTCCTCGGCCACATAGGCATGCACGGGCACGTTCACCGTAATGTCGGACAACGCTGGCGGCAAACCCTCGCTCGCGCCCTCGCCTGGGCGTGCCGCGTCAACCGCGCTCGAAATCATCTGGGCGAACAGATCGAAGCCGACCGCCGACATATTGCCGCTCTGCTCGGCGCCCAAAAGGTCGCCTGCGCCGCGAATCTCCAGGTCGCGCATAGCCACGCGCATGCCGCTTCCCAAATCGGTGTGCTCGTTGATGGCTTCCAGGCGTTGGGTCGCTTCCTCGGTGAGGCTCACATGCTCGGGGAACATGAAATAGGCGTACGCCTGCTTGCTGGAGCGGCCCACGCGGCCCTTCAGCTGATACATCTGCGCCAGGCCGAGCCGCTGCGAGTCTTCGATAATCAGCGTGTTGGTATGCGGGTTGTCGATGCCGCTTTCGATGATGGTAGTGGCAACCAGCACGTCGATCTGCCCCGCGCTGAAATCTTCCATCACGCGTTCGAGCTCGTCTTTGCTCATCTGGCCGTGCGCCACGCCGATGCGCGCTTCGCCCGCGGCCTCGTGCACGCGGTCGACCGCTTCCTCGATGGTGCGCACGCGGTTGCTGACATAGTACACCTGTCCGCCGCGATGAAGTTCGCGACGAATGGCGGCGCTCACCACGTCGACGTCCCACTCGCCCACATGCACCTCGACCGGGCGGCGGTTGCCCGGCGGGGTAAGAATCAGGCTCATGTCGCGCACGCCCGACAGGCTCATCTGCATGGTGCGCGGGATGGGCGTGGCCGACAGCGTGAGCACGTCGATCTGCTCGCGCAAGTTTTTCAGCTGCTCTTTATGCTGCACGCCGAAGCGCTGCTCCTCGTCGATAATCACCAGGCCCAAATCGTGCGGGTTCACGTCGCGCGACAGCAAGCGATGCGTGCCCACGAGCACCTGCACCGTGCCCTTCTCGAAGCCTTCGAGCGCAGCCTTCATCTCGGCCGGCGAGCGGAAGCGCGAAAGCACTTCAACCGTCACGCCGAATTCATCGAAACGGTCTTTGAACGTTTGATAATGCTGCTGCGCTAGAATGGTCGTAGGACACAGCACCATCACCTGTTTATTGTCTTGCGTGGCCTTGAACGCCGCGCGCAGCGCCACCTCGGTTTTGCCGAAGCCCACGTCGCCGCAAATCAGACGGTCCATCGGCTTGGGCGATTGCATGTCGGCCTTCACCTCGGCGATGGCGGTCAACTGGTCGGCGGTTTCCGTATAGGGGAACGCCTCTTCCATCTCGCGCTGCCACGGCGTGTCGGGCGAATAGCGGAAGCCTTGCGCGCTCGCGCGACGCGTATACACGTCCACCAGGTCGAACGCGAGCTTCTTTGCGGCTTTCTTCGCCTTCGACAGCTGTCGCGACCAATCGCTCGTGTTCAAGCGCGTCAAGCGCGGGCTTGCACCCTCGGGGCCCACATAGCGCGTCACGCGGTCGAGCTGCTCGACGGGCACGTACAGCTCGTCGCCTTCAGCATATTGCAGCAGCAGGTAATCGCGCACCACGCCCGAAACGTCTTGGCGCACGATTTCTTTGAACAGCGCCACGCCGTGCACGGCGTGAACCACGTAGTCGCCCGGCTTGAACGGAAACGTGACCTCGGTTATGTCGACGCGTCGGCGATTGCGCACGCTCGATCCGCGGCCTTGCGTGTCATGAATGGAAATCATACCGATTTTCGCAGCGGGAATGATCATGCCCAGCGGAATGTCGACGTCAACCACATTCACGACGCCCTTCTTCAGCATACGAACGTCGCGATGCCACCATGGATGGTCGGACAGGCTTTTCGTGCGCTTGACCTGGGCGGGCGTCAGCGGTTCGTCAGCAGGCGCCACCTCGGGTGCAGAATCGAGAATCTCGTGCATGGGCAGCGCGTTATCCACCAAAAACAGTTTCATGTCTTCGCGCGCGCGATAGTTCGGCACCGAGAACACCACCGTGTAGTGCTGCTCGACCAGCGTGCGCAAGCGCCCGAGCAGCTTGTCGGAATCGCCCGCGACTTCGGTTCGCTTCACGGGAAGCTCCGCATCCATCAGACCGCCCACACGCATGATAGACGCCAGCGTAAGGCGCTGGGTATTGCCGAAATCGAGTTGCGCTGCGGGAACGTACAAGCCATCAACCGGCACATGGCTGCCGGCGGCGCGCGACGCCGCCTCGTCATAGGCGCGCAAGGCATCGTCAATCAGGCTGCGCGGCTCATCGAGCACCGTGAGCACATCGTCGCACGCGTAATCGGCCAGCGTTTCCAGCTCGCCGTACATCAGGGTCAACGACGCGTCTATGCCGTCGTGGTCGTTTCCGGAATTCAGCCATTCGTATATCTCACGCCACACGGGGTCGTTTTCGGCCTTTTTCGCGGCCGACTTCGTGGCCCGGTGCAGCGCGCCGCCCACAAGGCGATATTCGCGCACGGGAAACACGCGCACCGAATCGAGCGACGAGATGGTCTGTCCCGTGGAAGGCACGATGCGGCGAACGTCGTCGACCTCATCGCCGAAAAAATCCAGACGGACGGGGTAGCCCGTATCGCCCGGGAACACATCCATCACGCCGCCGCGCACGCAAAACGTACCCGGGCCCTCGATTGAATCGCCCGTGTTCTCGAATCCCCGCGCCACCAGCGCACGCTCAACGTCCTCGAACGTCAGCACTTCGCCCGTCGCGGCATCGACGGGTTCCTGTGCTCGATTGAACAACAGCGGCGCGAATACACGCTCGTCGCGCGGAGGCAGCGCACGCACGAGCGACGCACCGCTTGCCACCACGATTTTCTCTTCCCCACGCTGAAGCGCCCAACCCGCGGCCGTGCGGCGGGCTACTTCGCGCGCGTCGGGATGCTTGGGCGCGAAGGGATAATCGGAGCGAGCGGGAAAATGCAAGACCGTTTCGTCACCCACATACGCCGCGAGCGATCGCGCGAAATTCTGAGCCGATTCCTCGCCCGGCACGATTACCAGCATTGGCTGAGCCGTATCGGCGAAGCGAGCGGCAACGGCGAACGCGCGCGCCGACGACGCTATGCCGAGCGCCGCGTCGGCGCCCGCGTCGAGCTTGTCGTAGACCGTGGCAATCGCGCCGCTTTCGCGAACCGCGCGCGTGAGTGCATCAATGAGCATGAATCCGCCTTATCATCAAACACCAAAAGCCGCATTTCGCGGCGATGCCGCGAGTATAACAAAACACGATGGAGGCCTTGCGTCACGCCGCTTTCCCCAAACGTGTTTAAATGCTCCGAGTATTCAACACCGCACGAACGTTCCGCAACAACCCGGCTTCTTGAATCGTGTATGGGGCGTCGACAAAATACAACGCAGTCGCGCGACGGATAAGGAATTATATGAACCAAAGCGACGAACAGAGAAGACAACAATCTGCGCGCGCTGTATGTCGCATCGCAAAAGGACGT
>CALBLG010000091.1 GCA_937895975.1 uncultured Slackia sp.
TCGAAGGGGCCTGATCGGATTTTCGAACGCCTGGAACGTTGTGAGAAAATCTGGTCAGGCCCCTTCGGCGCAGGGTGAGTCGCATCTCTTCTATTCTTGCGACGAGATATTCAACGCGGTTTGGATGCGTTGCAGCACCTCTTCTTTCTGGACGCCTTGCAACTTGCAAATCGCCTCGACAGTGTTGACGGCATTCCATTTCTGGAAGTTCGCGATGGTTGAAAATTCCGGTGGGTTCTCGTTGCGGGCGAATGACGAGAACATTCCCACGATGCCGCTGATGTTGTAGCGCACGAACAGCGTCGTTTGCTCGTTGAGCGCCTCGCCATTCGGGCACAGCGCCGCTTGCCAGACGTTGATGGCGATATCCATGATCTCGTCTATGACGCGTTCGGTTCCGCCCCTCTGTATGAGCAGCGCGGTTCGATGCATGTGGCGGTTCGCTTCTTCGGGCGGAATTTCGTCGATCGACCCCGAAACCAGCAGCAACATTTCGTGGATGAGCGAATGCTTCGTCACCAACTCGCGCTCGAGCGCGCAGTGAATCAGCGAATCGATGTCGGCGAAGTGGTAGTAGAACGTTCCACGGTTCACGCCCGCTTTCTCCACGATGGTGCGCACGGTAATCGCGCGTAGTTGGCGGTCGCGCAGCAATTCCCAAAAAGCGTCTATCAGGCGTTCTTCGGCGCACGCTGCCTGATCTTTTTTAGGCCTTGCCATGGGCGCCTCCCGTCGCGGTGCTCGACTTTGCGCTCATCACCAGCATCTGCAGGCGGTTTTCGACATTGGCGAAGCTCACGTCGGGGTCGTAGTCGAGCGGCAAGATATTGGCATGGGGGTAGCGCTGCTTGAGCTGCTTGACGATACCTCGGCCCACAATGTGGTTCGGCAGGCAGCCGAAGGGCTGCAGGATGACGAACGATGTGCAGCCCCGCGCGGCGTGGTGCAGAATTTCGGCGGGAATAAGCACGCCTTCGCCCGCGTCGAACGTGTGATGCACGATGGGATCGCTCGCCTTTACCAGTTCGGGCATGCGGCAGGGCGCCTCATAGAGCGGGTGCGCCGCGCCGATGCGGTCGCATACGTCGTGCGCGTGCTCGAACAGCATATTGGCGATGCGGTTGAAGCCCACTTTGCTCGCCGGGCGGGTAACGTGGAACTCGCGCGATTGGGCATCTTGGTAGAAATAGGTTTTGCGAATGACGTCGGTCATGCGGGCTTCGATAATTTCGAAGCCGTTGCGCTCGAGGTACGCCTCGATGTCGCGGTTCGCGCCTGGATGGAAGTTGAGCAGGTACTCGCCTACGATGAGCACGGTGGGACGGCGATTGCTGCGGTCGTATTCCACGGTGCTCATGATGTCTATGGCCTGCTTGAAGCCGCGTTTCGCGCCAGCAACGCCGTGGGCTTCCATACCGTTCATCACGGCGTCGATGGCCTGGTCGAATGCGGCGTTTGCCGAACCGGGGACCAGTTCATAGGGGCGCATGCGGCGCAGCAGCGCCTCAAGCGCGTCGATCATGGGCAGGCCCATGGCGATGCGAATGGCGCTCGCCAGGTTCATTTTGAATCCAGGGTGCAAGTTATGCGAGTCCACGTCGTCGTTGGTGATGATGGGCACGTGCGCGTATCCCGCGTCGTCGAGCGCCTTGCGCAGCAGCGCGGCGTAGTGCGTAAGGCGGCAGTCGCCGATGTATTTGCCTGTGCCGATGGCCACGTCCGCGTCGTCGTACTGGCCGCTTTCGAGTGCGGCAAGCGCTTCGCCGATCGTCATTTGCGCAGGGAAGCAGATGTCGTTGTGAACGTATTGCTTGCCCAGTTCGATTGCGCGTTCGCGACCAAGATCGAGCGGCACGGCGCGCACGCCTTGGCGGCAGAATACCGAGCTCATAAGGCGGCAGAACGCGTGCGAGGTGTTGGGAATGAGGATAACCTTCTCGCGGCGGTGCGCCTTGGTGAATTTCTGCGGGTAGGGGTCGGGCAGCTCGGCGGGTTCGACGGGCTTGTCCTGGCGGGCGCGGCGCGCGTCCACGGTTTCGACGAACGAGCGCACGCGGATGCGGAGCGGGCCCTCGGCGTCGCTTTCGTCCACTTTCAATATGAGCGGCGTTTTGTTCGACCGCTCGCGCATCAGGCGGGTTATTTCGTCGCTGAGATAGGCATCGTGGCCGCAACCGAAGCTCACGAGCTGCACGTATTCCAGATGGGGGCTGTCTGCGGCGATAAGCGCGCTTCCCAGCATGCGTGCGTGGAAATTGTTCACCACGTCGATGCGGCTCTTCGAAAGGTCGACATTATCGACCCCGGGTACCGCGTCGGGCGGCAACACCGACAGGCCCAGTTTGCAGAACATTTCGGGCAGGTGGTGGTTGACCAGCGGGTCGTTATGGTAGGGGCGACTTGCGAGTACGATGGCATAGGTGTCGTTGTCGCGAGCTTCGTCAATAACCGTTTGTCCTCGTCTGAGCAGAGTGTTTTTGAATTCGTGCTGCGCAGCATCGGCAAGCTCGATGGCCGCCTGCGCCGTTTTCTGATTAATTCCGAACGCCTTGTTCAGATAGTCCGAAAGCTGGTGGTCTCGGTCGGCGGTCGAAAACCAGTGGAACAGCGGCGTGTCGAATGGGATGTTCCATTCCCGTTCGGGATCGTCGCTGCTTTTAATTACCATGGGGTAGCCCTTTACCACAGCGCACATCGACACGCTGGTGTCGGCTTGGTTTTCGGTGGGCACGGTGGTGATTATGGGCATGAAAATGCGGTCGACGCCTTCGCGGGCAAGCTGGCGCACGTGTCCATGCACGAGCTTCGCGGGGAAGCAGATGGTGTCCGACGTTACCGAGGGCAGCCCGTCTTCGTATATAGAGCGCACGCTGCGGCGTGAAAGGCGCACGTCGAAGCCGAGCGCGCGAAGGAGGGTGGTCCAAAACGGCGCGGTGTCCCACAGGGCGAGCACGCGCGGCAGGCCGATGGTTATGCCGCGCTTTTCGCAGAGGGCCTCGACGGGCCACTCCTTGAACAAAAGGTGCTCGCGTTCCGCAAAAAGGTTGGTTGGCTTGATGCCGCGCGTGGTGGGCTTGGCGGTGGCGCTGCCTTCGATTTCGCCGCGCGCGCAACGATTGCCCGTGACAAACGCGCGCCCGTCGGAAAACGACACGATGGTTCGCGCGCAATGGTTCGCGCATTTGTCGCATGGCATATTCGCTTGGGTGGTGAAGTCGAACGAATCCAGCGCATCGAGCCCGATGAACGAGCTGGGGCTTCCATCGCTGCGTTCCTTCGCGATAAGCGCGGCGCCGATGGCGCCCATGAGCCCTGGGTATGGCGCGCGGGTCACGTTGCGGCCCAGGTGCAGTTCGAGCGCGCGCAATACCGCGTCGTTCGCGAACGTGCCGCCCTGCACCACGATTTTATCGCCGAGCGAATCGAGATTCGACACGCGCACGACCTTTGTGAACACATTTTTGATGATGGACTGGCACAGCCCCGCCATGATGTCGTCGGGCGTGCGTCCGTTTTTCTGCTCGCTTACGATGCTCGAATTCATGAACACCGTGCAGCGGCTGCCCAAAAGCGCGGGGTTTTCGCTTCGGAATGCGGCCTCGGCGATGTGCTCGGTGGGAATGTTGAGCGATTGCGCGAAGTTCTCGAGGAACGATCCGCAACCGCTCGAACATGCCTCGTTCACCACGATGTCGCGCACCACGCCGTCTTCAATCCAAAGGGCTTTCATGTCTTGGCCGCCGATGTCTAGAACGAAGGTCGCGTCGGGCACGAACTGCGTTGCCGCGCGCGCATGCGCGACGGTTTCCACGGTGTGGCAATCGGCCGAAAGCGCGCTTGCGAACAGCTCTTCGCCATAGCCCGTCACGCCAACGCCGGCGATGTCGAGCGCAAGGCCGGCCGCGCTGTATCGCTCGCGCAGGGCTACAAGTGCGTCGCGCGCAATGGCAAGAGGCTCGCCCTCGTTGGAGGCGTAGAAACTGTCGATGGGCTCGCCGTCGTCGGTGACGATGGCGAGCTTCGTGGTGGTGCTGCCCGAATCGATGCCAAGCCACACGCGCACTGTGCCGTTTTCGTCGGCCAGCTCGGCCGCGCGCTTCACACCGCCCGGGGTGCGCGCGGCGCCGTGGCGCTTTTCGAATTCGTCGCGTTCCTCCTGATTGGCGAACAAGGGGTCGCCAGCGGGCTTGGAACCAATCTTTTGCTCGAGGCCGTCGAGCTTCGCGTGCGCCGAAGCCGCGTCGAGACGCGCGTCGACGTTTGCGAACATGCCCGAAAGCGAGAGCGCTGCGCCGCGCGCGACCATGGTTTCAGGGTGGTCAGGGACAATCGCCTGGTCTTCGGCGAGATGAAGGCGCTCTTTGAATACCTCGATGAGCCGTGGGTTGAAAGTAAGCGGGCCGCCCAAGAACACCACGGGGGGCTTTGCTTCCAGACCCTGGGCCAGGCCGCCGAGCGTTTGTTTGGCGATGGCGTGGAAAGTCGAAAGGGCCAAGTCGCTTTTCTCGACGCCTCGGTTGAGCAGCGGCTGAATGTCGGTTTTCGCGTACACGCCGCATCGGCCCGAAATGTCGTAGACGCAGCTGCCTGCTTCGGCGGCCTCGTCGAAATGCTCCACGGGGATGTTCAGCACCTCGGCCACTTCGTCGATGAACGCTCCCGTGCCGCCCGCGCAGCTTCCGTTCATGCGCATATCGGCCACTTCTTGGCCGCCGGTCGATTCGTCGTGGCGGAAGAAAATCATCTTGGCATCTTGTCCGCCCAGTTCGATGGCGCAATTCGCCTGCGGATACAGCGCACCGACCGAAACGGCGCTCGCGACCACTTCTTGAATGAAGGGAGCGCCTATTGCTTCGGCTATGTCTTCAGACCCCGAGCCGCACAGGGCCACGCGGATGGCCGCCTTGGGGAAGCGGCGCGCAATTTCGTCGAGTACCGCAGCGGTTGTTTGGATTTGGCGCGCGCCGTGGCGGCGGTACGTTTCGAAGAGCGTTTCGCCCGTGAGTGCGTCGAGCACGACGGCTTTTACCGTGGTCGAGCCCACGTCGATACCAACATTAAGCTTCAGGGAACATTCGGAATTGACTGCGGTCATGGCTACCTTACATATGTATGGTTAATAGAACAGTGTGAGTATTTTATTGCGACATCGTGTTCAATTAAAATGGGCAACGGGTTTGTTACCATCTAGTTTCCATCGTTGTATTGGACTGGGCTGCGAACATTTTTCGCTCGAGTTTCGAAAACGTGCTTTGCGAATTGAGAATCATCGGGTATAATGCAGCTTCGCGCCCGAGTGGCGGAATGGCAGACGCGGCGGTCTCAAAAACCGTTGTCGAAAGACGTGCGAGTTCGACTCTCGCCTCGGGCACCATTCGAATTTGGAAAGGCCGGCTTCATAGCCGGTCTTTTTTGTTTCAAGTGCGGGCTCTTCTCGGGTTTATAGGGTTGGTCGCGTCGCCGCTAGGTGCCTTTCGGTCCTGTCTGCCACGTGGGCGTTTTCCTGGTAAAAAACGCAGGGATAGTGCACCACTTCCGTATTTCGAGCTAGCAAATGGCGGAAAACGCAGGCTTAGTGCAGATTCCTTTCCTAAAAACGCGGGAATGCCTCAATGCGGGCTGCAAAACCCCAGGTCACGCTTTTCTGCAAGGCATTAGTTGTTCGGGTTTGCGGGAACATGGTGCACTAACCCTTCGATTTCAGCCACGGCAGCGAAAGTCCACGTGCCTGGGTCCTCTCTTCGTAAAAATCTCGTCTGTTTCGGTTATATTGCTTTCGCCGCGCACTATCGCGTGGTAAAGTGCTCTCGCATTAGTGAAGGGCTCAAGTCC
This sequence comes from uncultured Slackia sp., assembly GCA_937895975.1. Classification (GTDB taxonomy): domain Bacteria; phylum Actinomycetota; class Coriobacteriia; order Coriobacteriales; family Eggerthellaceae; genus Slackia. The sequence continues at coordinate 5,833 of CALBLG010000091.1, forward strand.
CAAAACCAAGGGAAGGGTTTTATTTATGCAGAAGAAGCAGTCGCTCAAGCGGTCGGAATCGGTCGCGTTTTGCGGTTTGGCCATCGCGCTTCTGGCGGTGAGCGCATGGGTTACGGTGCCGCTTGGCCCCATTCCGTTCACGCTGCAAACCATGATGCTCGCGTTTGTGGTGCTGCTGTTCCCGGCGCGCGAGGCGGTTGTCAGCGTCGCTGGCTATGTGGCGCTTGGCGCGATTGGCGTGCCGGTGTTTTCTGGCATGAAGGGCGGCTTGGCTTCGGTTTTGGGCCCCACGGGCGGCTTCATCATCGGCTTCGTTCTGGGAACCATCGCTGCGGTGCTGGTGCTGAAGGCATGGCGCGCCCCCAAGTCGAAGGTACTCGGCTTGGTGCGCGAATACGTGGCTGCCTTCGTGCTGCTGGCTATCTCGTATGCGTGTGGTTGGGCGCAATTGATGGCCGTGGCGGGCATGGACCCCATGGCGGCGTTTCTTGCGGGCATCGCGCCGTTTATCGTGCTCGACGCCATTAAAGTGGTCGTTGGCGTAAGCCTTGCCCATGCGCTTCGCCAAGCGGTTCCTGCGCTGCGTCGCGCGAACGAGGCATAGTAATTCGCGGAAAATATGCTGATGGGAATCGCCCGCAGGTATGGCTTGCGGGCGATTCTTTGTATTGAAGCAAGCCGCCTGCGCCGCGGCGATGCGCGATGGTAGAATTGCGGCTTGTGCTGGTGAAGTCCGGAAGCGGGCGTGCGCTTCTTTTTCGAAAGGAGACACGCTTATGTTCGAAAGAATTTTGTTTGCCGCAGCAGCGGTCGCCACAATAGCAGGTTTCGTTTTAGAAGTCTGGCGAGAAATGAAGTCGAACGTGCTAACGGATGACGAAGGGAGAAAAAAGAAGGGCCGGAGCTAACCGACCCAACCAATTCAACTGTACCTGCGCCGCCCGTGTGTCCTAGCAGCTAGCAACTAACAGGACGGGCTTTGCCAGTACGCTTTGCATTATAACGTGAATCGCGGCGGTTTTCCAGCCGCCATGAAAGGTGCATGGCCTGTGTGCATGCAAAACGAGGCCGCTGCGCGCGGCGAATATATTGTGGCATTCGATACGGCGAACGAGGTCGTGGCCGTAGGCGTTGGGCGCATCGAGGGCATCGCGGTTAAGGTGGTCGCCCATCGCGAAGTTGCGGCGCATCGCGCAAGCAACACCATATTGCTCTCCGAGGTCGATGCGGCGCTCGCCGATGCGGGCGTTGCGAAAGCCGACATCGCGACCGTGGTGTGCGGGCGCGGGCCGGGAAGCTTCACGGGCGTGCGCATCTGCATGGCCGCGGCGAAGGGTGCGGCCTCGGCGCTTGAGGTGCCTTTGTATGGCGTGTCGACTCTCGACGCCATTGCATGGCGAGCGCATGCGGAAGGCGTGCGCGGCCGTGTGCTGGTGGTCGCCGATGCCATGCGCAAGGAAGTGTATCCGGCGCTGTTCGATGTGTCTGACCAGGATGTTTGCCGTCTTACGACCGATGCCGTGGTGAAGGCCGCCGATGCGTCGCAATGGATCGAGGCCCGCACGGCCGAACTGTCCCCGCATTCTGGCGAGCTTCATATTCTTGGCGATGCCTTGGTGAAATACCGCGATATCTTTGAACCTGTCGGCCCCGTGTGCGACGAGGAGCTTTGGGCCGTTTCGGGCACGGGCCTGCTGCTGGCGGCCCAAGCGGGTTTGAAGGCGGGCGCCATCGATGTGACCGATTCCGCGTGGCATGGGCAGTCGAACGCGGCCGCCGCACACGCGGCGGGCGATTCGGCCCCCGTGGCGTTGCGTCCTGGCGACCCCTCGGTGTTGCTGCCCGTATACACGCGCCTGTCTGATGCCGAAGAAAACGAGCGCATTCGTCTCGCGAAAGAGGCGCCGTCGGCCGCTGAGGCGTCGGCTCCGCGCGACCTTGCAAGCGGCGTGCAGCACGCCAACGTGGTGTCGGCGGCAATCGAGAACCGCGCGGCCGTGGTGGCCGAAATGGCGGGCGCCCCCACTAATATCGAGTATCGTCCGCTTGATGCGTCGCATGCTGCCGATGTTGCCGCTATGGAGCGCGAGTGCATGGGCAGCGACGCGTGGGGCACTTCGCTTGTGGCCGACGAATTGCCTCGTCGCGATCGCACGTGGTGGGCGGCATACGACGGAGGAAAGCTCGTGGGCTATTGCGGCGGTTGGATCGGTGCTGGCCAAGTGCAAATTGTTAAAAACGCAACCCACCCTGCCTATCGCCGCCGGGGCATTGCGGCCGAGCTTATCTCGCTCGTCTCTTCCGATGCACGCAATTTGGGCGCCACCGAGATGACCCTTGAGGTGCGCGAGTCGAATACGGGCGCGCAGGCATTCTATGAAAATCTCGGCCTGGCGAACATTGGTGTGCGCCCCCATTATTATTCCGATCGCGAAAATGCCGTGATCATGACGGGCCCGCTTCCGCACGCGGCGGCACCTGCCGATGCGGCGGCGCCAGTGGTTGCAGGCATGGAGCTGCAGGTGAGCGCCGTATCGGGTGCGCCCGAGCAGGTCCGGGCCGCAGCGACGCTGGCCGATGCCAAACGTCCGCTGATCTTGGCCATCGAGAGTTCATGCGACGAAACCGCCGCGAGCATTATCGATGGCGAGGGCGGCTTGCATTCTGATGTGGTTGCCAGCCAAATCGATTTCCATTCGCGCTTTGGCGGCGTGGTGCCAGAAATCGCCAGCCGCAAGCACATCGAGGCCATTTGCGGCGTGTGCGACGAATGCTTGGCGACGGCCGCAGCGTCGCTTGGCGTAGAACGCCTGCGTTGGCGCGACCTCGATGCCGTGGCCGTGACATATGCTCCGGGCCTGGTGGGCGCTTTGGTGGTGGGCCTTGCGTTCGCGAAGGGCGCGGCGTGGGGCGCCGACAAGCCGCTCATCGGCGTGAACCATCTCGAAGGCCACCTGTATGCGAACCGCATTGCCGAGCCCGACATGCGCCCGCCCATGGTGGTGTCGCTGGTGAGCGGCGGCCACACCATGCTGGTGCACGTGCGCGACTGGGGCGACTATAAAACGCTTGGGTCCACCATCGACGATGCGGTGGGCGAGGCGTTCGACAAAGTGGCAAAGGCGCTCGGCCTGGGCTATCCAGGCGGCCCCATCATTTCGAAGCTGGCCGCGAAAGGCAATCCCAAGGCCATCGCGTTCCCGCGCGCGCTCATGCATTCGGGCGATTTGCGGTTCAGCCTGTCGGGTTTGAAAACGGCCGTGACCACCTATATTCACAAAGAGCAGCAAGCTGGCCGCGAGCTGAACATGCCCGATATAGCCGCGAGCTTCGAAGCCGCGGTGGTCGATGTACAGGTGGCCAAGGCGAAGTCGGCGCTTCTGGAAACGGGCGCGAAGGAATTTTGCCTAGGCGGCGGCGTGGCGGCGAACCCCATGTTGCGCGGCGCATACGAGAAGATGTGCAAGAAACTCGGCGTGCGTCTTACCATGCCGCCGCTTTCCGCATGCGGCGACCAGGCAGCCATGATTGCCGAAGTGGCGCGCGACCGTTTCGCCCAAGGCAAGTTTGCCGACTTGTCGCTCGACGTGAAGGCGCATGCGCCGCTCGACGAGCCTTACTAGGGCGCATCGTTCTGCCGAACGATGCGCATCGTCAACGGGCGGGGCAGTTCCCCGTCCCGCCTGCTCGCCGACCTTGGGTGAGGAACGCCTTCCCTTCTTAGAAAAGGAGCCCAGTGGACTTCATTACTGAACATATCGTGACGCTTGTTTGGACGAGTGGCGGCGTGGTGCCGGCGTTCATCGACTATCTGTCGGTGGTCGTGGGCGTGCTTACCGGTGCGCTGTTCGCGTGCGACCGCAAGCTCGATATTGTCGGCGTTACGGTGTTGGGCCTGGTCACGGGCTATGGCGGCGGCATGTTCCGTGACTTTTTGCTGCAAAGCCATGGGGTGTATTTCATGTCGCACCCGTATTTGCTGCTGGCATGCATCGCATTGTGCGTGGGCGTGTTCTTCTTTCGCCGGGTGTTCGACCGCATCGACTCGGTGGTGTTCGTGGGCGATGCGCTCTCGGTGGGGCTGTTTGCCGTGGCGGGTGCCAGCAAGGCGTTCACCTGCGGCGCGGGCTTCGTGATGTCTATCGCGCTCGGCGTGCTTACCGCAGTGGGCGGCGGGGCTCTGCGCGACGTTGCCGTGGGCGAGGTGCCGGGCATCTTCAAAGCCAGCAACTTTTACGCGGTTGCAGCGCTTGCGGGGTCGTTTTTGTACGTGCTGCTGGTGACGTATGGGGCGCAGGACACGCTTGCGGCGATTCTGTGCGTGGCGTGCGTGGTTATGCTGCGCTGCCTCAGCGTGCATTTCGATTGGAAAACCGGCAGCGACAAACTTGTGGGGCGATAGGGCCTGGGCCGCATGGCTTGGTGCTGTCTTTGAATGGCGATGGGCTCAGCTTCGGTGAAAGCCCTATGCGGGCTTTTTGTAACGGTTGGGCAAAGTTGTGCCTGGCGAGCGCCGCGCGTTCGGCGTTTTCGGTATAGTAGAATCCGTATTAACAACAATCGCATATCGCGAAGGTGGGCCGCCCGCGAGGCGGCCTTTTTGAAAGGGTGAATTTCAGCTCATGTCCATTGGCATAAGCCTTGTCCTCGTCGTGTTTTTCCTGGCAATGAACGCGTTTTTCGTTATTGCCGAGTTCGCGCTGGTGCGCGTGCGCAAATCGCAGCTCGAACTTGCGGTAGAGGAGGGCAAGCCGGGCGCGAAAGCCGCCATGGAAATCGCCCTGAACGTGAACAAATATCTGTCGGCCTGCCAGTTGGGCATTACGCTTGCGTCGCTGGCGCTTGGCTGGTTGGGCGAGCCGGCGTTTTCGGCGCTCATTCGCCCGCTGTTCGTGCTGCTTGGCCTGCCCGAGGCGGTTATTAGCGTGGTCGCCGTGGCCATTGGTTACTTCATTATGACTACGCTGCATGTGGTGACCGGCGAGCTTATTCCCAAGTCGTTCGCCATTTTCGCCACCGAGCGCTATGCGCTGTTCACGGCGCGTCCGCTGATGGCGTTCTATAAAATAACGTACCCCATCATGGTGCTGTTCAACGGCATCACGAACGCGGTGGTGCGCCTGGCCGGCCACGACCCGGCCAACGAGCACGAGGTGTACACCGACGACGAAATCAAGCTTCTGATCGACGAATCCACCGAAAGCGGCCTTATTGCGCCCGAGCAAAATGAATTCGTCGACAACATTTTCGACATTGCCGATAAAGATGCCGAATCGCTTATGACGCCGCGTCCCGACATGGTGTGCCTGTGCATGGGCGATACGCTCGAGGAAAACATGCGCATCGTGGCCGAGGCGAAATTTACGCGATTCCCCGTGTATCGTCGCGACAAGGACGACATCGTCGGCTTCGTCAGCGTGAAAGATTTGTACAACTTGTCGCCCGAGTCGACGATGGAAGACGTGCGCGTGCGCCGCATCGTGGCGGTGCCCGAAAGCATGCCCGCCGTGAAGCTTTTGAAGGTGCTGAAGCGCGAGAAGACAAAGATCGCCCTGGTGGTCGACGAGCACGGTGGAACGTCGGGCCTGGTAACCATGGGGGATATCTTCGAGGAAATCGTGGGCGACTTCGACGACGAATACGCTCATGGCATGAACGACTCTCTTACCGAGGTATCGCCGAACCATTTCGTGACGACGGGCGCGTGCCCCATTGACGACTTCGCCGAGCGCATGGGCTTCAAGGCTGAGAATTTCACGGAATACGAAACGCTCGGCGGCCTGCTGCTCGATGTGCTTGACCGCATTCCCGATGTGGGCGACGAGGCGCAATACGTCGAAGACGGCACGAAGGTGCGCTTCGTGGTGCGTTCTATGGACGCGCGCCGCATCAACCAGGTGGAATTCTGGGTTACGCCGAAGCCGGAAGACGGGCAGGCCGAATAGGCTTTGCGGGTGATTGGTCGCTACGGGGAAGCGGCTCACCTGTGCCTGGCACATGCTTGGAGCATTTGCCAGGCGCCGCCGCGTGCCAATGCGCGTTGGCGTGAGGTCTGAAATATGTGTCACAATGAGCCAGTTCTAAGACTGGCTCATTTCGTTTGAGGAGTGAAAATGCCCTATATCGAACTCGACTCGCTCGATGACGCGCGTTTGGACGTGTTCGCCCGGCTTACCGAGGCACAGCTGCGCAACAAGCTTGAGCCCGAGAAGGGCATTTTCATTGTGGAAAGCGAGAAGGTCATCGATCGGGCGCTGATTGGCGGCGTGCAGCCGCTGTCGATGCTGATGACGCCTGAATGGGTGGGGCGAACGCGCGAGATTGTGGCGCGGGCCGAAGCCGCATGCGCCGAGCCGGGCGGGCTGCCGGTGTTCGTCGTGCCTGATGACGAGGCGAAACGTTTGACGGGTTTTGCGGTGACGCGCGGCATTCTTATGTCGTGCAGGCGCCCGCAGCTGCCAAGCGTCGAAGAGCTGCTGGCGCAAGTCGATGCAGAGAAGGCGGCCCGCGCTGCGGCGGTTGCGGCTGGCGAGATGGACCCGGGCGAAGTGGGCAACATGCACGATGCAGACCGCAGGCGCATCGCGGTGCTGGAAGGCATTGTCGACCATACGAATGTGGGCGCGATTTTCCGCTCGGCGGCGGCCATGGGAATCGATGCCGTGCTGGTGACCCCGACGTGCTGCGATCCGCTGTACCGTCGCGCGGTGCGCGTGTCGATGGGCTGCGTGTTCCAGGTGCCGTGGACGCGCATCGGAGAAAGCGTGCACGATTGGCCCGCGGCGGGGCTTGAGCGCCTGCGTGCGTTGGGGTACAAAACGGCGGCCATGGCGCTTTCCGACGATTCTATTCCGCTTGGCGCGCCGCAGCTCGCGGCCGTTGACAAGCTTGCGCTCGTGTTCGGCACCGAGGGCGACGGGCTGTCGCATCGCACCATTGCGGGATGCGATTACACAGTGCGCATTCCCATGCGGCCTGGTGTCGATAGCTTGAACGTTGCAGCAGCAAGTGCAGTTACTTTTTGGGAGCTTTGTAAATAAAAGCTATTAAGTATACCTATGGATTTAACATTTATTTAATCACTAAGAGTACCTCAGCACCTTGCTAGCTAAAAGTAACTAATAAACATTCTTAAAGAAACTAATGAATGGAGCATTATGCCGAATCGCCAGTTCATCCATCGAATTATGTTTGTATGCCACGGCAACATCTGACAGTAAGGACAAACCGCCTCATAAATGAGTGGTTTGTCCTTTTCATTTAGTCAAGTTGCAACTTTTTTGCAACTTCTAAAGGCTCTAATTAACTCCCATTCCGTCGTTTCGCCATCGCATCTCGCAGCGCCCGAAGCACCTCAGTTGCTACAGGCAGCTCATCGACCTCGAACGAGTCAAGAATTTCCTGCACTTCCGCAGAAAGCACCGCTTTATCGGGTTTCGACGTATCCGTCAGCAGGGCGTCTACGCTTACAGACAGCTCCTCTGCAATCTTGCTGAGAACGGGAAGACTAAGCTTCGTGTTGCCTGTCTCGATGTGGCTCATATGGGTGACGGAGATTCCTGCCCTTCCCGCCAGCGCCTCCTGTGACAACCCGCACGCCTTGCGATAGCGCCGTATGCGCTGGCCTATCTCGAAGTACCTCATTAAATCACCGCCTATACAAAACAAGTCATCTTGAATCGTATGGGCGATTGTTCAGAAAAATAATAAACTGTATAGGCTGATTATTGCCTATAGGCTTATAGTTTTCTGACAAGCGCAGAACTGCGCCGAGGGATACGGGAACTGAAAAATAGGAGGATTAGACATGAAGCAGTACACGAGAAGGAGCGCCCTGAAGCTGCTCG
>CALBLG010000092.1 GCA_937895975.1 uncultured Slackia sp.
GGCCGCTCGGCCGCATAGTAAGGTATTCAACATGCCATTTAGGCATGTTGAAGGCTGCGTTTCGTATTGAAATGAAAAGCAAATATGAACACCGGTGACCTCGGCCAGGGGCGCGAATCGGAGGGAAGACTTCTTGTCCATTTGGCCTCAGGCGCCTGGGGCTGGCGCCAGCCTAGTCGGCGTATTGCTCGATATAGTCGATGAGGGCTTGCCTTGAGTGCAGGTCGGTCTTCGAATAGATGCGTTTGATGTGCGTGTGCGCGGTTCCTTGCGCGATGCACAGTTTCTCAGCGATTTTGGCTTGCGTCAGGCCCATGGCGTACAGCGTGAGCACCTCGGTTTCGCGGTCGGAAAGCAGGAATTGCTTTTGCATGGCGCGTGCGCTTTCTTCCGTAATGGCGCGTCGCATTTCCGAAGCCGGAGCGGCCTTTTCCTTAATGCCAAGCAGCTTTTGAACGCTCATCGCGGCCGCCTTCGTCTGAGCCGTCTCGTCGCGTTCCAGCATGAGGAATTGCAGGAAAATGAACTGGGCCGACAGCAGCAAGAGGGCTCCGCATATGACTGCGGGGAATGCGTCGGAGGGGAATCTTTCGTATATCTCGAGGCTCGATACGCGCATGATCGAGCGCGGCAAAATGAACACCGACCAGCCTGCGATGGCGTAATAGTAGGTGTCGCGGTGGCCGTAGCTTGAAAACGCGATGATCAGATACAGGATGAAGCCCGTCATGGTGACGTTCATTGAATTGCCGAAAACTGCGCCTAGGTCGAGCCTGTCGGGGAATGCTGCGAACAAAATCAAGGCGATGGTGCCAAGCGCTTGCAGGATGAGCCATGTGCCGATAGTCATGGTGTTTTTGCGGCCAATAAGCGTTGCTACCAGTAGACCGATGAACACGGCATCGATTACAAGTGTATAGAAGAAGCGCGTGACGGGCGTGAAGGGGATGGCTGCGCCGTCGGGGAAACCTTTCAAAATGCCGATGGCGATAGACATGACGAACGACCCCACGGCAATAATTGCGAGGAATCGCACGCTGTCGGCGTTCTTCTGCGCAAAGTGGAAATATCCGCGCGAAACCGACGGCAACTGCGCGTCGGCGGGCAAGGCTCGCTTGCGGGCGGCTGCTGCGGCGGGATATTGGCACAGCACAAGCCCGGCAAAGATCAAGCATTCGATGTAATGCGGCACGAACGAGAAGACGTACAGCGACGTTTCGCTGAGGATCATGGCGCCCAGCACGATGATGATCGCGGTGGCGCATGACGTGCCGCGGCAGCGGCGAAGCCAGTAGAACATGCACATCCAGGCCGAGAACGTAACCAGCGTGGCTGCGGTTAGATGCATATATAAATAATCGACTGGCTGCCATTCTATGAGGCCGACTGCGATAAGCCCCACGGCTTCGATTGCAACGCAGACGTTTGTGATGTGGAAGATGGCGCGTTTGGGGATCTTCTTCTCGGTGATGCCCAAGAATATCATCACGATGACGAGCGGCACGAGCGAGATGAACGAGGCTCCATCGGTGTAAATACCCGCGTCGGTGCTTGCGTAGCCGCCGTAGGCTCCCACGATCATGCCGGTGCGGGCCAACATGAGCCCCAATGCGGTGGGAAACAGCGCGTTCAGTTGTTCCTTGGTGACATTGACGGCGAACCCCCCTGTGTTGAAGCCGTCTGCTTTCTTCGGTCCCCGATTCACGATAATCCCCTCCCCGTACCTTGCACGCCTATTCGGCGTACTTATCGCGTACCCTGGGCTTGAAAACTCGTCGATTATAGTGCTTTATTTGTACCCTCACAAATGCCCTAAAAGAGGGTACACGTCGTTTTATGGGGAGAAGATTATATTTTTATTAGATAAAAGGGGTGCGCACTGCGCGCAACGCGATTCAAGGGGGATTCGTATGGCCGACATGGATGTGGCCCAGACCGATACGGCCGAGGGGGCCGAGCAATTCGATGCGCCCGAGGTTGTTGCCGAGGGGGGTGCCGCCGACGTGGGCGATGCCGCCGCGCCGACGCCCGAGGAAGAATTCCTGATGCAGGTTCTTTCCGACAAAGACATCGCCGATTTGCGAGCGGCCGAGCAAAAGCAGGCCGAGGAAGAAGAAGCCTACGAGGAAATGTCGCCCGAAGAGCGCCAGGCGAAGGCCGAGCACGATGCTCTTGCGGCGGCGTTTGCCATGATTCGCTCGCGCTCCAATGCGGGCAAGCTCACAACGCCTGGAACATGGGCGGCCGAGGGCTTGGTGCCCGATCATTTGGTGCCCGTCGATTTCTGCGACATCGCGTTCGATGCGATTATCGCGGCGCAGGCGGAATCGGCCAAACGCGCGCAGAAGCTTGCCGAGGCCGAGGCTGCCGCGCAAGAAGCCGCTGAAAAGCAGAAGGCCGCCAGCGGCGATGGCGAGCAGGCTGCGATTTCGGATGAAGATGCGGCGGCCGCAGGCGATGCCGAGGACGAAGCGCCCGGTGATGTGGCCGAGTCATCCCAGGACGAAGCGCCTGCCGAAGTCGCCGAGACAACCGATGAGCTCGACGAGCCCGAATGGCAGCTCGACGACATCAAAGTGCTGGAAGGCAAGCAGACCTACCTGTATTCTTCCGACTACATGACCGACACGTATGCCCACTGGGCGTTTCTCGCCGAAGAGGGCGACGACGCGCTGACGCTTGCCGACAATGCGCGCAGCGAATCGCGGCTGTATCCGCGCCCGATGCTTGCGTCGTCGCTCATGAACAAGCCGTATTTCATGACGCGCGAGCAAATCGAGGCGGCCTGGAATTCCATTCAGGAATCGGGCGCATACCCCGACATTAAAACGTGTTCAGCCAGCAATGGCGACAACTATTTCTATTCAACCGACTATTTGTCCGATGCGCAGGCGAAAGCGCTTGCTGAATGGTATTCGGTCGAGCGCTATATGAACGTGTAAGACGCAAGGAACTGCAATAATCAAGGGGGAGACAATGAAACCTGAAGACATGCTGGGTGGAGCGCCCGTAGCCAAACCTTATATTCGCACGAGAGACGTGTTCCAAACCGACCAAGACCGCGGCACCGAGGGCTATTCCGAAGAGGCGCTGGCCTTGGTGGCCGAAACCGAGAAAACGGGCGTGCCCGAGGGCGCGAACGCCATCGGCATGGCCGGCTCGGCGAAACACGGCACCGTTGCCGTGCAGCTGTTCGCCCGCGTGAATCCCGAAACGCACGTGATCGAAGAAGCGGGGTATCGCGCCCATGGCTGCTTGGCAATGATTGCCTCGGGTTGCGCTGCTGCCCATTGGGTAGAGGGTCGAACCGTCGAGCAGGCTGCCGCTCTTACTGCTGAGGGGCTTGCCGAAATGCGCGGCCCGGTGCCGCGCGACAAGTCGTACACCGCTCGCTATGCGACGTGCGCGGTGCGGGGCATGTGCGGCGATTTCCTTATTCGCAATGGCGCGACTTACGAGGATATGCTGGCCCGCCCGCATGCGTGCGACGATATGTCGATCGACTGCGTGCTGTGCGAAAATTGCTCGTTGCGCGACCAGATGGTGGATTTGAGAATCGAATCGCGCCATCGTGCGGCCGAGGCCAAGGAGTAGCGTCATGGCTGCCGTATGCGAAGGACGCCGGGTGTACCTGGACAACGCCGCCACGACGCGCGTGTCCGATGCGGCGTTCGCCGCCATGGAGCCGTATTTGCGCGGCGAGTTCGGCAACCCCTCGGCACTGTATGTCGAGGCGCGCACGACGCGCGCGGCCGTTGAACGGGCGCGCGCGGAAATCGCTGCGCTTATTGGAGCCCATGCCGACGAGATTTTTTTTACATCGTGCGGAACCGAGTCGGATAATTGGGCCATCAAAGGCTGCATGCGTGCTCGCATGCGCGAGCGCGGCCGCAAGGGGCGTTTCGTCACCACAGCGTTCGAACATCCTGCTGTGTTGAACAGCGCTCGAGCGCTTGCCGAGGACGGTTTCGATGTGGCGTACGCGGATGTTGACGAACGCGGTTTCGTCGACAGGGGCTCGTTTGAGGCCCGCGTCAGCTCTTCGACCGATTTGGCATCGGCCATGCTCGCGAACAACGAAGTGGGCACCATCCAGCCCATTGCCGAGCTTTCGCGCATTGCTCATAGCTCGGGTGCGCGTTTCCACTGCGATGCGGTGCAGGCATTCGGCCATATTCCTGTGAATGTCGATGAACTGGGCGTCGATTACCTCAGCGTGTCGGGCCACAAGTTCCACGCGCCCAAAGGCATCGGCTTTCTGTATGTGCGCCGAGGCGCGTCCATCGAGCCGTTTATGGATGGCGGCCATCAGGAAAGCGGCCTGCGCGGCGGCACCGAGAACGTGGCCGGTATTGTGGGCATGGCTGCGGCAGCAAAGGCTGCGTGCAAGCGCATGGAGCAAGATGCGATGCACATCGCAGAACTGCGCGACGATTTGCAGCAGCGCATTCTTGCCGCCATTCCCGGGTCTTGCGTGAATGGCATAGGGCCGCGCGTGCCAGGCACGCTGAACATGGCTATTCCCAATGTCGATTCCGCCGCCTTGGTGGAATTGCTCGACGAGCACGGTGTGTGTGCATCGGGCGGCAGCGCCTGCTCGAGCCACGAAGGCGAGTTGTCGCACGTGCTGGTGGCCATGGGGTTGGACGTGGCGCGCATTCAGGGCGCGGTGAGATTCTCGCTTTCCGACGAAACCACGGCCGATGATGTTGCGTTTGCAGTCGACGCGCTGGCCGCTTGCGTCAACCAGCTGCGCGATTTCGGATTGATCGATCTCTCGAGCTTCTAACCTTTATTGTGGCTCGTCTACGGAAGGGCGGGTGCGCACGTCTCTGGGGCAACGTTCCAAGCGTCCCTGCGACGTACGCGCCCGCCCTTCCATGCTTTATGAGCTATGGTGAACTATGGGGATTCTTCCCTTGATCAACGTCGATGTTATGCGCGCAATTCTGCGCAATCGGCCTCTTTGAAAAGTGGTCAATCCGTCAATTGCCTCCTTTTTGGCAAAATGGGTCGGTTTTAGGGCGGGGAAGAATGCTCTCGGGCGTCTTTTCGCTGTTGTAAGCCTTCTTTGGGCCCTGCATGTCTAGGCTATAGCCCCATGATGCAAAGTAAACCTTGCATCATGGGGCTTTTTGACGTATTGGCATCGATGGATTCGCCCTAAAACCGACCTATTTTGCCAAAAAAGAAGCCCTTTCGCGATTTCGCCTCGTTGAGGCACCGCGAAAGGGCTATTGGGGAGGAGATAGCAGGCAGCAATGGGGAGGTTTTGCCGCCTGCGGGGGTTGGTTAGAGCAGGCCCTTCGACTGGAGGTCTTCCTTCACGTCGGTCAGGTTGTAGTCATCGAGGCAATCGGCCGTTGGTGCACCGGTCTTTTCGTCCCAGTTGAACTGCTTGTACACCATGGTAAGAGCGGTCTGGAAGTCTTCCTTTTCCATCTTGTCGGTGCCAGCGGTGAACGGCTGGATGTCCGGGTCTTTCGTGAACGCCCATTGCGTGTACACGTCATGCACGCCGCGGAAGTCGTTGGTCTTCATGCCGCGCATGGTGTTCGCGCGCTGAAGGGTCATGATGGCGGCGCCGCGCTTGTACAGCTCGTCGGTGGAGATATCCTCGCCGGTAACGGCCTTCAGGAACTTGGATTCCAGGTCGAGGTCGCCACGGTAATCGCGAGTCTTCGAGGGGCTCATGGTCATCGGCCACACCCAGTTGCACAGGGTGAGCGAGTCGTGCAGCACGTCGGTGACGATGGACCACCAGCAGAACTTCGCCTTGTGCTCGTTCATCGGGGTGTAGTTCTTGTCCTCGTCGATGGCGTCTTCGCCGCCCCAGACTTCCTTGGCGATTTCGCGCTTCTTTTCAATCGGCAGACCGCAGCCCTGGAAGTTAACGGCGGAGTGAATCATATCGTCGCGGTTGAACATCATGTTGTACACGGCGCCAACCTGGCCGAAGCACTCGTGCGCATGGTGCACGGGCCAGCCGCGGTAGTTGATCAAGCAGCTCGCGGTGGTGTCGAACCACTCCATGTCGTCCCAGCGCTTGCACCACACGATGGGGCCGTGCGCGATGTAGCTCATCTCGTTGTCGTTCTGCGCGATATGACGCAGCAGCTTCGGCATGATGGACGGATCGTTGTTCTTGAACGCGTCCCAATCGAACATGGCGTATTCCTCTGCGGGCAGCACGCGCTTGAAGATGCCCTTTGCCACGCAGTGCGCGATATCGCGGTAGAGCTGCGCGTAGTTGCACCACAGGCCAAGGTCGTCAACGGTAGAGCCGATGACCTGGTTCCAAATGACGCCGTCCTCGGAGTTGTTCTTCACACCGCCGGCCTGTTCACCCAAAATAGGAATCATGTACAGGTATGGGAAGTTAGGCACGCAGGTGTTGCCGGTGATCTCGTAGCCGCCCTTCTCGGCGGAGCCGGGAATGCGCATGTCGGAGTAGCAGTGAATCGGGCAGCTGTGGCAGCCGTTCATCTTGATGGTGTACTTCTCGGCGTCGGGGCCGTCGTCTTTGGTGGACTTCATGCAGCGGTAGCCGACCGTGTTCAGCTCGCCAGGCTTCGGCTCGCCGGTCTCGACGGCGCCGCCTTCCGCCTGAGCCCAGTACAGGCCCTTGCGCGCGGTCCAACGGCTGCCCTTGTCGTAGTACTCGGCCCATTCCTGCTGGGTAGAGGGCACGACGTGGTTGTTGTTGGAGCCCACGATGTCGGAAATCATGTAGTCGGAAAGCTCGGCCACGGCCTTCGGGTCGGCGACGTTCACACTGCCGTCGCCTTCAATGACGATGGCCTTGCACTTTTTGGAGCCCAGGATGGAGCCCAGGCCGGCGCCTGCGGAGTGGTTGCGGGAATTGATGAGGCATGCGTACGGCAGCAAGTTCTCGCCTGCGGGGCCAATAGCAGCCACGCAGAAGCGGTTGCCTTCGCGACGACAGATAGCTTCGGTGGTAGCGCGGGTGCCGAGGCCCCATTCGTCGGAAGCATCCTCAAGGGTAATCTGGTCATTCAGAATCTTGATATAGATTGGTTTGTCGGACTTGCCTTCGATGATCAACGCGTCCCAACCGGCCAACTTAAGCTTAGCGCCGATCATGCCGCCGCAATGGGAATCGACAACCAAGTGATCGGTGGTGTAGGTGGACAGATGAGAGAACGTCGTGCGGCCAGCCAGCGGCACGCCCGAAGCGGTCAGCGGGCCGACTGCCATAACGACTTTGCTCTCTTCGCTGAACGGATCGGTGCCCTCGGGCACTTCGTCATACATAATTTTATTAGCGAGGCCCATGCCGCCCAAGAAGTACTTGTACGGATCGGTGGACTGCGTGGTGACCTCTCCCGTGGTCAGGTTGACGCGAGCAATCTTGCCCTGCCAACCGTAGGAGACTTTTTCAGTAGCCATGTCTAATCTCCAAGCCTTAACACTGACATTGAAGCGGTGCGTGCAAATGACATGTGCGTGCGATGACCCCCTTTTGCGGTCATCCGTACTATGCCCTACGCGCTAAAAAGCGTGTACCCTGTTGCGGGGTATTGTGGTTTCAGCTGGCGTTTTATCCTTAATTAGGGGACGTGCCCCCGTTGCGTGCCCTTCACTATATGCAATGTGCGAAGCGTGCAAGACATATAGTGCGTCAATCGAAGAGAATGCAAAAGGAGGAACTCTCGATGGACGAGAAGAAGGGGGAAGCGATTCAAACTGAAGAGCCGCAGGCCGAAACTGCAGCTAAGGAATCGCCCAAGGGCTTCACTCGCCGCCAGGTTGTTGCCGGAGGCATTGGCATTGGACTTGTTGGTCTTATTGCCGGTGGTGCTTTGGCAAAATGGGGCGTCATCGAAGACACGATCGCGAGCGGCCGCGTTGCCGTGAACGTCACGCCTACCAAGCTTATTGTCACCGACCGTGCCCGTTGCTCGGGCTGCCAGCGTTGTGAAATGATGTGCTCGCTGCGCAACGACGGCCGTGTGTGCCAGACCACCGCGCGTGTTCGCGTGTGGCCGAACTATAACTTCGGTGAAGGCTCCAGCGGAGTCGACGGCATTTATCGCAACTGCCAATTCACCGTTGAGCACTGCAAGCAATGCAAAGACGCTGCCTGCATGAAGAACTGCCCGGTGCACGCCATCTACGCCGACCCCGATACGGGCGCGCGCGTGGTCGATACCGACAAATGCATCGGCTGCGGTTTGTGCCACGAGGCCTGCCCGTGGAATATGCCTCAGATCGACCCGGTCATCGGCAAGTCCACGAAGTGCATCGCGTGCGGCCGCTGCGCCGTGCAATGCCCCAATGGGGCCATCAAGTTCGTCGATTGGAAAGATATCGCCCAAGAGGCAATCGACAAGGGCGTCGTTCGCACGACCACCCTTATTCCCGAGGCTACCGAAGAGTAGCTCCGATTTCCATCCGACTTGCTTGAGAAAGGACGCATCATGGACAACATGATGACGAGGCGAGGATTCCTCGCCGCGGGTGCCAGCTGTGCGGCATTGGCCGCCATTGGCACTTCGACGGGCTGTTCTTCCTCGCAAACTGAACCCTTGAGCACCGATGCTTCGGTTACCTACACGGCCTCAACGCTGTGCGCGGGCTGCGCGAACAAGTGCGGCATCGAAGCGTGGGTGCGCAACGGAAAGCTCTGGCGCTTCATGGGCGCCGAGGGCCATCCGCATTCCGGCGGGTATATGTGCGGCCGCGGCCAAGGTCTGCCGTCGCTTACCACGTCCGAAGACCGCGTCATCGAGCCTATGAAGGCCGATGGCAAGGGCGGCTTCACGAAGGTCAGCTGGGAAGATGCGCTTTCCGACATCGCAGGCCACATTTCCGGCGCGGGCCAGAAGGTGGCGCTGTTCCAGGACGGCCGCGCGACCGACGCGTGGTACGCGAAGCGTTTCATGAACGCCATTGGCTCTGCCAATTATTACGACGATTCGGCGCTTGTGAACGCCGACGTCGATGCGGCGTATGAGGCGCTGTTGGGTGCAACCCCGATTTACGACACGCCGAATTCGAAATTCACCGCGATTCTTGGCGCGAGCGGCGATGAAACCGTGCGCCCCATCGAGGTGAAGGAATTCGCCAGCGCGAAGGCGGCGGGCGGCCGTGTGGTGGCCATCGACCCCCGCATGGCTGGCGCCGATATGCTGGCCGACGAGTGGATTTCCGTCCGCCCAGGCTACGAGCTGGCGTTTTTGCTGGGCGTTGCGGGCTATTTGGTTAAGAGCAGCGCGTTTGACGCGTCGTTCGTCGAGAAATACGGCGAAGGCTTCGACGAATTCAAAGAAGCCATGCTGCAGTACACGCCCAAGTGGGCTGCGACGAAGTGCGGCGTAGACGAGGCGAAGATCGCCGCGGTTGCGCAGGGCCTGCAAGATGCCGCGCCGCATTGCCACATCGACGTGCGCCCCGGCGCGCTTCTGGGCTGCGGTTACTCCAATGGCTTCGAGACGGTGCGCACGGCGGTGCTCATCAACGCGATGCTCGGCACCGCGAATGCGGCCGGTGGCATGTTCATCTCGAAGGTTCCCTCTGTCGATGGCGCGTTCGATGTCGACTCGTTCACCAAGGTGAGCGAGGCCAAGGGCGCTGCTGCCGAGGCTCCCGCGTTTGGCGCGGCGAGCTGCCAGGAGGCGCTTGACAAGGGCGGCTTCGACGTTGCCCTGTTCGTGGAAAGCGATCCGGTTGCCGATTGGCCCGACACCACCAAGGTGGGCCAGAACCTGGATTCCATCGGCTTCAAGGTCGTTATCGATTCTGTGCTTACCGACACCGCGCAGAAGGCCGACTACGTGCTTCCCGCTGCGACGTATTTGGAGGCTTCGAGCGTGATTGCGCCCGCTGCCGCCGAGTGGTCGATCGTCGAGATGCGCAACAAGGCTGTCGAGCCCGCTGGCGAGGCTCGCTCGGTGCACGAGATTATCAAGGACATCGCCCAGGCTTGCGGCAAGGGCGACGACTTCGATTTCGAGCTCGACGACGTGAACAGCGCGCTGTGCGAGGCTTACGGTTCTAGCGTGACGCTTGCCGGCCTGCACGACACGGGTTGCACGTCCATTCCGGGTTGCGATGTCAAAGCGGGAGACGAGCCCGCCATCGCTACCGAGTCGGGCAAGATTCCGTTCGCGAGCAGCGAGTTCGAGAAGGCCGGCTTGTCGAAGGTTCCGCAGTACGCCGATCCAACGGTTGCGCCGAACGACCATATGCCGCGCCTTATTACCGGCGCGCAGAGCTTCCAGACGCGCACGTACACGGCCGACGCCCCCAAGCTTGCCGCGTACGCCAGCGACATGGCGGCACAGCGAGCATGGCTCAACCCTCAGACCGCTGCGAACTTCGGCATCGCCGATGGCGACGAGGCCGAGCTGTCCACGTCAACGGGCAAGGTGCGCGCGACGATTCGCGTCACCGAGCTCATCAACCCCGAAGCGGTGTACCTGCCGCCGCACTATGGCGTCGAATCGAAGGCAATGGCCCAGGCCGCTGGCTTCGGCGTGCGCGTGTGGAACCTGGTTCCTCGCGCGAGCGAGCAGGCGACCGGCGCGGGCATGGTATGCGAGGTGCCCGTCGAGATCAGGAAGGTCGGTGCATAAGCTATGGCCCGATACGGAATGGTGATCGACACGACCAAGTGCATCGGCTGTGGCGCCTGCCGCTTGGCGTGTCAAAACCAGAACGACCTGCTGGCAAACATGCCGTTCGTGAAATTCTCTGAAGCCGAGACGGGCACGTACCCGACGGCTTCGCTGCAAGTGGTGCCTTCCCAGTGCATGCATTGCGAAGATGCCCCGTGCCAGGCGGTTTGCCCCACCGGCGCGACCTATACCAACGAAGACGGCATCGTGTGCATCGACCACGGCCGTTGCATCGGCTGCAAGTATTGCATGGCCGCTTGCCCGTACCAGGCGCGTGTCGTTGACGAGCGCACGGGCGCGGTCGACAAGTGCCGCTTCTGCACGGTAAGCGCGCTGAACGGTACCGAGATGTCGACCTGCGTGACCGCCTGCCCGGCTGGCGTGCGTACGTTCGGCGACTTGGACGACCCCGATTCCGAGGTTTCCAAGGTGCTGGCCGCCACGCATGCGACCCCGCTTTTGGGCGACGCGACCAAGTCGAAGATCTTCTACGTAAGGTAAGGTGGGTGTCATGTCTTTTGAACCAGTTTGGGGCGCCCCCATTGCGTGGTATCTGTTCCTCGCAGGCTTGGGCGGCGGCGCGTTCATCGCTTCGACGTTTCTGCGTTTCAAGCATCCCGAGGCGCGCGGCATGCGCTTCGCCGGCCACATCATTGCCCCTGTCGTCGTTATCATCGGTTTGTTCTTGCTGATGTTCGACGCCGAGGCCGGCTTGCACAACCCGCTGCGCTTCGTATTGCTGCTGCATAACCCGTTCTCGGTTATGACCTGGGGCGTTGTGTTCCTGGCGGCGTTCGTGATTATCGCGCTCATCACGCTTCTGCTCGACTGCCTGAAAAAGCAGGTGCCGGCGTGGCTTGAGATTGTGGGCTCGGTGTTCGCGGTGTGCGTCGGCGCTTACACCGGCGCTCTGCTCGGCGTGTGCCAAACGTTCCCGCTGTGGAACAACGCGCTGCTGCCGATTCTGTTCCTGGTTTCGGCGGTTTCCACGGGCCTGTCTTCGGTGCTGCTCGTTGGCGCGCTGAAGTTCGGCGACGAGTTCAATGAAGTCGTGAAGCTGAAAAAGTTCCACTACTTCTTCCCGATCGTCGAGATCGTGCTGGTGGCTTCGCTGCTGTTCATCACGAGCTACAACTCGGTTGCCGGCGCGCAATCGGTTGCAAGCCTCGTGTGCGGCAACTGGGCGCTGGTGTTCTGGCTTGGCTTCATCATCGTGGGCCTGGTCGCTCCGAGCGCTATTGAAACGTGGCTGCTGTTCTTCGCAAAGCCCGCGTTTGAGGAAACTCCGAAGGCGCACTACATTGGCGCTGCCGCCGATGCGGGCGTGCTTATCGGCGGCTTCCTGCTGCGCTTCCTCATTGTGATGGCAGCGCTGCCGGTTGCTTTGGTGTAACGGTTCGCCGCTCTGATGCGCTGAATGCTCGGGGCATGTGGCAGTTTGCCGTTATCCTGTGGATTGCAAACAGGGGTCGTTCTTTGCGGAACGGCCCCTGTTTTGCACTCTGCAAGATTTTCGGCTGTCGGATGGCAAAAATCCCGAGTTTTGCAGCTGAATATTGCGATGAAGCGTTCCGTTGACGATGCAATACGCAAGAATTCCCAGGTAAAAGCCGGAGGAAACTTTTGGATTCGAGCGAAGCGGGCAGAATGGGCTCGAGGTTCGCTGCAAAACTCGGAATTTTTGCCAATTGGGGGCTGTTTTTCTTGCGGGATAGGTTGCGAACATGGAGCGGGCGCTTGATTTGAACGCGGGTGCTGGGCCCGGGTGCTGGCATCGCGGTGGCGCTCGCTGTTCTCCGCGGGCAACGGGTGGAGTTTTCGCGTTTCAGGCGATGGCGATGCTAGAATTTCGGGAACACATTGCTGCGGGCGGCAGGCGGGGTGGCCTGTGCGCTGCAATCGGGCGGGCGCCCGGGAGCCTATTTCGAAAGAACAACCGAACATGAGCATCGTAGAGATCGTCCTTTTGGGCGTAGCGTTGTCTATGGACGC
>CALBLG010000093.1 GCA_937895975.1 uncultured Slackia sp.
CCCGATTTACAGCCGAAAGCAGCACGGCATAGCCGTAGTTTAAAGCGGCATTTACCGAGCAATCGGCATCACGTGAAAAGCCTGCGCCAAACAATGCTTGGAAATAAACCCGAGCCGCATAAGCCTCGCGATTGGTTGGGTCACCCGAACGGACCTCTGGCACAAGTTCTTTAAGCCTTGAAGCCCAGTCTTCTTGAGCTCGCGCATTCAGGACGGCTGCCTGATGCGCAATTTTATCGCGAACCACGTGCTGCCAGACACGTTTCTTTGCCGGTTCGGTCCATTCCAGTTGCTCTTGCACACGCTTGCTGGTGTTATGAGCCCCGTAAAGGGGCAGATACTGCCCCACGGGATTCTGTTTTTCGTCGGAGATAACCAACGAGATTTTCTGTTTTGCCAGTTCGGCCATAAGATATGCGCTTATGAAGACCTGGTTCGACTGGAGGACGACCGAGGAAACTTCCGACAGATGGACCTTCCTCGTGTCGTCTTCTTTGCGAATAACCATGTAGCCTCCCTTGTAGGTGCATTTACAAGGGCTTTCTATGAGCACGCTTCTAAAGGCCAATTTTGGTTCGCCTCTCGAACATGCCCGTTACGGACTGGTCGATAATTACGAATGGGCTACTGATATCGCATAGAATTTTCGAGAATGACGGATTAATCGCACCACAGTACTTCCCACGACCAAGGCACGACATATCAATCATATTTTTCGATCCGTTAATTAGCGCAATAACATCTCTCATTAACACAAGTCTATTGTCTTCCGGCAAATCAGCCGTCATTTCAGGCAAAGATGTCAATGAAATTGCATCTGAAATTCTCCTACCAACGTCGCCCGCTTTATCTGCCAAATGCTGACTTAAAATATCTAACGAGCAGTCACCTAGATTACCGTTCAATATTCCCATGTCTTGTTGCGATAGAGCAATTTCCCTACCATTGCGCATCTCCCGCTTGCCTGTAATGAAAAACAAATCACCGTCAATCTCGACTAGCTGCTTTTTCAGAATCTTCGCTCGTTCAATTCTGACGAATTCGAGCTTCTCGCCTTCAGCAAGCTCCTTTGCATAGCGCTCCAGCGCTTTCGAATCGCTACGAATCTTACTCGCTAACCATACAGGCACCTGAGCAAAGCGAAATACGCGTTTACCTTTCTTGTCCCTGGCTTCATACACAAAGAAATAAGCAAATTGCTCACGCGAGAAACTACCGTATTTATTCGGGTCGAGCCCCTTCTTCAAAGGCAGACCAAGTTTCTTGCCATCGCGCGGCGAGTAAATCGTTGCATCCCAAAACACGCCTGAATCTTCCACGGGCATCCTGGAAATGAAGCACTGCCTGTAATTCAGCGCTTTGCGAATGCTTTCGACTTCTTTTTCAGCATCCCACGTATCTTGGAATATCTCACCTGTCTCTTTGTTGAAACCCGAGGTCATGAAGCTATTTACGATGAAACCGCTCGTACCGGGCACACGATGATGACGCTTGAAGTATTCAGATTGCTGGCGGGCGTACTTGCGCATGACGTGCGTCATGCCAATGGGATTATCGTATACGCCCGGATGGCGCATTTGGATAAACAGACCCATGCGGCAAGCCAGAAACGCATCGTGAGCATGGTGGAAATCGTTCGCCTCGCGGCATTTTACGAAATTGGCAGCCAGGCGCAAATCGTGCGACATGTTGGCTTTAACTGGCACAATCTTCGTTTCGGGATACCGCGCTGCCAACAGCGATTGTGTCAACTTCACCGTTTGGCTTGTTTCAACCAGCTGGCGCGCGATAAAGCCCTTCATAGCCTTGTCGTCGACACTCGGGCGCAACAGATTCTTGAACTTCTTGTCGCCAATCAAACCAGCATCGTGCAACATTCCCCAATAGCCACGCATCTTCGCACGAATAGCGGGGTCAATCAGCATAGCGTCAGTTTTCTTTTGGTTCTCTTCTCGATACACCAACGCCTTGTTTTCTAAACTATCGTCCTTCACATACGAACGCGGAATAATATGGTCGACCTCATACATGCCAGCGTTGCTCAGTTGGTCGATTTTGATGGGCCGGCCTGAATACAGGCACTTGCCGCGCTGCATGAAATACAGCATAAGGCGTTCGTCCAAATCGACACTATTCTGTTTGCACGTCTTGAATTCACTCTCGAATTCGGGATCGACATACTCTGCATGTTCGGACTTAAACTTATCCAAAGCAGTCTGCAATTGGTCATAGCGCCGCTTTGTGCGCTTACCTCGTTTATCGACTTCATCGTCGCGTGTTACTTCGACGAAGATATTCTCAGGGGCCTTCCCAGCAATCTTCACGATTTCGTCCACAATACGAATAGCCTGATTCAAGCTGCGACGAATCGCGGGCGAGCCCGGCAGCTCATTGACCTCGAGCTTCTTACCCTCGACATTGAAGAACGCCTTGTTGATCTCATCTATGCGTTTTTGGAAACCAAGATCTTCATCGCGAAGCGCTTCCATCATCACCATCGTGCGGCCACGATGCCCCGCATTCGGATTGCCCTCGCGCAACACGTCCATAATGGATTTGGGGCCGCAATCGGTATCGACCTTAACGCCCGTTAGAAATTTCCTCGACAGCCTGCCCCAACCCGTAAAACGCTTCTTGCAAATCTTTTTGATTTGCTCGGCATTCAATCGGTCGCCATATTTTTCAACAAGCTTCTCTTTCAGAATTTTGCGATCTTCGAACAACGTGTTCCATAGGATGATTTCCTCGATCATGGGGTAATCGGCACGATCGAGCTTCTCTACATTGAACACGTCTTTGCAGAAGAAGATATACGAGCCCAATTTCGATTCAAACCCGCTTGCGCCTTGGCCGCCAATCACATGCGCACGCGATTGCCCATGCTGAGCCAACCAATCCTGCACCTTTTTATACGATACCGTGCGATAGCGCTTAAACAGGTCCTCAACAATGCCTTCGCGATCGGCCGCATCGAAGCGGTGCTCGTCGTCGCCGTCGACGCTCCAGCGAGCGCCATTAAGTTCATTCAACACGCAGAATTCCTCATACAGCAGCGAGCATTTCGGCAAAACGTCTTCGCCCTGCAAGTACGTGCACATGCCCGTCATCCGCATAATGAACTTCTCGGCGCTTTTACCGCGGTCGATAACCTCGTCCCAATTCCAGGGCGCGATGGTCGCGCTTTCCATGCCAGGCTTGCGCTCTGACCATGCAAAACGTTGCTTCCCCGCATGGTCGACAGCGGCGTTCCTGCTCGTCAGCGGCCCGACGTAATACGGAATGCGGAACGACACGAGCGATTCGATTT
Source organism: uncultured Slackia sp. (assembly GCA_937895975.1). Classification (GTDB taxonomy): domain Bacteria; phylum Actinomycetota; class Coriobacteriia; order Coriobacteriales; family Eggerthellaceae; genus Slackia. The sequence continues at coordinate 3,308 of CALBLG010000093.1, forward strand.
TGGCGGCGTCTTCCTTAAGGAATGGATACCACTTCGCCTGATTTTCGAGAATCGCACGCAGCTCTTCCAAATGGAGCTGGTAATAAATGCTGCCGTTGTCGCTCGTCTTCAAACGACGCAGAAATTGTTGCTTGCCGAATGCCGCCATCATTTTCCGGTAACGAGCATCTTCTTCTGCGGCCGTACCCGCAAAAAGTTTCTTTACCGCCTTCTCGAATTCCTCGTAAGGCATTTTCGTTTTATAGGCCGATTTGCTGGGACCAAGATTGTATTTCGTATACCCCTCGGCCTTCGCCGCGTTGTAGATGTTCGTGCCAGGATACATTTCGCCACGGAAGAACACATCGTACTCGCTCGGCGCATATTCGCGCACAAGCGCCTTGAGCAAAGCGAGGTCTTCGCCATACTGCTCGTATTTCTTCACCATATTCGCCGATATCATTTCGCCCGGCGCATACGACAGCAAGCCTTGCAAAACATAAGCCGAATACACATTGCACAGTGCGTTGAACAAATCGAGTCCCTCGTCGGGAATACCCTCGCGCAAAGCATCAACGGCTTCATCATTCCAAAGATAGATGGAGGTTTGCTCAGCCGAAATCTCGCCAAAAACGTTTTTGAATTCAGCTTTCAAGCCGACCATGCCTGCCGCAAGCGCCTCGTTGCACTTCTTGCTTTCCGCAGCCATATCGTCCATCGCAACGCCGATAAGCCCCGCTATTTGCTTCTTCTTATCGGAGTTTGCCATGTGGTCATCTTCCAGAATGCCCAAAATCACTGCCGACTTATTTGGCCCGCATGCGTAGCCCAATTCGTCGCACCACCCAACAAGAGCGTCGTGAAACGCCTCAAGCGCATCGGTAGGCCTAGCGCTTTTCGCCGTAAGGTTGGTTTGGTCTTGCCGCAAGAAATTGCCGCGATGCTTCACGATATTGTGCGCCGCCAAGTAAATGAGGCGAATATCAGCCTTTTCGTCGGTTTCGATGAGCCATTTACGCAAGTGGTAAATGGTTGGAAAGCGATTGTAGTAATCGACTTCCGTAAAGTCGGAATCGTTGAATAGGGGCCATACATAGTCGGCATAACCTTCAGCACGGTCTTCCTTCAGAAGACGCGACTGACGCAGGCGAATAAAGAATTCAGGATCGACCTTTGCCACTTCGTCTTGAAACAGCGTCTGCAGCAAATCCAGACGCCAACGCCTACGAACATAGCGCCTGCGCTGCCCACGAGGAATTCTCGCACTCGCAGCCGTTTCGGCGCTATCGAACAGACGGCTTCCCCAGGTAGGCTGCTTTTTGAAGTGCAACAGCGACCCTTTCTCATCGGTCACCGCCCAACCAACCGAGCCCGTGCCCATATCCAGGCCGATGTTGTAATCGCCCTTGACATTGCGAAGATTCATGTCGACGAATCCCCCTTCCTGTGCTACAGTGATGTCGTCTTGATACCAGTCAGGACGTCACTGCGAGTCAAAATACGGCTTAGCCAAAAATGTTCCCTTTGGGAACGCCCCGTAGGGGGCACGTTGATTCGCCAAAGGCCTTCATTCGAGGGCCTTTTTCTTTGCTCATCATAACGTTGCCTTCCCTCGAATTCTTTAGCTCGGCGCTAAGCCAAGTTTTATCAGATTGGGAAGAATTTCCACGGGTCCAAAAAGCACCAACGTAGACCCTCCCTCAACTTGATGAGAACAGACTACTACCTCTTTTCCGAAATCCGTTGTGCAACATCTTGAACGGTTTGAACGTTCCGCGTGTACCGCACGATGGACAGGCGCCGCCCCGCCGCTTCTCCCATCTCTCTGAATTCGGGCGCTTCGGCCCTTTGCTCGGGCGCTTCCCTTCTATAATCACCCGTGTGAGAAATCCCAAGTGGAAAGGACCTGCTTTGGAACACAAGAACGCATGGCTCGCATACGACGAGCCGCAGCTGGCCGAGCTGGAGAAGCTCGCGGCCGACTATATCGATTTCATCAGCCACAACAAAACCGAGCGCGAGTGCGTGGCCACCGCCATCGCCAAGGCGCGCGAGGCCGGTTACATCTCGCTTGACGAGGCCCGCGCTGCCGGCAAGCAGCTGGTCGCCGGCGACAAGGTGTACGCCGACCTGTACGGCAAAACCATCATCCTCGCCCACATCGGCAGCCGCACCATGCAAGACGGCCTGAACATTCTGGGCGCGCACGTCGACAGCCCGCGCCTGGACATCAAGCAAAACCCGCTGTACGAAGCGGGCGACCTGGCGCTGCTCGACACGCACTACTACGGCGGCATCAAGAAATACCAGTGGGTCACGCTGCCGCTCGCCATTCACGGCGTTATCGCGAAAAAAAATGGCACCGTTGAGCGCGTGAACGTGGGCGAGGACGCGGGCGACCCCGTGTTCTGCATTACCGACCTGTTGATTCACCTGGCCAACGCGCAAATGCAGAAGAAGGCCACCGAGGTCGTTGAAGGCGAAAATCTGGATGTTCTTGCCGGCGGCCGCCCCGCGAAAAAAGCCGACGGCAAAGACGACGCCGACAAAACCGAGCTGGAAAAGCTCGCCGAAAAGGAACCCGTGAAGGCAACCATGCTGGGCCTGCTCGCCGAGAAATACGGCATGGACGAGGAAGACTTCCTATCCAGCGAGCTTGAAGTCGTGCCCGCCGGCCCCGCACGCGAGCTGGGCTTCGACCGCTCCATGGTGCTGGGCTACGGCCACGACGACCGCGTGTGCGCCTTCCCCAGCCTGGTGGCGCAGCTCGAGGCGCACGACCTTGAGAAAACGGGCATCTGCATCTTGGTCGACAAAGAAGAGATCGGCAGCGTGGGCGCCACGGGCATGACCAGCATGTTCTTCGAGAACACCATCGCCGAGCTGATGGACCTTGCCGGCCAGGCGGGCGATTTGCCGCTGCGCCGCTGCCTCGCGAATTCCAGCATGCTTTCGAGCGACGTGTCTGCCGGCTTCGACCCCAGCTACGCTTCCGCATTCGAAACCAAAAATGCCGCCTACCTGGGCCGCGGCGTGGTGTTCAACAAGTTCACCGGTGCGCGCGGCAAAAGCGGCTCCAACGACGCGAACGCCGAATACATGGCCAAGATTCGCGCCATCATGGACAAGGGCGACGCGGCATTCCAAACCGCCGAGCTGGGCAAGGTCGACGTGGGCGGCGGCGGAACCATCGCATACATTTTGGCCGAATACGGCATGAACGTCATCGACTGCGGCGTGCCTGTGCTTTCCATGCATGCGCCGTGGGAGGTCATCAACAAGGCCGACATCTATGAGGCGCTGAAGGCCTACCGCGCTTTTTTGAAGTTCGCGTAAGACGTTCGCATATCAAGTGCGATTTTCGCCCGAATGCCGCACGCGTCCGCATTCGTAAATGCGGCCCGCGCCACACCAGCGCGGGCCGCATTGCTCGCAACCGGCAATCGCAACCAACCCAAGGAGCAACCAGTGGCAAAAGCATTTTCGATTCTGGGCGATTCCATCTCTACATTCGACGGCTGGAACCCACCAGACTTCGACGTGTTCTATTCCGACGAACGCTTGGCGAAAACCGGTGTCACCCGCGTCGAGCAAACGTGGTGGCAGCTGCTTGTCGAGCATTTTGGCGACACGCTTCTGAAAAACGGATCGTTTTCGGGGAGCCTGGTGGAAGGCGGCTTTTTCCCCGCAGGCGATTCCGAGACACGTGCGAACGCGATTTTGGGCGACAGCGGCGAGACGCCCGACGTCATCATATGTTTCATCGGCATCAACGACTACGGCTGGGGCGGCGCAAAGATGAACGCGGACGGGCACGGATCGGCCACCCCGGCCGAGTTGGCCGCAGTTGCGCCCACCGAGAAGGTTATCGCCGAACTCGCGCAGCCCGACCAGGCACAGCGCTTCGAGCAATCGTACGCCTCGATGCTCGCACGCCTGCGCGCGCGTTGCCCCAAGGCTGAAATTTGGTGCGTCACGCTGGTGCCGGGTCGCATCGCAGGCAACGCAAAACCGCAGTTCGCCTACGACTTCCGCGGCATTCCGTTTGCCGCATTCAACGATGCCATCCGCCGCGCCGCCCGCCGAGCTGGCGCCCACGTGGCCGATGCGTTCGCCTGCGGCATGGATTACGAAGCCATCGAGGGAACGCACCCCACAGCGCGCGGCATGCGACAGCTAGCCGGCATGTTCGTTTGGGCGATGGAGCATGAAGCAGAAATCGATGCAGCGCTCGGCACCGGCGACCGAGGCCTGTCCACAGTGCCGCAAAGCGCGCTTCCCGCCGAGCTGCTCGCCGAGTGGGACAATCCCGCAATCTGGCGCAGCGAGCCTTTGTGCGCCGACAAACCGTGCACCTTCTGCAAACGCGCCATGGCGCCCAACAACGCCTGGCTGCTCATGTGCGACAACCAATAAGACGACGAAGGACGTGTCAAATGCCCAGAGCGTTTGCCGCGTCTGGGCCAAGGGGGCTGCCCCTTTGGCCCGTCTTAACTATCGATGGCTCACGAAATAGCCGGCCTGTTCGACCGCGGCTTCAACAGCAGCCTGGTCGATTGGCTCTTTCGACAGCACGTGCGCCATTCTCGTATCCAAATCCACGCGCGCCCACACGTCGCCCTCGCCGATGGAATTGATTGCGTTTTGCACGTTTTGGACGCACTTCTCGCACGTCATGCCGCCAATCTTCACATCAAGCGCATGCTTGTAATTCGCCTCGTCGGTATCTTCGACCTTCACGGCCTTGAACTTTTTCGAGGAATCTTTCGCCCCACCGCCGCAGCAATCATCCTTCAACGAGAACACACGGTACGTGCGGCGCAGCGCAAACAGCATTCCAACTACGATGATGGCCAGCAAAACGAACGTCTGAATATTCATGCGCGAACCTTTCCTAGGCCTTCTTATGCCCGGTGTACATGGTCATAAACGCGCAGAACACCATGGCCCAAGCCCAAAACTTATGCTTCTTCATCGGCCCCTCCTTCCAGAGCGAAAACATGGCGCCAATGTGCGCCCGTGCCGTATACGCACAATTGTAGCGTCGCAAACGACCGCTCGTTCCACTATGAAAATACAGAGCCAAGAAGTTGCCCTTCATTGACTTCGGCAGAGTGTATCACTAATCTAACAAATGCTTGGATTTGCACAGAAAATATACCCCCTACGGGTATATTGAACACGAAATGGAATATCTCTTCTGAACTTTTGGACGAAAGCGCAACGAGTGAATGAATGCGCAGATGAGCGTCCATAAAAAGGTAGAGAACGGTTTCGTGAGGCAATTTTATGAAGCGCGAATCGCTTCGAAATTGTTAACCCCGTGTTTATCGAAACGGTTGTAAAGTCCAAGCATAATTTTCCGAAGCGCAACAAATTCATTGCGCTCGCGCGGAAACATCGGGCGACGCACAGCGCGTTGCAAAGCTTGAGTCCGCGGCAATGTCGCGGCACGAAGGAGGATCATCATGAAGAAGTCCACGTTCAACGCTCTGCTCGTCGGTGGCGGTTTCCTGCTTGGCACCGCAGGCGTGAAGGCCCTCACCAGCGCTCCCGCCAAGAAGGCCTATGTCCAGGGTATCGCATGCGGCCTGCGTGCGAAGAACTGCTACCAGGATATGGTCGAGCAGGCCAAGGCCGAGGTCGACGACATGGTTGCCGAGGCGACCTACCTCACCAGCAAGCCCAAGGCCGACGAAGCCGAAACCGAAGCTGCTGCCGAATAGCGTTTCGCGGCATCCGCTATGAAATTCTCGATAATCAAAGAGATTCCCGGCAGGGCCCGCTTGAAATTGGCGGGCCCTGTGCCTGAAGGGGACCTCGACGCACTCATCAAACTCACGAAAGAGATCGACGACGTACGCCGCGTGCAGCTGTACGGCCGCATCGGTCAGATGTCGGTCGATTTCGACGCGTCCAGGCGCACCAACGTGCTCGACGCGCTGTGTGAAATCGACGCCGACAAAATTGCCGACGCGAAAACCGGCTATTCGGTGCAGCTCGAGCCGCGCACGCATGCGCTGTTCATGGACCTGGCGATGCTGATTGGCGCCCGCTACGCGCGCAAATGGTTTTTGCCGGCGCCCATCCGCGCGATATTCGTCGTAGCCGGCTTCATGCCATTTTTGCGTGCGGCGCTGCACGAACTCTCGCATTCACGCCTCACTGTTCCCGTGCTCGACGCCTCGGCCATCGGCATCTCGTTCGCGAAGCGCGACTTCAACACAGCAGGCCAAACCCAATTCTTGCTGAACGTGGGCGAGCTGCTTGAAGACTACACGCGCGCCATGAGCGAAAACGAGCTGATCAATTCGCTGCTCGACGTGCCCGACAAAGCACAGAAAGTCGTTGGCGACACCGAAACCAGCGTACCGGCAAGCGAGCTGGTCGCGGGTGATTTAGTGGCCGTACGCACCGGCATGTCCATCTGCATCGACGGCGTGGTTGAACACGGCACCGCAATGGTGAACCAGGCCACGCTTACCGGCGAGCCGCTTGCCGTGGAGCGCACCGTGGGTGACGACGTGTTCGCCGGCACGGTGGTCGAGGATGGCGACATTCTGGTGCGCGTGCGCGCGAACACGTCACAAACCAAGCTTCGATCCATCGTGTCGTTGGTTGAAGCAGCCGATTCGTTGAAATCGGAAGGCCAGTCGCGCATGGAAAACCTGGCTAACAAAATCGTGCCGTGGAACTTCCTGCTAGCCGGCATCGTGGCGCTCACCACGCGCAGCCTCGTCAAAACCTCGGCCGCCCTGATGGTCGACTACTCATGCGCGTTGAAGCTGACCGGCTCAATCGCCGTGATGACCGCCATGAGCAATGCCGCAAAGGCCGGCGTTATGGTGAAGGGCGCGAAGTATTTCGAGGCGTTCGCCAAGGCCGACACCATCGTGTTCGACAAGACGGGCACGCTGACCGAAGCCCAGCCCAAGCTCGCACGCGTGCTTTCCACCGATGGCTGGAGCGAGGAAGAAGTGCTGCGCTTCGCCGCATGCCTGGAAGAGCACTTCCCCCACCCCGTCGCCCGCGCCGTGGTGAATGCCGCACAGGAGCGCGGCCTTGAGCATCGCGAGCGCCATGCCGCCGTGGAATATATCGTGGCGCACGGCATTGCCTCGGCGCTCGACGACAAGCGCGTGGTTATCGGCTCGAAGCATTTCGTGTTCGAGGACGAGAACGCGCATCTGGATTCCGAGGCCATTGCCCGCGTCGAAGCCGAAATGGAAGGCCTGTCGCCTTTGTATTTGGCCGTCGATGGCGAAGTGGTGGGCGTGTTGGGAATCGAAGACCCGCTGAAGGCCGGCGTTAAGGAAGCCATTGCAGAGCTGCATAAGCTCGGCGTGAAGCATGTGGTTATGCTCACGGGCGATTCCGGGCGCACCGCAGCGCGCATCGCCGCAGAGGCGGGTGTCGACGAATTCCATGCAGACTTGCTGCCGGAAGACAAATACGCCTACGTCGATCGCGCAAAAAACGAAGGCCGCCATATTGCCATGGTGGGCGATGGCGTGAACGATTCGCCCGCACTGGGCCGCGCCGACGTGGGGCTGGCCATGGGCGGCGGCAGCGACATTGCCAAAGAGGTGGCCGACATTATTTTGTCCGACACCGACCTGCAAGCCGTCGTTCGTCTGCGCAAGATGAGCCAAGGCCTGGTCGACCGCCTGAATGGTTCGTACAGCAAGGTTATGGTAACGAATTCGGCCCTGCTAGCGCTGGGCATCGCTGGCATCATTACGCCGCAAACGTCGTCGCTTCTGCATAATGCCTCGACGGTGTTGTACAGCCTGAACAACACGAAGGCATATCTGCCCGCTAAAAGCGAATAACAAATAAGGGGCTCGATGAGCCCCTTATTATGCGCCTTGCCGCAACCCCGTGGGACAGGGAACTGTCCCCTGTCCCATCATATGATGTTACGTTCTATTAGTGCTTACAGTCGCAATCGTGGTCGTGTCCATGGCCGTGATCGTGGCCGCAACCGCAATCGCCGTGCGCAGGCATCGGCTGGGCGACGGCCACGGCCCCGTTTTGCGCCAGCGCAGCAGCCACGGCCGCTTCTTCCGCCGTCGTCACCACATCGTAGGGCCACGAGGAAATGCCCGGCGCGCTGTACACGTTCACATAGCCGAGCGATTCCATATGCTCCACCGCGCGCGCCGAACGCTCGCCCGCATTCGAATACAGCACGATGACCGATGCATCGTCGGCCATTTCCATGCCCTTGCCGTTGGCGATAGCATCCAAACCGCGCTCGCTTATGGCTTCGTCGAACAGACAGTCGGTAATATCGTCGACCGGCATATTGCCAGCGCCGGGAATATGTCCCGCGTCGAATTCCTCCTGGTCGCGAACATCGACCAACAGCATATACGGGTCGTTCGCAATCATTTCCTGCAATTCAGCATGATCAAGCTGCATAGCGCATCCTTCGTTACAAATTGTTTCCACGGCTAGAACCGTGCTATAATCCAGTAGACGGCAGCGCCCGCCGGACTAACTCGGTTTCCAGTCTCGTTAGCTACGGGTGATGCTTTCGTTTATGTCGGGCCGGTCGTAAGACCGGCTTTTTCATTCCCTAGGCACCATTTTCTTTTCTCGTTTCTTCCTGCTTTGGATTCGTTCGACGCAATCAACAATAAAACCAATGACTGTGCAGCAAGCTGCTATGGTCATCACTATTTCCATGGTTCAGCTCCTCATCTCTCGAAGGGAGCATCACCCGCAGGAATCGGCGAGCACTACCACGGCGCATTATATCATCGAACACAGGTTCGACTTTTAAAATTATCCCAGTTCGACGAAGCGAATTTCTTTCACTGCACCGTTTTCGATTTCGATTTTGGCGAGTTGGCGTTTCGAGCCGCCCCGGGGACGCGCTACCGACCCCGGGCACAACACCACATCGGCCGGCGATGCATCCGGCCCACGCAACAGTTCAGGGACATGGGTATGCCCATGAATCGCCACGCGCGGCACAGGGTCGCCCGGCTTCAGTACCTGCGTGCGACCCGAAAGTATCGCACGCAAATCGGCCGGCGTATGAGTCACCAAAAATCCCACACCGCCGATTCGCGGCGTCGCCACCGTTCGAACCGATTCGCCATACTCGGGATAATCGTTATTTCCAAGCACGGCGCACACCGGCGCCAACTCGCCAAGCTGCAGCAAAATGCCCGGGTCGCAAATGTCGCCTGCATGAATAATGAAATCGCAATCGGCCAGTTCCGCGTAGGCATCTTCAGGAAGGCGCCCATGCGTATCTGACAGCACTCCGACCAGCATCTTTTCCCTAACTTACTTATGGTAGGGCTCGCCGCGCGAGATTTTGAACGCGCGGTAAAT
>CALBLG010000094.1 GCA_937895975.1 uncultured Slackia sp.
TAGCCGAAATAACGCCGCGCGCGTCAAGCAGGTTGAACGCGTGGCTGCACTTCAACACGTAATCGTACGCGGGCAGCGGCAGGCCGGCGGCCAGCACGCGGTTGCACTCGGCCTCGTAGCGGTCGAACTCGCCGAACAGCATGTCGGTATCGGCCACCTCGAAGTTGTACGCCGAGAACTCGCGCTCATTTTCCAAGAACACGTCGCCGTAGGTGAACTCAAGCCCGTCCGCGCCGCGGCTCCACACGATGTCGTAAACCGAATCGACGCCCTGCACATACATGGCCAGGCGCTCAAGACCATACGTGACCTCGGAAGGAACGGGGTCGCACTCGAAGCCGCCCACCTGTTGGAAGTACGTGAACTGCGTGACTTCCATGCCATCGATCCACACTTCCCAGCCAAGACCCCAGGCGCCCAGCGTCGGGCTTTCCCAGTCGTCCTCGACGAAGCGCACATCGTGCTCGGCCACCTTGATGCCGATGGCTTCAAGGCTGCCCAGGTACAAATCCTGGATATTGTCGGGCGAGGGCTTCATCAGCACCTGGAACTGATAGTAGTGCTGCATACGGTTCGGGTTTTCGCCGTAGCGGCCGTCGGCCGGTCGGCGGCACGGCTGCACATAGCACGCGCGCCAAGCGTCGGGGCCCAGCGAGCGCAGCGTGGTGGCCGTGTGGAACGTGCCGGCGCCTACTTCGTTGTCGTAAGGTTGCATAACAACGCAGCCGTTGTCTGCCCAATAGCGCTGAAGTCGCAGGATGATTTCCTGGAACGTGGGCGCCTCGGGCCGGGGAGCTTTGCTCATTTACAGCACTCCTATGTGGTTGAGGGGCCAATAGATCGCGACAGCGCGGCCGGTGACGGTTTTGCTGTCGATGGGTCCGAAATAACGGGAATCCGCAGAATCGGTTCGGTTATCGCCCATCACCCAAAGATCTCCTTCGGGGATGGTGTACGGGTAGGTAATGGAAACGTTCGCCGCAGTTTTCAGCGGCTCAGAGGGCTTGCCTTCGGTATACGGCTCGCTTTGAGGCTCACCATCGATGTACACGACGCCATCGATCAAATCGACCGTTTGGCCACCTGTGGCGATCACGCGCTTGATAAGCGTGCGACCTGCGATTTCAGGATCTTCGAACGTGATGATGTCCCCCGGCTCAGGGTCGCGCATATAATACGTGATTTTCTCGGACCACACATTGTCGCCCACTTCGATGGTGTCTTCCATCGAGCCCGACGGAATGGTATATGGGCACACGACGAAATTCTGCAGCAGCCACACGAGCGCCACGACGAAAACGATGTAGAACACCCACGACAGCGCTTTGCGAAAGCCGCCATTCCCAGTGCCATGCTGGCCATAAGCCATGAAGCGTGCATCCTCTCAAATAAAAAGGCGCCCCACTAGGCGCCTTCGATTGTGCCGTTCGGCAATGATAGCAAAAAAGCCCGTTCCGCTTCGGTCACATTGGCACTCTCCAACAAATCGGGACGCAGGCGCGCCGTGCGCTCGAGAGACTGCTCGCGACGCCACTTCGCCACCTTGCCGTGGTCGCCGGAAAGCAGCACAGGCGGAACCTCCATGCCGCGGAAATTCGCGGGGCGGGTGTATTGCGGGTATTCGAGCAGTCCGTCGTAGAAGCTCTCGTCGATGGCGCTGCCTTCATCGCCCAACACGCCGGGCAAAAGACGCACCACTGCATCGATCACAACCATTGAGGCCAGTTCCCCCGACGTGAGCACGTAATCGCCCAGCGAGATGCACTTGTCAGCCAGCGCGTAGGCGCGCTCGTCGATGCCTTCATAATGCCCGCAGATAAACAACAGGCGGTCTTGCGCGGAAAGCTCGGTGGCAACGCCCTGGTCGAACGGCTCGCCGCACCGCGCAAAGAAAATGGTATAGGGCCTTT
>CALBLG010000095.1 GCA_937895975.1 uncultured Slackia sp.
CGCGAGGAGGCTTTAGCCGACGAGGTGAAGCGCGCGAAGCGCGATTCAGAATCCCCCTCCTCCGCCAGGTAACATCTTGCAGGCACGGTAATCGTGCCTGCTTTTATTTCGTCAGCACAATCGCGATTTTAGCGTGCAGCATAAACTCCGAATTCCGGCGCCACATACAGTACGCGCAAGAAAATCGCCGTTATGCGCGCTCGCACGCGCCGCTCGCCATTCTTTGCAAGAAAACGCAAGCTGTGCGCGACGCCCACGCGTCTAATCTACCCGTAAACAGTTCTTCACACGTCAATTTGGCTGCAAAAGAGGATTCGCCACGTTGTTGAAGCAAAAAATGCCCGCGCAATCGTGCATAAATCGCATTTTCTTGCATGGCGCATCCCGAAGATCGGAATTCAACAATGCGCTAGTCTGAACCTAGTGCCAGGACGAAGTTTGCCAGTATAAAAAAGCCCGTTCTAGCGAACGGGCTTTCCCAAACCGATTGAAGATTAGAACGTGACTTTCGGGGCAACTTCGGCACCGGTCTGGGCATCGAAGCTGGGACGCTCTTTGAAACCGAACATGCCCGCGAATAGTACCGCAGGGAACGTTTGGATGGCCGTGTTGTGCTTCATCACCGTGTCGTTGAAGCTCTGGCGCATGTAACTGATTTTGTCTTCCGTCTCGGAAAGCTGCGACTGCAGCTGCTGGAAGTTTTGGTTCGCCTTGAGCTCCGGGTATGCCTCAGAAACAGCGAACAGGCTCTTCAGCGTTCCAGTGAGCATATTGTCAGCAGCCATTTTGTCTTCCGGCGTGGTCGCACTCGCGACAGCGGCGCGGGCGGCCGTCACTTTTTCAAGCGTGCCCGACTCGTGCGCGGCGTATCCCTTCACCGTTTCGACCAAATTCGGAATAAGGTCGAGTCGGCGCTGCAGCTGCACGTCGATTTGCGCCCAGGCATTGTCGACCATATTGCGCAATTTCACCAGATTGTTGTACATGACGATGGCCGCGACGACCAACACAACAATGATCGCGATGATGACTCCAATAACTACCATGATTTCGCCTTTCAGACGGAAACGAGGGCGCGTCGCGCCTTTTCAATCATTATACGAAACGGCCCTCGCAAAACCGAGGACCGTTGCCATGCTCTTACCAGATTTTACGAGGGGCACCAAGGTTTGAACCAGAACCGGCGCCGTCGAGAACTTTCACGCCGATGGAAGCGAACGAGCAGCTGCGCGCCCAATAGCCCTTGAGCTTCGCCGCGGCAACAATATCCGCCGCTTTTCGTATGGAGTCGGATTCTTCAACAACGGCGAACGTTGCCGAGCCGCTGCCGCACAAAAGCACCTTCGCGGCGCCAGACGCATCATGTGCGATGCCCTGCCGAGACGAAAGCCATTCGCGCGCTTCGGCAAGTTTGGGCAGCACACACTCGGAGGCAGCGGCGAGATTATTAAATAATGGCAGGTCGGACGCATTTTCAGTGGCGTCGTTGGACGCGCCGAAGGCGGAACCTCCCATATCGTCGAACGCCTTATAGGCAGCCGCCGTCGAAACACCCTCGTCAACTTTGACGAGCACAACCGTGCCGCGCGCGGGCTCAAACGAGCGCTCGTAAACGTCGCCCCTGCCGCCAAGCTGCACGCAGCCACCGTGCAGGAAGAATGCAACGTCGGCACCCAGGCTGCGGGCAACGTCGAGCACTTCGGCGCTTTTGTCGTCGACCCCCCACGCGCTGCACAGCCCGACGATCACTGCGGCGGCGTTCGACGACCCGCCGCCCAGGCCTGCCTCGAAGGGAATGTGCTTCTCGATATGGATAGCGATATGACCCTTCTCGCGACCAAGTTTCTCCGCGAGCGAAGCGGCCGCTTTGTAGGCGATATTGCCTTCGGGCTCGACGGCGAGCTCGGGCACTCCTTCGAACGTGGTGCACGTCACATCGATGGCGAAATCGTCAAAGCCATCGGGGTTCAAGTACGCATCGACGCCATCATCGAGCGAAACCGTAACCGTATCATGCAAAGTTAGAGCCTGCATGATCGAACGCGCCTGATGAAAGCCGTCTTCTCGCTTTGAGCCAATTTCAAGCTGCAGATTCACCTTCGCAGGCGAGAACACCGTAAGAGTCTTTTTCATTGACTGCCTTCCTATTCTTTGGAGCCGCGGCGCGCCTCGAAAAATTCCGAGAGCACGGCGGCGCATTCACGAGAAAGCACGCCCGACGTCACGTCGAACGTGTGGTTGAGGCGCGCGTCGGAATGTATCGAATACAGCGACCCCAACGCGCCGGCTTTCGCGTCGGGCGCGCCATACACGCAGCGCCCAATGCGGGCTTGATGCATAAGGCCCGCGCACATGATGCATGGCTCGAGCGTCACGTACACGGTGCAGTCGGGAAGGCGCCAGCGCTCGAGTTCGCGCGATGCCTGCATGATGGCCGAGAATTCCGCATGGGCCGATGGATCCGCGTCGGCCTCGCGGTGGTTGCGAGCCTCGGCGATGACCTGGCCCTGGCATACCACCACCGCACCAATGGGAACTTCGCCCTCGCGCGCGGCCAAGTGCGCCTGGTCAAGGGCGGCGCGCATGAATCGCTCGTCGGCCTCGGCAATCTCGTCCGCCGAAACCCATGCCTCGGCCAACGACATGCCATCGTAGCTCCACATCACGCGCGCCTCCTTCCCGTTGCTTTGCGAGACGCTATTGTAAAGCAACGGCATCGATGACGTGCGGCTATTCGTCCAATGACGCAAAGGTGTGAACAAGCCGTGAATCATTGGTGCCCGCTTTATTCCGATTGGCGCGCAACGGCGATGCGACCGCAAAAAGGTTTTTATAATGGGGCTGTCTCGCCTCCGCCCTGGAGGCATTTTTTATCGGATCAGACAAACAGCGAAACCGCTGGGCGCGCCCGGCCCGCCTTCGTGCGCTCTGACTCCGAAGGCGTCGCCGGCCGCTTGCCGGCCTGAATACAAGCAGCCGTGCGCTGCAGGAAGGAGCCTTTGGCTTGAAGTTAGCTCGACATCAGATAATCATGCTCGTCGTTATGATTTTCGGCACGTTCGTCACCGTGTTGAATCAGACGCTCGTTACGCCGGCGCTGCCGTCCATTATGAAAGAGATGTCCGTCGATGCCGCCACGGCTCAGTGGCTCACCACGGGCTTTACGCTGGTCAACGCCATCATGATTCCCATTACGGCGTACCTTATCGACCGCTATACGACGCGCAATTTGTTCACGGTGTCGATGGTTATCTTCACCATCGGCTCGGCACTGGCAGGTTGGGGGCCGAACTTCCCCGTGCTGCTGGCCGGCCGCCTTTTGCAGGCGGCAGGCGCGGGCATTCTGATGCCCATGGTTATGACGGTGCTCATGCTCACCTTCCCGCCCGAGCGCCGCGGCTCGGCCATGGGCCTGTTCGGCATCGTGATCGCATTCGCGCCGGCCATCGGCCCCTCGGCCGCCGGCTTCGTTATCGACGTATACAACTGGCATATCTTGTTCTGGATTGTGGTGGCGCTTTCCGCTGGCGGCATCGTGTGCGCATGGTTCGCGCTGAAGAATTCGCCCGAGGGTGAGAAGAAGAACCTGCCGCTCGACAAGCCCTCGGTCGTGCTTTCCACGGTCGGCTTCGGCGCCCTGCTGTACGGTTTTTCGACTATCGGCTCGAATGGCGTGAATATCGCCGACGCGGTTATCACCCTCGTTGGCGCGGCCGTGGTCGTGGTGTTCTTCCGCCGTCAGCTGAAGATGGAAACACCCATGCTGAACGTGCGCGTGCTGAAGAATAAGAAGTTTCTTGTGGGCACCATCATTGGCATGCTGGTGCAAGGCGCGCTTTTGGCCGCCGGCATCTTGATGCCTATCTATCTGCAGAGCTACCTGGGTTATTCGGCCACTATATCGGGCATCGTTATTCTGCCGGGCGCCATCGTGATGGGAGCCATGGGCCCCATCGCCGGCCGCCTGTTCGACAAGCACGGCCCACGCGTGCTGAGTCTCATCGGCACCAGCGTGCTTACCGCCTCGACGCTCGCGTTCGCGTTCCTGGGCGATTCGACGGGGCTCATCTACCTCACCATTCTGTACACCATCCGCATGTTCTCGCTGTCGCTGGTGAACATGCCCATCACCACATGGGCCATGAATTCGCTCGACAACAGCGTGATGAACCACGGCACCTCGGTGAACAACACCATGCGCCAGGTGGCGGGTTCGTTTGGCACGGCCCTGTTGGTTTCTATTTCTGGCATCGCGACCAACATGAGCGCTGGCACGCTGGACGCAACGCACGCCGGCATCTTCGGCATCGATATGGCGTTCGCAGGCGCTACCGTGTTGTGCCTGATCGGCTTCGTGCTTACCGTGATTTTCGTGAAGGACAAGCCCAGCGACGCCGCCGAGGCCGACCCCGACAACGCGAAGCGCTCGGTGCTCGAAAGCATCATGAAACGCGACGTGTTCACGTTGCCCGAAACCGCCACGGTATTCGACGCCGTGAAACTGCTGGTGGAGCGCCATATTTCGGCCGCCCCTATCGTCGACGCGCACGGCAAGCCCATCGCGTTCGTGTCCGACGGCGATGTGGCGCGCTTCCTGTCGAAGCGCCACAGCACCTACACCGACCCCGTTGCGCTAATCATGCTCACCGAGTCGAGCAGCGACGACTTCGCGGTGAAGGCCGCCAAGGTTATGAAGATGCGCGCGTACGACATCGCCACACATGGCGTTATCTCGATCGACGTGCATACCGACATCCGCGAGGTGTGCCGCATTTTGGGCGAGAACCATCTGAAGAAGGTGCCCGTTACCGACGAAGGCCAGTTGGTTGGCGTCATCAATCGAAGCGACATCGCCCATTACTCCATGAGCAAATATTTGGAGCAAAGCGGCGACGAGCTGCAGAAAGCTGTAGCTACCGCGTAAGTTTCGGCGATTGCCGCCGCTTTATGGTATGCTTTCAGAGCTTTCGGAGGAATGGCCGAGTGGTTGAAGGCGGCAGTCTTGAAAACTGTTGAGCCGCAAGGTTCCGTGGGTTCAAATCCTACTTCCTCCGCCATTGATTATTAAGCCCGTTCTGCCGAACGGGCTTTTTTCATATGAGACGGGATGACGCTGCGCGGCAATCTGGCGGCACATTTCGGGCGGGACCTTCGGCTTCGCGTACCAAAGTACGCTTCGCCTCGGTCGCGCCCGAACTGCACTCGCCAGATTGCCGCTCGCTGACCCTTGGTGCAAACGGGGCATTCGAAGATCTTGATTTGATGACCGCTAGAAGTTTTGAAACTGCACGAGTTTGAAAAGGAGCTTTGGGCATGGAGCACGAGATTACGCCGGGGTTGTATCGGCATTTTAAGGGGAACCTCTATGACGTGTTGGGCATTGCCAAGCACTCCGAGACCGAGGAGGAACTCGTTATTTACCGCGCGCTGTATGGCGAACGGGGATTATGGGCTCGTCCGCTTGCCATGTTCGCGGGCGAAGTGGACCATGAAAAATATCCTGACACTGAGCAACGCTTCCGCTTCGAAAAAGTCGATGGATAGCAAAAGGCTCGGGCCATATGGCCCGAGCCTTTCTTTTTGAAAAAGAGCCGATTCCGCGAAGGGAAGGAGGGAGGGGTTGGAATCGGCTCAACGGGTTATCTAGACGAACGAACATGTCTCATTCGCAGCAAAAGTCAGCGAGCATGGGTTCTGGCGGGTGCGATTCGGGCGAAACCGAGGCGACGCGTACTTCGGTACGCGAGCCGAAGGCTGAACCCGAAGCGTGCCGCCAGAACCCGACGCAGCGTCGGCAGTTGGCGCCGTTCGTCAGAACGGCGCAACCCACTATTTGCCAGCAGCGGCGTTCTCGCCGGCGATTTTGCCGTACACCATGCACATGCCGCAGGACAGGCCCTTCAACGAGATGGGGTACTGAACGGCGAAGCGGCCACCCTGCGGGGCACCGCAAGCGTACAGGCCCTTGATCTGCTGACGGTTCTCGTCGTAGACATGGCATTCGTCGTCGGAATCGAAGCCGCCAAGGTTGCCCAAGGTAAGAGCCGTGCCGCACTCAGCAGCGTAGAACGGGCCATTTTCCAGGGCGAACAGACGCTGCGAGCTCTTGAAGAAGTCGGTGTCTTCGCCAGCCTTGCACAGTTCGTTGTAGCGCTCGATGGATTTCTTGGCCTCGGCAACGTCGATGCCGTCAATCTTGGAAAGCAGCTCGTCGATGGTATCGGCCTTCAGGCAGCGGCCCTCTTCGACGGCGGTGTCGATGTCTTTCTGGGTACGCACATTGATGCGCAGGCCGGAAGCGGTGTACTCGGGCAGCTCTTCCTCGCGATAGATGCACGCAACGCCATGGGCAGCAGGGAAGTACTTCAGCTGCTCGGGCCATTTGGCGTCGAAGAACTGGTAAGCCTTGCGCTGCGGCTGAAGCTCGACCTGGTTCTCGAGCTGCTGGCCGGGAATGTCTTCGTTCATGAAGCGCTTGCCATGCAGGTTCAGCCACAAGAAGCCATTGTTGCCGATGACGCCACGGCCGTCAGCGCCAGCGCCGCCGCCCATGTGGTGGATGACGGGGGCATGCCACTGCTCGATGTGAGCACCAGCCCAAGCGCCCATCTTGTGGCCCTCGCCGATGTTGGTGTAGTTGCCGTCGGAATCCATGTCGAGGGACAGAATCTGGATGCCGTTCTCGATGCACTGGGGCGCATAGAACTTCATCATGTCCTCGTTGGCAAGATAGTCGCCAGTAGCGAGGATGACGCTCTTCGCGTTGATCTTGATGTACTTCTCGGAGCCGGTCTTCTGGGCATAGATGCCGGTCACGGTGCCATCAGAATCCTGGATGAGCTCGATGCCCTTGGTCTCGTAGCGCACGTCGGCGCCGGCGTCGATAGCGCACTGCAGGTTGTCCTGCATAACGGTGGCCAAGCTGCTGAAGCCGACGGACGTCGGGTAGCACGGCAGGTCTTCCTTGGTGTAGTCATAGGTCTCGGGCACGGGATACATGTAGGGGAACATGTAGTTCTTCTGGCTGGCCTCGGGAATCTCGGCATAGCTCTCGGGAGCGATGTAGAGGTCCTTGGAACCGGCGACGAACCAGTCGAGAGCCTCGCCCGACTTGTCATAGTAGGTGGAAATGATGGACTGGTTCACATGGTGAGAGCACTCTTCCATGTGCATATTGACGACCATCTTCTTGTCGAGGAAGCCATCGCCGCGGCCCCATTTTGCCTGAGTCTGGCCACCGAAGATAGCCATATCGGAAGCGACGGAGTTCAGCTTCGGCGAAGACTCCAGCGCGACGACCTTCGCGCCCGCCTCGGCGGCGGCGCGAGTCGCGGGCACGCCAGCGGCGCCCAGGCCAACGACGACGACGTCGGCGTCGACGGTCTCTTCAACGTCGGAATCGGAAATCTGGGGCTTCTCGCCCAGCCACGGCATGGTGCCGGTGCCGTCAAAGCCCATCGTGGACTCGGAAGAAGCAGTGGCGGTTTTCGCGTCGGACGACTTGCTGTCGCTCTTGGAGCTGGAGCTGCTCGGCGAGCAGGCGCTCAGGCCCGCCATGCCAGCGAGCGCAGCGCCCGCGACAGCAGCGCCAGACAAGAAGTTGCGGCGGCTCATACCAGTTTCGATGCTCATGGTGAATCCTCCCTTTGGATTGCGCAGCCCCCTCTGGCTGCCTTAATACCATGTGGCCTTTCGGCCTGAATCGTTGGCCCGGAAGGCGCGTGCCTTGCCGAACCGATGGCCACAATTATGCCTACGCGCGGGGGCTCGCGCATCGTCAGCCATGGCTGAAATGGGAGGTTTAGGTCAACTTTGCTAATGTGAACCAAATGTGCTGAATTTATCGTTTTCCCAGATAAAGAAGGTCAACACTTATGGATGATGATCGTTTTCAAAACAACGCAGGACCATATAAGACAGCGAGAGGCCCACTCGCGGAGCAAATTGCCTTGAAAGAGGAGCGACGCGTACTTCGGTACGCGAGCGACGATTGAAAGGCAAGTTGCCCGCGAGGGGGCCTCGCAGCGGCAGCTCAATTCGCCGTTCGGCAGAACGGCGAAACTACAAAGTACGCAGGGCATCAACGAGCGCGGTTTTGCCTTCGGTCTTCGCGTCTTTCATCTTGATGACCTTCGCGGGAACGCCGGCAACCACGGCGCCCGCGGGAACATCGTTCACCACAACAGCCCCCGCGGCAACCACGGCGCCTTCGCCCACGCGGCAACCTTCCAACACGACGGCATTCGCGCCAATCATAACGTTGTCCTCGACAACGACCGGGGTGGCGCTTGCAGGCTCAACCACGCCGGCGAGCACCGTGCCGGCGCCGATGTGGCAATGCTTGCCAACGATGGCGCGGCCACCCAGCACCACGCCCATGTCAATCATGGTGCCTTCGCCGATCACGGCGCCGATATTAATCACGGCGCCCATCATGATGACGGCATTGTCACCAATTTCGACCTGATCGCGAATAATCGCGCCCGGTTCGATGCGCGCGTTGATTTCCTTCATATCGAGCATGGGAACCGCGGAATTGCGGCAATCGTTTTCGACTTCGTAGTAGTCGAAGGCGTCGGCATTGGCCTCGAGCACTGGCTTGATGTCGCCCCAATCGGCAAACACGATTTTACCCTTGCGACCGCCGAACACCTTCACGTCGCCCTTCGCGGCAGAGGCTTTGTAATCGATCTTCTTGCCGGGCTTTTCGCGAATGTACACCTTCACCGGCGTCTTCTTCTCGGACGTGGCAATGAAGTTGATGATTTCTTCCGCGTTCATGTTGTTCCTTTCCTAAAACATGAGTTCGTCGAAATTATAGAAGCCAGGCTCGCGCGTAACGAGCTTCTTAGCGGCGGCCACGGCGCCCGTCGCAAAAATGCGGCGGCTCGTGGCGCGGTGGGTCAACGCGACTTCCTCGTCTTGGCCGAAGAAATGCACCGTATGGGTGCCCGCGACCGTGCCGCCGCGCAGCGCGTGCACGCCGATTTCCTTTTCGGGGCGCTTGCCGCACATTCCCTCGCGACCATACACCACATCGTATTCGTCGTTGGGGTTCACGGCGGAAAGCAGAAGCTTCGCGGTGCCGCTGGGCGCGTCGACCTTCTGGTTGTGATGCGTTTCAACGATTTCGATATCGAAGCCGGGCAGTTCCTTGGCAGCCTGGGCGGCTAGGTGGCGCAACACGGCTACGCCGAGCGAATAGTTGGCGCTATGGATGACGGGCATGGTTTCGCCAAGCGCCTTGATGCGAGCCATTTCGGCTTCGTCATAGCCCGTGGTGCCACTGACGAGCGCCGCGCCCGTGCGTTTCACATACGCCTCGACCAAATCGAGCATGCTTTTATGAGAAAAATCGATAACCACGCCCGCAGCAGGCGCCGCCTCAAGCAAATCGTTCTTGTTGTCGATTCCAATAACGCCGACAAGATCGAGTTCTTCGTCGGCCTCGACAAGCTCGCGAATAATGGTTCCCATGCGGCCATCGCCGACAATAAGGACTTTAGTCATTTTTTGCTCCAATCAACCTGACGATTTGGCGTTCGGCATATACGCGTCGAGATGCTGCGCAGCTTATGGAGACGCGCGTGCGCCGAACGCCAAATCGCAATCGTCAGCTTCGCTGCGGAGAGCGTGTGCACGGCATAAGGTTGCGCAGCTTCTGAAGCCATGCATGCGCTCCCAGCGGCGAAGCGACCGGGATACGCTAGATGATGCCCGCGTTGCGCATTGCTTCGGCAATTTGGGCCTTGGCGACGGCGCTGGGCTCGCACAGCGGCTGGCGATACACGGCTTTGCCGAATCCCATGAGCTCCAGCGCGTATTTTACGGGAATGGGATTAACCTCGCAGAACAGCGAATCGACCAATTCGATGCCTGCAAGCTGGGTTTTCAGCGCAGCTTCATGGTCGCCGGCAAGCCATGCGTGGCACATGTCGTGCACCTCTTTCGGCTGCACGTTTGCCCAGACCGAAATAACGCCGCGGCTGCCCAAGGCCATCATGGGCAACACGATATCGTCGTTGCCCGAGAACATGCAGAAATCGTCAGACAGGTAGCGGGCGATTTTCGTCGCGTAACCAATATTGCCCGATGCCTCTTTGATGCCGAACGCATTGGGGTGCTTCGCCAGGCGCGCAACGTTGTGTTCAGAGATAGAACATCCCGTGCGACCAGGCACGTTGTACAAAATGCACGGAACATCGACCGAATCGAGCACCGTGGTGAAATGGCGATAGATGCCCTCTTCGTTCGACTTGTTGTAATACGGCGTGATGAGGAGCAGGCCGTCGGCGCCCATCTTCTGGAAGCTGAGGCTTTTCTCGAGCATGGTCTCGGTGCTGTTCGAGCCGCTGCCGGCGATAACAGGGACGCGGCCCGCCACGCGGTCGACGACGAATTTGCACACCTCATCGTCTTCTTCATGCGACATCGTGGACGACTCGCCCGTGGTTCCAAGCGTCAAAAGCGCATCGGTGCCGTTTTCCAAATGAAAATCGACCAAACGGCCCAACGCATCGAAATCGACGCTGCCGTCCTCAGAGAACGGCGTGATGAGAGCGACGACGGAGCCGCTCAAACCTTCCATAGTTGCCATATCTTTTCCTTTCAGCGGTCAGACGTCGCTTATTTCCGCTTCAACTTCTCGGTATCGTATGGGGCATTTTGCAGCAGCTCGTCGCAACCATAGAGCGTGGCGAAGTAGTCGGCCATGGTTTCGGCTCGGCGAATCAGCTGCACGCTGCCATCTTCGTGAAGCAGCAGCTCAGCGCTGCGAAGCTTGCCGTTGTAGTTGTATCCCATGGAATGTCCATGGGCGCCCGTGTCGTGAATGACCAGCACATCGCCGTCTTCGATTTCGGGCAGCGCGCGGTCGATGGCAAACTTGTCGTTGTTCTCGCACAAGCCGCCCACCACGTCGTACGTATGGTCGCACGGCGCGTTTTCCTTGCCGGCAACCGTAATGTGATGGTATGAGCCATACATCGCGGGGCGCATGAGGTTCGCAGCGCACGCATCCACGCCGACATATTCCTTATATATATGTTTGTGGTGAATGGCGGTGGTTACCAAGCAACCATACGGGCCCATCATGAAGCGACCCATCTCGGTGAAAATCGCCACATCGCCCATGCCGGCTGGCACGAGCACTTCTTCGTACACGCGGCGCACGCCTTCGCCAATCGCTCGAATGTCGTTGGGTTGCTGGCCGGGCTCGTAAGGAATTCCTACGCCGCCCGACAGGTTGATGAACTTGATGTGTGCGCCCGTTTCGCGCTGCAAATCGACGGCCAGTTTGAACAGCACGCCCGCGAGCTCGGGATAGTAATCGTTGGTCACGGTGTTGCTGCACAGGAACGCATGAATGCCGAATTCCTTGGCGCCTTTGGCCTTCAGCATGCGAAACGCCTCGAACAGCTGCTCGGTGGTCATGCCATATTTTGCATCGCCCGGATTGTCCATGATGCCATTGGAAATCTCAAACAGACCGCCGGGGTTGTAGCGACAGCTGATGGTTTCGGGGATATGTCCGATAGTTTGCTCGAGGAAATCGATGTGCGAAATATCATCGAGGTTGATGATGGCGCCCAGCTTGTCGGCCAGCTGGTAGTCGGCAGCAGGTGTTTCGTTCGACGAAAACATAATGTCGTGCCCGCCGATGCCCATGGCGTCGCACAGCTGCAGCTCGGTGGCCGACGAGCAATCGCACCCGCAGCCATAATCGCGCAGAATATTGATGAGGAACGGATTGGGTGTGGCCTTCACCGCGAAATACTCCTTGAAACCCGGGTTCCACGAGAACGCATCGCGCACGGCTTCCATGTTGCGGCGAATGCCCGCCTCGTCGTACAGGTGAAACGGCGTAGGATACTGCTCGATAATCTCATCGAGCTGGGCCTTCGTGACGAAGGGTTGCTTGTTCATGCGCTGCCTTTCCTCAAATCAACCTGGGACATTTGCCCCTGAGGAAAATGTCCCACCTGTCGCGCCAATAAAAAAACGCCAGCAAGGCGGCCGGCCTTACTGGCGTCGAATGCGCGGCCAGCAGCCACGCGCAAAACGGTTCACAGCAAGATAGCGCACCTGCAACTTTGCAGACAGTCTTGCGGGTGTTTCCCGCAAGCCCATTCGCGCGCCGCGCCCGACCCGCGAATTCGGCGGGCTTGCCTCGCTTCGGGTTCATAGCCTGCCGGCTCGCCCGATGCCCTTCGCACCCGCGCCTCTATCGTTCGAATGAAACTACCACTTTAGTGTGGTGGAGTCAATTATCGGGGGATATAATGCGCGAGAAACCAAGGAACCTTTGAATGAAGGGGCACATATGACCGCTGTCACCGCCGCCGCGCGCGAATTCGCCGAGCCCACGCTTGCCGACCTCACGAAATTCCGCCGCGATTTGCACCAGATCCCCGAGGTCGATTTCGACCTGCCCAAAACCATCGCCTATGTGCATTCCGTTATCGACGATTTGCCCTGCGTGGTATTCGAGCCGTGCGCGTCCACGGTATGCGCGTGGTTCGATCGCGGCAGCGAGCACGCAACCGCTATCCGCACCGATATGGACGCGCTGCCCGTAACCGAAAAATCGGGCGTGGAATTCTGTTCGACGCACAAGGGGCAGATGCACGCCTGCGGCCACGACGGCCACATGGCCATGGCGCTGGGACTGGCCAAGCACATCGCCGCAAACCTCGATTCGCTCGAGCGCAGCGTGCTTATCGTGTTCCAGCCGGCCGAAGAAACCACGGGCGGCGCGCAGTTCATTTGCGAATCGGGAGTATTCGAAAAATACTGCGTCGACCGCATTTTCGGCTTCCATCTGTGGCCCGATTTGCCGAAGGGCCAAATCGCAAGCCGTCCAGGCGCGCTGCTCGCCGCGACGAGCGAGTCGACATTCACGTTCCACGGCAAGGCGACCCACATCGCCAAGGCCGAAGACGGAGCCGATTCCATGGAAGCGGGCATGCGTTTCATTTTAGAAGCGTATGACTACATGGCGGAGCGAGCCGAGGAAGAGCCGTGCACGTTCAAGTGCGGCCTTCTGGAAAGCGGCCAGGCCCGCAACGTGATTTCGTCGCGCACCTACATCGAGGGAACGCTGCGCACGTTCAGCGAAAAGATGGGCGCCGAGGCGAAGGTCGCGCTGCGCGAAATCGCTGAACGGCGCGCCGCCGAAGCAGGCTGCACGGTAGACGTTGACTTCAGCGAAGGCTACCCGCCAGTCGTTAACAACGAGGAGCTGTTCGAACTGGCGACACAGCACATTGATGTGGCCGAGTTGCCCAAACCGTTGCTTATCGCGGAAGATTTCGCGTTCTATCAGCGTCACTTGCCAGGCGTGTTCCTGCTGCTGGGAACCGGCACGGGCATTCCGTTGCATGCCGATACCTTCAATTTCAACGAAGAAGTGCTGATGGCGGGATTGGAAACCTACAAAAAGTTGATCCGTATTCCGTAAACGAAGGCAAATTTCAAGGCTATATAGAAGTATGCCTAATCCTAGGTCAAGACAAAGTCAGAGGCCGCGCAGCGTCGATAAAAAAACGCCGTTCGTAGAACGGCGTTAACAAAATCTGGTGCCCCCGGGCGGATTCGAACCGTCGACACCCGCTTTAGGAGAGCGGTGCTCTATCCCCTGAGCTACGGAGGCAAGTGGATTCATTCTAGCATGAAGATCGAGAGGGCGTAGTCGCAACGCTTCCAATTACTGACGTCTCCATTCCGCATTGCATGCAGGCCGCAAAGCAGCACGTCTACGCAATCTAGCGCAACCACGCGATTCGTTTGCGCTTTGGCAACGCTCTGCCACATTGGGATCGTTTTGCCTGATAATTGTTTAGATTCTCAAATAAATTTGAAAGGCATCGCATGCTGCAGCTGAAAGACGTGTGCAAGTCGTACACCACGGCCGACTTCACGCAAACCGCGCTCGACCACGTGTCGCTGGCATTTCGCGACAATGAGTTCGTCGCGATTCTAGGCCCGTCGGGCTCGGGCAAAACCACCATGCTGAACATCATCGGCGGCTTGGACCATTATGATTCGGGCGATTTGATGATCGACGGCATATCAACCAAGGAATACCGCGACCGCGATTGGGACACGTACCGCAACAATCGCATCGGCTTCGTGTTCCAGGCATACAACCTCATTCCGCACCAAACCATTTTGGAGAATGTGGAATTAGCCTTAACGCTTTCGGGTGTCTCTCGCAACGAAAGACGACAGCGCGCAACCGAGGCATTGGGACGCGTGGGACTGGCTGACCACGTGAACAAAAAGCCCAGCCAGCTTTCGGGCGGCCAAATGCAGCGCGTGGCCATCGCGCGCGCCCTGGTAAACGAGCCGGAAATCATTCTGGCCGACGAGCCTACCGGCGCGCTGGATTCGAAGACCAGCGTGCAGATTATGGATTTGCTTACCGAAATCGCCGGCGACCGCCTGGTGATTATGGTTACGCACAACCCCGAGCTGGCAAAACAGTACGCGACGCGCATCGTGACGCTGGCCGACGGCGTAATTCGCGACGACACCGACCCGTTCGACCCCGAAGCCGAAGCTGTTCCCATGCGCACGGCCAAAGCGGCGCGGCGCACAAGCATGTCGTTTTTGACGGCCTTGTCGCTTTCGTTCAAGAACCTGCTCACGAAAAAAGGCCGCACGCTGATGACCGCATTCGCGGGCAGCATTGGCATCATCGGCATTGCCGCCATCCTGTCGCTTGCCAATGGCGTGAACGCCTACATCGCCAACGTCGAAGAAAACACGCTTTCGGAATATCCGCTGCAAATCGAAGACCAAGGCTTCGACATGACGAGCCTTATGGGCATGGGCCTGGGCAGCTCGAACGGGTCGGGTGACGACTCGTTCGAATCGGATTCCGACAACAAGCCGGTGCACGAGTCGAAGATGGTCACGAACACGTTCAACAGCATCGGCAGCAACGACTTGGCCTCGCTGAAGGAGTATTTCGATTCGGGCGAATCGGACATCGACAAGTATGTGAGCTCCATCGAATACGGCTACGACGTGACGCCTCAGATTTTCAGCCCCGACACGTCGAACGGCGCGCGTCAAGTGAACCCCGACAAATCGTTCAGCAGCATTGGCCTTGGTGCCGGCACGGCGAGCAACGGCATTATGTCGTCGATGATGAGCACGAATATTTTCTACGAGCTTCCGAACAACATGAACATGGTCGAGGGGCAGTACGACGTTGTGGCCGGCCATTGGCCCGAAAACTACAACGATGTCGTGCTGGTGCTTACCCCGAACGGCAACGTGAGCGACTTCATGCTGTACTCCATGGGCCTGCGCGACCACGCCGAGCTCGACGACATGGTGCGCGCGTTCGCCAACGAGGAAGAGGTCAACGCACCCACTGACGATATGAGCTTCGACTACGACGACTTGATGGGCGTCGAGTTCAAGCTGGTCAATGCCACAAACTTCTACCAATACGACGACGAATACGGAGTATGGAAAGACAAGTCGGGCGATAGCGACTACATGAAGAGCCTCGTCGACAACGGCGAGACAATCAAAATCGCAGGCATCGTGAAGCCGAAGGAAGATGCGCAGATCACGTCGCTGCAGGTGGGCCTGTACTACCCGACGAGCCTCGTGAGTCACCTTATCGACCAGGCAAACGATACGCAAATCGTAAGAGACCAAATCGCCAACCCGTCGAAGAACGTGATCACGGGCAAGTCGTTCGCCGAAGAGGAAAACGAGGCTAAAGAGGGCAACGGTTTCGACATGAGCTCGCTGTTCACGATTGACGGCGAGAAGCTGCAGAGCGCGTTCACGTTCGACGAAAGCGCGCTGACCGCTGGCCTGCAAGGCGCCGATCTGGGCAGCAGCCTTGATCTGACAAGCACGAGCATCGACTTGTCGAGCTTGCCGGCATTTGATGCGTCGAGCATCAAAATCGACCCAAGCGCGATTGATTTGAGCCAAATGAACTTGGATTTCAGCGACTTGAATATCTCGTTCGACGGCGTGCAGCCCACCATTAAGACCGATGTTCTCACGAATGGTGTGATGGCTATAGTCCAAGGATATCCAACGTGGCTGCAAGGCCAGATAGTCGAACACCCCGAATATATGAACAACCCCGAAAAGGGCGTCCAAGCGTATCTCTCCGACGAAACCACGCAGGCGGCCATGCAGAAGGCCATTGCCGACAGCATCGATTTCAGCGGCATGAGCGACCAAATCGAGAAACAGCTGAAAGACCAGTTGTCGCAACAGGTTGGCGCGAAACTGCAGCAGCAGTTGTTGCCTGCGCTGACCGCCGCTATTTCGCAACAGCTGCAAACTCAACTTGCAAACGCTATGCAAAGCTATATGCAAACCGCGATGACGCAGGTCATGACGCAGTTCGCCGCAACCATGCAATCGCAAATCTCCGCGGCAATGAATAATTACATGACCACGCTTACCGCGAATATGTCGAATGCTATGGGCATTGACGAGAACGCGTTCAAAGACGCTTTCCAAATGAACATGGACGAGCAAGAACTTTCCGAGCTTATGGCGAGCCTTATGTCCACCGAAACGAGCAGTTACGACGGCAACATGAAGAAGTTCGGCTGGGCCGATTACGACAAGCCCGCGAGCATCGACATTTACCCGAAAGATTTCGAAAGCAAGCAAAGCGTCATCGATATCCTCGACTCATACAACGACATGATGCAGGCCGAGGGCAACGAGGACAAAGTGGTGAGCTACACCGACATCGTGGGCGCGCTCATGAGCTCGGTTACCACCATCGTGAACATGATCAGCTACGTGCTGGTGGCATTCGTGGCCATTTCGTTGGTCGTGAGCTCCATCATGATTGGCGTTATCACGTACATCAGCGTGCTTGAGCGCAAGAAGGAAATCGGCATTTTGCGCTCAATCGGCGCAAGCAAGGGCGACATCAGCCGCGTGTTCAACGCCGAAACCATTATCGTCGGCTTCACGGCGGGCGTGATTGGCATCGGCATTACCGCGCTGGGTTGCATCCCCGCGAATGCAATCGTGTACAGCCTGTTCAATGTCGAGAATGTGGCGATTCTTCCGTGGCAAGCAGCCGTGGTGCTTATCGGCATCAGCGTGTTCCTCACATTCTTGGCTGGCCTGATTCCCTCAAGCGCCGCCAGCCGCAAAGACCCGGTAGAAGCGCTGCGCAGCGAATAAGTGGGTCAAAGGGACAGTCCCTTTGACCCACGAGAAAAGGCCCGCAACCAAAGTTGCGGGCCTTTTTTGTATCCATCGAACGAAGGGAGGGGATTCGACGGAATGCGTGAGAGGGTCTGGGAATGCGCTTATTTTGCTTTCGCAACGGCTTCACCGGCAAGGTAACCATGCGTAGCAGCCAAGCCGTTCGAGCCACCATGAAGTAGCGTCTCATAGCTCGAGCCGAAACGATATCCAACCGTATTGCCAGCGGCATACAAACCGGGAATAGGGTCGCGATTCTCATCAAGTACTTGCAGGCTCTCGTTGCAACGAACACCACCAAGCGTGCAATAGAACAAATACGTCATCTTCCATGCTTGATACGGGCCGTCGTCAATCGGGTCGAGGTAACGCTTAGCCTTCATGTAGTCGGTATCTTCGCCCTGCTCGCACAGCTCGTTGTAACGCTTGACGGTTGCGACCAAGGTATCGGCCGGAACATTAATCTTTTTGGCGAGCTCTTCGATCGAATCGGCTTCATAGTGCTCGGTCTTTTCAATATCGAACACCTGCGCGGCCTGTTCTTTGTTGTAACCAAACGAAGAAGGCATCTCAAAATCATTAGTCGGAATAATCTGCCACACGTAGTTATCGTCACCAGGAAGGTCAGCGATAAGGTGAACGCTCGTCAGAAGAGACGTGCACTCGTTCATAAAGCGCTCGCCCTTGCTATCGACCAGCAGATACGGGAATGAACGCCATGCGGTGGTTTGCCAAGAGGCATAGCCCGAACGATCCTCCATCTGAGCGCCTGCCCAGCACAACATCTTGTGACCCAAACCATCGTCCATAACTTCATCGACGGGATCTTCGCCCATATAAGCGTTATAGGAATTGTTCTCGAGCGCAAATTTGGCAAGCTCGGGCGAGAAGAAACGATTCACCATGTCCTCGTTCGCGCCGAACGAACCAGTGCACATGATAACGCCCTTAGACGCTTTGTAATAAACCTTTTTATCGCCCTTGCTAGCAATGACGCCGGTAACTTTGCCGGAATCGTCCTTCACAATAACCTCGCCGCGCGTGTTGTAGTCGGTCACGACGCCCTCATCTTCAAGGAATTTATGAATGTTATGGGTGAAGTCGGTCAAGATGTCGGTCTTTTCGGAGAAAGCGACGCCAGTAGAAATATACGAGTTGATTTCTTGCGTGGGATCGGGAAAGATGCCTTCCAGGCTCAGCGGCTGATAATATTGGCCATACGGCTCACAGAAATCCTTCACCAGGTTGTCAAGAATCTCGCCAGAGCGGTTGCACCATACAGCGTTCAACTTCATATCAGAACGATATTGGGTCAGGTTGAACATTTGGTTCGCCACCTGAACCTTGTCATATTTAGGCAACCCTTGAGAAAGCTGCGTCTCGGAATTCAAGAACGAAATGGTCATGCCACCAATATGAGGCGCACCGTTGCGCTCGATAACCGTGACCTTTGCACCATTTTTGATGGCACCGTATGCAGCCATGGAACCAGCAAGCGCGGAGCCGACAACCAAGACCTCGGTCTCGACCGTCTCATCGCACTGGTCGGGAGTGAGCTTCGGCGCTTCACCCAGCCAAGCCATAGGATCATATTCTGCCGAAGCCGTTTTGGAATCGGCTTTTGCATCCTTCGATGAAGAAGGCGACCCACAACCGACCAAAGCAGCGCCACCCAAACCAAGAGCGCCCGCAACCGCACCGGCCTTCAGAAAATTACGCCTTGAGATATCCATTGTTTTCCCTCCTGGAATCCCTTTCTAAACCGTCCTCCCTGACGGTTTCCCTGCACCTCGAATTCTGCAATGCGTCAGGAGATTTGAAAATCGACAGCTTATTTGCCTTTTGAAACAAGTTGTTGACTGAGAACCGCCTTGACCCAATTGTTCATTTGCGAGAAATTATCAAGATAGTGCGGTTGGGGAGCCGCAAAAAAATAAGCCTATGGGAGGGATGGCTTATGGATATCAAGGTGTGCAAGTATTTCATTACACTCGCACGCGCAAAAAGCTATGCAAAAGCAGCACGGGAGCTTTATCTCACAACACAGGGGCTTTCGACCGCAATCAAACGGCTTGAAGCGTCGATGGGCGTCCCTCTTATCTCGAATGAAACAGGTTCACTCGAACTTACCGATTATGGGAAGATTTTCTATCATCGGGCACGAACTATTCAGCAGGAATACGAGATTATGGCCGACGAGATTGACGCACTCCATCGACGCAGGTCGGGCAATATCTCGTTCGCGGTATCAACAGGATTGACCAATTCACTACCACCCAATTACCTCGACGAATTCAATAGCGGCAATCGGACTGGGGCCCATGTAGAAATATCGCGCGACATCGTCGATTTCGACTGCGAAAGCAACCTCTACGCCAAAACTTGCGATTTCGCCCTACTCAATGACCCAATCGACCATACGATGTTTTCCTCGCTACCTCTCTACCGCGACCGAATGCATCTCGTTGTTCACAAAGACAGCCCACTTGCAGAAAAAGGCGTTTTACATGCAAGCGACCTCGATGGACTTACTATTGCCTGCGTGAGCCCCGGGGAATTTAAAACAAGCAAGAAAAATGAGCCCATCATCCGCGAAGCCGCGCCGAATGCGACCTTCATCTATGCAACCGAAATGATTGCCGTGCTCGAGGCCGCCATGCGGGGACGAGCAGCCGCGCTTATGCCACAACCCCATGCCACGCTATTCGAAAAAGAAGGGCTTATCGGCATTCCCGTCGAAGAGCTCACTTGGGGTTTCGGCATAGCTTGGAGAACAGACAGAAACCTTAGTCCGCAAGATGATGAGTTCCTCAGATTTATGAAGCGCTACCAGAAATTCTATTGCTAAAAGAAGTGGGTCAAAGGGACTGTCCCTTTGACCCACTCGATGCTGCAAGGCTAGTCGGCGTACCCATTCGGGTTCATCGACTGCCAACGCCAGGAATCGGCGCACATGCGGTCGAGGTCGTATTCCGCAACCCAACCGAACACGTCTTTGGCCTTTTGCGGGTCGGCGTAGTTTTCGGCGACGTCGCCCGCACGGCGCGGCTGAATGTCGACCGGCAGCTCGCGGCCGCACGCGCGGCTAAACGCGGCAACCACGTCGAGCACGCTGGAACCCTTGCCGGTTCCAAGGTTCACAACTTCGACGCCCGTCTTGTCATCCATCCAGTTCAAAGCCGCAACATGGCCGCGAGCCAAGTCAACGACGTGGATATAGTCGCGCACGCCGGTACCGTCGGGCGTGGGGTAATCGTTGCCGAATACGCGCACCGCAGCCAGTTTACCGATGGCGACCTGCGCAACATAAGGCACCAAGTTGTTCGGAATACCCTTCGGGTCTTCGCCAATCAGACCGCTCTCGTGCGCTCCAATGGGGTTGAAGTAGCGAAGCAACACCACATCCCACTCGGGGTCGGCAGTATGCAGGTCGGTCAGAATCTGCTCAATCATCCACTTCGTCCAACCATACGGATTGGTGGCAGGCTTCTTTTCGGCCGATTCGCTCAGAGGCACACTGTCGGGCTCGCCATAGACCGTGGCGCTGGAACTGAACACGATGCGCTTGCAACCATGATTGCGCATCACATCGCACAGAATAAGCGTATTGGTGATGTTGTTGTAATAGTATTCGAGAGGCTTCTCGACGCTTTCGCCCACGGCCTTGAAGCCGGCGAAATGGATAACGCCGTAGATGTCGTTCTCGTTGAAGATGCGTTCAAGAGCATCGCGATCGAGCACGTTGTCTTTATAGAACTTCATGCGCTCGCTCGCACCCGCCGACGCCTTGCCGTCTGCTTCGGCCTGCTTCACAATCTGGCGAATGCGGTCGACGGCCTTCTCGCTGGAATTCGACAGGTCGTCGATAATAACCACGCCATAACCGGCTTGAAGCAGCTCGACGCACGTATGGCTTCCGATGAATCCGGCACCGCCGGTCACCAGGATATTCTTAATTTCAGACATCGATGTCCTTCCTTATTGGGCAAAACGTGTTAAATGCTCCGAACATTCAACACGCTCATTCTACACCGCGTGCGAGCCCTGCACGGTTTCCGCAGGAAAACCCCGTTCCATTATGCGGAACGCTGTTCCAGCGAACGCACGAAACGCTCGAGGCGGCTCAACCCCTCTTCGAGGTTTTCCATGCTGCAGCAATACGACAGGCGAACGAACCCTTCCGCCGCGAAGCATGAACCGGGCACCAGCGCCACGCCCGCCTCGGCAATGAGCCGCGTGCAGAATTCCTCGGACGGCATGCCAAACTTTTCGATGGACGGGAACACGTAGAAGGCTCCATCGGGCTCTACCACATCAAGACCGATTTCGCGAAGACGGAGCAACACGAAATCGCGGCGCTTTTTGTAAACTTCGCGTGCTGGAGCCACATTTTCCTTCAACGCCTGAATAGCGGCTCGCTGCACGAATGATGGCACCGAGGACACCATGTACTGGTGGATCTTCGCAACCTCGGCCATAACGGGGGCATCGGCCGCCACCCAGCCCAAGCGCCAACCCGTCATCGCATAAGGCTTCGAGAAGCTGTCGCACACGATAATGCGGTCGCGCAGCTCGGTATACATGCTCGAGAAACCGCGATGAGACCCATCGTCGCCCGTGTACACGCCGCCATACACGAGACTCGTGTACACATCGTCGCACACAACGAACACGTCGCGCTTCTTGGCGAACTTCGCCACCGCCTCGAGGGAACGCGGGTTCAGCACACACCCCGTGGGGTTGTTTGGGGATGTGAGCACGATGGCCTTGGTGCGCGCGCTTACGTGTTGCTCGAGCAATTCGGTCGTAAGCTGGAAATTGGTCAGCCGAGTATCGATGGGAACGAATTTCGCCCTATTCGCAACGACAATCGACTCGTACAGTCCAAATGCGGGCGTGGGTACCATGACTTCATCGCCAGGGTTCAACACTGCGGTAAGCGATGCGAACAGCGCCTCGGTTGCCCCGCACGTCACAACGATCTCGTCGGCATCATAAGAAAGGTTCCTCTTCGCCATATGGGCGGAAAGCGCCTTGCGCAACTCGGCCGTGCCATTGTTGGGCGGGTAGTGCGTTTCGTTCGCCGCGAGCGATTCCGCAACTTTTGCCTTCACCGACTCGGCCGTATTGCCGTCGGGCTCGCCAAGCGTGAGCAAAATGCAGCCAGGCGTCTGCTTCGCGAACGCCGTAATGCGGCGAATGCCCGACGGCTGCAGCTGCGCAAGGGCGGTATTCATAGTGAGTGCCATAAGGGTCCTTCTATCGATGATTTCGGCCATATTGTACGGCATACAGAAAGACCGCCTTACGGCGGTCTTGGGATTACTCGCGGTCGGCGATGTCGATATACTCGCGCGCGTGGCCCGTTTTCTTGAATGCGGGGCGCATAATGCGCTTGCCGGAAACGATTTCTTCGAAGCGATGCGCGCTCCAGCCCGCCATGCGC
>CALBLG010000096.1 GCA_937895975.1 uncultured Slackia sp.
GGCAGCAGCATTGCAAAGCACGTCCGAAATATAGGAAACGGCAGCGTTTAAATCATCCCAGAAGAGCGGCAAATATTGCAACTTATAGCGCCGCGGCATCCCCATGGTGAAGCCCCTTTCTTATTGAAGAAAAAACCTCATCATGCGAGTAGCGCATCGAAGTGGTAGCGGCCTGTTTGTCAGCGGCATCAAGGCTTTGCTCGACTCCGCCATTAATATATTCAAACTGCTCCACACTCATAACCACCATCGACCCGTAGCCATTCTTGGTGAGAAACACAGGGCCACGTTCCCGAACGTCTTTCTCAACGTCGGGGTAATGATTGCGCAAATCCGATACCGGACGAATATTCATGGCGCCTCCTTAGTAACTTATCAAAATTTTATCATGAAATGCAGCTCATAAAATCTCAGTGCCCCATAAAGGAAATCGGAGGCTCTAGCGAACCTCCGACTTCCATGTTAATCGTTATACGAACGGCCTTGCTGCGCCTATTACTGCACCGCGGTCGTAGAGACCGCGAACCGAAACACCTTGGCCGGGCCATGAATCAATAATCTTACCTCCGCCGAGATAAATTGCGATATGTCCGCGGTAGTACACCACATCGCCGCGTTGGATATTGCTCACACTCACTGGCATAAACGTGTTGTTATTCATCCAGTTCATGGAGTTATACGTCTGCCACGACAGCCAACGATGGTTATAGGGATTGTAGATTCCCATGTCCATGCCCGTTGCATACAAGCATTGCAGCACGAATCCCGAGCAATCTACCGCATCGCCCGGCCAACTCGACCAGGGCTCAATGTATTTCGTACCCACATATTCATACGCCCGGGCGATAAAGGCATTCACGCAATCCTCGCGCGTTGCGTCAATCGCAATGCGTGACGGTGTCACATACGTGAAATAGCCATTGCAATAGCTTGGCAGCACAACGGTATTCGAGCTCACCTGTGGATAATTCGACGGGTTCTGCCAACCTATCTTACCCGGCCTTGCCGCAGAGGAAAGGCGCCATTGCTGGGCAGCCGTGCCGTTCGACGCATAGGCGTCAACATTCGCCCCGCGCGACCCAGAACCACCGAAGACGTCCAGCGTCGTACCAAGCGCCGAAACGATGGTCAGACCCTCTTCGCCCATTTCGAAGCGCCATTTCTGGGCATTGCTGCCATTGCGATCCCACTGCTGCACATTCGCGCCACTTGCAGCAGAGGCGTCTTTCACATCAAGAGCCTTTGCCGAACAGCA
>CALBLG010000097.1 GCA_937895975.1 uncultured Slackia sp.
GAAGACGGGAAGCGGCGGCCGGGCGCATAGCGAGCCAAAGGCGAGCGGTAGCCGCGCACGCCACCCAGCCGAGGCCGCCCGACGCGCCGCGAGAACCAACGATTTATCTCACCTTTGCGTGGTCAATCAGAGAGGCCTGGTATCCAGCACCGAACCCATTGTCGATATTCACTACCGAAACGCCCGACGCGCACGAGTTCAGCATAGCCAAAAGCGCAGCTACGCCGCCGAAACTCGCACCATATCCAATCGATGTTGGCACGGCAATAACCGGACACGCGGCCATACCGCCCACCACACTGGCAAGCGCGCCTTCCATGCCGGCAACCGCAACTACGGCGTTCGCTTGCAGAATATCGTCGGCATGTGCCAGCAGTCGATGAATACCCGCAACCCCCACGTCATACAGGCGCGTCACGCGGCTGCCCAGCATTTCGGCCGTCACGGCAGCCTCCTCGGCCACGGGCAAATCGCTCGTTCCTGCTGCCGCAACAACTATCGTGCCGTTGCCGTCGACCTCGGGCAGACCGCCCACAATCGCCAACTGCGGCAGGTCGCGATATTCGAATTCCGAAGCATCAACTTCGCGCAGGCCAGAACGCACAGCGGCGGCTTTTTCTTCATCAAGCCTGGTCACAAGTACACGATGCTGCCCTCCGTCTCGCATTGCGGCAATAATTCCGCATATTTGCTCAGGCGTTTTGCCCGCGCCGTAAATCACTTCCGAAACGCCTTGGCGCATCCCACGATGCATGTCGACCTTCGCATACCCCAGCTCGACAACGGGCGCTTCGCGCAATCGCAATGCCGCGTCGTCGGGCGACACCTCGCCCGCAGCCACCGCGCGCATCAGCGCTTCAAGTTCTTTTTTCTCCATTGATTGCCGCCTACGCGCACTTGCCGGGCTTTTCGGTCTCGGGCTCGTCGGAACGCATTTTCTGTTCGGCAGCCACGATTAACGTCTCGTAATTCGCGATTTTGAAATTCAGGCGATCCAGACCCGCCTGCATGTCGGCCACGCGGGCCGCGATGAGGTCGCGTTGTTCCTCAAGCAGGACCTTACGTGCGGCAAGCGTCGAATCGCCTTGGTCGAATAGATCCATGTATTCGACGAGCGCTTCGATAGAAACCCCAGCTGAACGCATGCATTTCACAAAGTTCACCGTGGCAATGTTCACGTCGTTGTAATCGCGAATGCCCGAAGAGTTGCGCGAAATGTTGCGCAGCAGGCCCACGCGCTCGTAATAGCGCAGCGTGTCGGCGGTCACGCCGCACAGCTTGCTTACTTCGGCGATTTTCATAAGAGCTTCCTCCTTTGCTCGCCAGGCCGTATGAACCCATTGAACAATCTGGAGTTTACTCCAAGTCAAATAGTTTCCGAAACAACTCACTCTTTGAGCATTGGTTCATTCGAATCTGGCGCGAAACGCATCGAAAGGGCCTCTTTGCAGTAAAAGCGGCGCCCCTTGGCAGAAACGGCCGCGAAAGGGCCCACCACTCGCATAGAGATTTTTCAAAGCCGAAAGAAATCCCAGGTCACATCATATCCAGGAAGCTTCCGTTGATGGTCAGCAAGCTTTGTAAAGACAAAACGCGCCGCAATGGGCCCTGTCGAGACATTTCCTGCCATCTGCCCCCGAAACGCAAGAAAGAAGAGGACGCGACCAGCCCACGGCCCTGCTAAACTCCAGGCATTTAGCAGGTTTTCGCCATAACGAGGTTCGCCAACACATCGATGAGGGAATCGGCCGCGCCAAGCGCTGGCACATAGGTGAAATTCGGCGTCTCGGCGCCAGCTTCGCGCGCGGCCGAGACGAATTCCTCGCGCGCCTCTTTGTCCACCTCGACGCACGTCTCTATGCAATCGACCGAGAAAATGGGGCACACCACCGCAACGTCGGTCGCGCCTTCGCCAGCAAGTCGGCGCAACTCAGGGTTTAAAAACGGGCCCAACCACTTGCGCGAATCGAAACGCGACTGATAAGTAATATCCAAGTCCTCGGGAGCAACGCCCAACTTCGAGGCCAACCCAAGCGCCGTGGCCTTCGTAGATTCATGATACGTGTCGCCCGATGCCTGATAGCTCAGCGGAACGGAATGAAACGACACTACGAGCTTTTTACCCGGCTCGTAACTCCACGCTTCACGCACCGATTGAGCCAGCGCGTCGAGATAGCCTGGGGCATTCCAATAATAGGCAATTTTATCAACCGTCGGGCGCGCCGCAACTGAACGCACAGCAAGCGCCGCCTCAAGCGAGCGGTCGAATTCTTCGAGACACGTACCCGCGCACGCCTTCGTGTCCTGCGGATACATGGGCAGCGCCACGATATGATCGACCCCCGCGTCAAACAGCGCATCGAGCGCAGACGCAACAGATGGGTTGCCATAACGCATGCCCAATTCAACGGCCACAGGCTCGCCCGCGAGCTCGGTCAAACGCACGCGCAGCTTGTCGCGCTGGGCGAGCGACGTCAGCAGAAACGGGGAACCTTCCTTGGTCCAAAACGCCTGGTAGTTCGGCGCGGTCTTCTTCGGGCGGTTCGGCAGAATGCACAAATTCAGCACCGGATACCAAATAAAGCGCGGCGCATGGATGATATTGCGGTCTGAGAGAAACTGCTTCAAATACGGACGAATAGCCTCGGGCGTGGGAGCGTCGGGAGTCCCCGTATTCATCATCAAAACGCCCAGCACAGTCTTCCGCCCTTTCATGCAGCAGGGCGCGCAACCGCCCAGTCCCCCTTTTAGTAGAGTGAACTTTAGCACCGCGAATCCACAAGTCACAGCGCGTCAGAGTCAACCCCACATCAGCGGCCACAATTGACGGCGTATGACGTAACGGGGCCCGACCGTGGGACATTTTCCCCTGAGGAAAATGTCCCACTATTCGACTCGAGAAGGCTCCCTTTGCGGGACGCCTGCGATTGTGGCGCAGGTCATGGCCGCTCCGGCAATAAGAACCGGCGCCAGTTGGGCGATGTTGGGGAAATCGGCGCCGCCGAGACGCGCTGCCGCGATAACGCCCAGCACGAGCGCCGCAGTTGCCGCGAGCATGCCACATGCCGCGAGACCTCGGTTGCCTCGGGAGCACAATAGCGAGCCAACCACGGCCGCAGCCAGCCACGATGTCGCCATCGCCCACATATTCGGACTCGCGACCAAGTCCAATGCCGCATCGCCCATAGTCCCGACGCCAGGAAACGCCCCAAACGAGAACACGTTCCAACCCGTCAAATCGCCCGAGCCGCTGCACGCCAGGCAAAACGCGGCAACCGCAGCGAAGCCCGTCGCGGCCAACGATTGGCGCACATTCAGGAAAAATCCCGCGAGCAACGGAACAGCCGGCGCAAACCCGAACGCACCTGCCGCAATTGTCGTCATGCCGACGTTCGCACACGCATGCCATCGCACGCCGCCAAGCGCCAGCCACGCAATGCCCGCCATGGCCAGCGCCAACGCCAAAAATGGCGAGCCGGAAAGTCCCAACGCCACCACCAACGCGCCCACAGCAACCGCCGCGCCTGCGCCCGGCCACACAAGCGCCGCCACAACCGCCACGCTAATCACGCCCCAAAACGCGGGCTCCATGCGGCCCGCGACGCTCATGCATGCGGGAATGTTCGCGGCAGCTTCGTATGCGGCAAACCCGCACGCGACCGCAGCCCACAAGCGCATCGCCAGCACATGTGCGCGCGACCCCGCGCGGCCGAGCGAGCCAGCCCGGTCGCGGTCGGCAACGCCATGCCCCGCAAATAACCGCGACGATAGCGGCACCGATTCCTCGTCATCGACACTGTCGTCGCACGCTTCGCCCACCAGCACCGCCAGTTCGCGCGCACCACGGCGGGCATCGCCCATATGCGGCAGCATAGCCTCGGCGAACAGTGCCACGGTATCGAAGCGGTCGTCGGGGTCGATTGCCAACGCGCCGAACACCGCTTCGTCAACCTCTTCGTCGATATCGTCGCGCGCCATAGACGGCACCAGCACCTCAGCCTGCTCGATAGCGCGTTCGGCCTCGTCCAAATCGTGCGCGACAAACGGGTTTTCGCCCACAAGCATTTGGTATGCAAGCGCAGCAAGCGCCCATTCGTCGGTACGCGCGTCGCACGCCTCGAGCCGCATCTGTTCCAACGGCATGTACCCAATGGTGCCGCCCGCCGCGCGGCCGAACCCCGCCGCATGCGACAACTGCGACAGGCCGAAATCGGCAACCTTTACTTGCCCCTGCCGGTTAATAAGCACGTTGTCGGGCTTGATGTCCAGGTGAAGCACCTGGTTTTCGTGCGCGGTCTCCAACGCGTCAGCCACAGCCTCGAACACGCAAGTCGCCACATCGAGCGACAGCGCGCCTTCCCGCCGCATCAGCTCGGTCAGCGTGATGCCGTCCATGTATTCCATAATCAAATACGCTTCGGCGCCACACATATCGAAGTCATACACGCCAACAATGTGCGGGTCGGAAAGCATGGCCGCCGTGCGCGCCTCATCGAGCCCGGGAATTTCGCGCAGAGTGCGCGGGTCGGCCGGCGCAATATAGCCATCCAGACGCAGGCACTTGATGGCCACCCGCCGCTGGATACGCGTATCCCACGCCGCCAGCACCGTCGCGAACCCGCCCGAGCCCGCCTCTTCGAGCGGCCTATATCTGTTCAAGATGAGATTTTGCACGCCACGTGGCCTTTCCCTTAGAATGGTTGGTTATTATATCTGTCTTAAGCTCACGTACCAAAACCGCAGAAAGGCTTGAGTCGCCCATGGGATTCTTCTCCAGATTCGAAGGCAAAATGGAAGACACCTTCGAAGGTGCCGCGGGGAAAATGAACAACGCCCCCATCTCGCCCGTTCAGATTATGAAAAAGGCAGAGAAACAGATGCGCCGCGAGAAAATGGTGAGCGCCGGCCGCGAATTCGCGCCCACGCTGTACACCGTGCTCGTGAATGCCGACGACGACCAGCGCCTTTTTGGTTTCTACCCCACGCTTGCCGGCGAAACCGAGACGCGCCTCGAATCGGCCGCAGCATCGGAA
This sequence comes from uncultured Slackia sp., assembly GCA_937895975.1. GTDB lineage: Bacteria > Actinomycetota > Coriobacteriia > Coriobacteriales > Eggerthellaceae > Slackia. Next base: position 5,034 of record CALBLG010000097.1, read on the forward strand.
GGCCTTGCCATGGACGGCAAGCCGCTCGTGCGCTTCATCGTTGACGAAAGCCTGAAGCATGGCAAGTTCGACGTGATTGCCGAGGTAGTAAGCGCGCCGATCATCGCCCAGCTGCGCGATGAAGAGCTACAGCGTTACGGCATGGCGCCCGCCGGCAACCGCGGCTACGCGCAGCCCCAGCAGCAGCGCCAACCGCAGCCCGCGTACCAGCAGCAATATCAGCAGGCTCCCGCGTATCAGCAGGCCCAGCCCGCCTACGCGCAGCCCCAGCAGCCTCGCCGCGACGAGCACGATTTCTTCAATCCAGCAAACCCCGCGCAAGGCTACGCGGCCGCAGGCTCAGCTGGCGCGTATGCCGCGCAGGCCGCGAAACCGCCGCTGCCGCAGGTCGACGAAAGCGAAATCGATTACGACGCGAACTACGGCGAATACACGTTCAACAGCGCAAACTTCAGCGACCCGAATGCTGCGGCCCAACCGGCGCAGCCCGTCGCTCAGGTTCCGCTGGTAGTCGAGCCCGCGCAGCAAGCCGCGCCTGCCGCCGCAAACCCGCAACGGGCCCAGGCATTCGCCCAGCCCCAGGCCGAAGCCGTCGCGCAACCGCAAGCCGCGCCGCATTTCAACATTCCGCAAATCCCCACGCCGCAGCCGGCCGTCGCTCCCGAGGCGGCTCCCGCCTACCCCGGCGCGTTCCCCGCAACGTACCCCGCAGGCGGCGCTGGCGCGTTCCCCGATGTGGAACACGTCGCCGAAGCCGCAGGTGGAGCCCCGGGCATGCCCGCCAACGCGGCCTATGCCGGCGTTCCCGGCACGGTGGCCTTTACAGCCGGAGCTGCTCAGGTAAACGCCGTCCCCAACGGCAACGCCGTGCGCGCCCGCCTTATCGACGTGGCGTCGAACCGTTCGTACGATTTGGCCACCAACCGCGTGCTGCTCGGCCGCGAAACGGGCAACGACATCGTGGTGAACGACCTGAACGCCTCGCGCCAGCATGCGCAAATCGAATTCGAGCCGCAAGGCGTGTGGGTCATCACCGACCTGGGTTCCACCAACGGCACGCTGGTCAATGGCGCGCCCATCACGCGACGCGGCCTGGCCGACGGCGACCGCATTACCCTGGGCATCACCGATTTCATCTTCTCGTTACGTTAGGAGCGCCCACGTGATCGACATCGTCCTCCTGGTAGGCAGGCTGCTTTTCGTCGCGCTGCTGTATTTGTTCCTGTTCGCCATCATGAAAACGGGAATTGGCCTGGTAAAAGGCCAACGCAAACGCGAAAAGTCTTGGGAGGTCGCCGTCGAGCGCGGCCCCAAAGAGCTGCGCGGCGTGAAAATGCCCGTGCGCGGCCCCGTAATCGTGGGCCGCTCGCCCGGCGCCGACATCGTCATTGGGGCCAGCTATGTTTCCGCGCGCCACGCGCGTTTTTCCATTATGGGGTCAAACCTGTTCGTCGAAGACCTCGGTTCAACCAACGGAACCGCCGTCAACGGCCAGCGCATCACCGAGCCCGTCGCGCTTAAAAGCGGCGATGTGGTGAACATCGGCGATGTGGCCGTTCGAGTGAGGTACGAATAATGTCTGCTAAGAAAAACGGACAGCGCCGCGGCCGCCACGCCAAAGGCGTTCTGCCCGAGTACGGCTCGCGCACCGACGTGGGCCTGGTTCGCGACCACAACGAAGACAGCCTGTGCGTCGCCCCGCCCGTATTCGCCGTCGCCGACGGCATGGGCGGCCACGCGGCCGGCGAAGTGGCCAGCGAGATTGCCATCCAAACGCTCATCGAAAACGCACCGCAAACCGCCGACGGCGACGGCCTTGCGCGCGCCGTGGTTGAGGCCAACCGCGCCGTAATTCGCGCGGCGGTCGACGGACGTGGCAAGCAAGGCATGGGAACCACCATGACGGCCTCCATTCTTGACGGCCGCAGCCTGGTCGTGGCCCAGGTGGGCGACTCGCGCGCCTACCTGCTGCACCGCGGAACGCTGCAGCGCATCACGCGCGACCACTCGCTGGTTGCCGATATGGTCGAAGCCGGCGAACTCACCGAAGAACAGGCGCGCGTGCATCCGCAGCGCAGCGTCATCACGCGCGCATTGGGAAGCGACCCGAACACCCTGCCCGACATATATGAAATGACGCTCGAAGGCGGCGACCGTCTGCTTTTGTGCTCAGACGGCCTTTCGTCGATGATCGAAGACGACGTAATCCAAAGCGTGCTGTCGCGCCGAAGCGACCCGCAGCTGTGCGCGAACGTGCTGGTGAACGAGGCCATCAAAGCTGGCGGCTTCGACAACGTGACCGCTGTGGTGGTGGATGTGAAGGGCGACGAGGAAGCCCAGGTGAAAAAAGCCCGCTTCCGCAGCCGCACCGGCGCCGTCATTGGCGCGCTTGCCCTGATAGCCGTGCTTGCCGCCACGGCGTTCGGCTCGTACGCGTACCTGAACCACGTGGCGTTTCTCACCGTAGACGCGAACAACGAAATCGTCATCAACCGCGGCCTCCCTGGTGAGTTCTTGGGTTTCGAGACCTACGCGCTCGACCATAAGACTGGCGTGAAAACCACCGATTTGGACCTTCCGCAGAACACCATCGACCGCCTTACCGAAAACGGCGGCATGCGCGTCGATTCCGTCGCCGACGCCGACGCGCTGGTAGACACGTGGAAATCCCAAGCAACCGACCAAAAGAAGCAAGACGACGCATCCGAAGGCAAAGCGGGTGATAAATAATGTCGCGACGCAATACCGAGCTTTTGCTGCTATGCCTGGCGGCGCCATTCGTGGTGCTGCTGTTCGCCATGGTGCTCGTGAACGAGGGCACCTCGCTTTCGGTCGAAACGCTCGCCGTGCCGCTGGGCCTGTTTGGCGCATTTGTCGTGGCGCATATCGCCACGCGCCTTTTGGCGAAAAACGCCGACCCAGCCATCCTGCCCATCACGTTCGGCCTTTCAGGCATCGGCATCGCTTTTGTCACACGCCTCGCGCCCGATTTGGCCATGAGCCAGGTGCTGTGGCTGTTCCTGGGCATTGCCCTGATGATTGTCACGCTGCTCGTCGTGCGCAACATCGATAAGCTGGCGCAGTACAAATACACGTTCATGCTCGTGGGCATCATCCTGCTGCTTTCGCCCATGATTCCTGGAATCGGCCAAGAAATCCTCGGCAGCCGTATCTGGCTGAAAATTGGCCCATTCAGCTTCCAGCCAGGCGAAATCGCGAAAATCTGCATCGTTATTTTCTTGGCCTCATATTTGGCGCAAAACCGCGAAATGCTGTCCATCTTCACCGTGCGCGTAGGGCGTTTCCGCATCCCCGACCTGGGCACGCTGGCGCCCTTGCTGGTGATGTGGGCCATATCGTTTCTCATCGTCGTATTCGAGAAAGACCTGGGCAGCGCTCTGGTGTGCTTCGTGCTCTTCCTGACCATGCTCTACGTCGCCAGCGGCAAGAAACTGTACCTGGTGGTGGGCTTCGGCCTGGCCGCCATCGGTTGCGTGTTCCTGTATCAATTCTTCGGCCACGTGCAGGTGCGCGTGAATACCTGGCTCGACCCGTTCAGCGATGCTTCGGGCGACGGCTACCAGCTGTGCCAAACGCTGTATTCGCTGGCCGACGGCGGCATGGTGGGCGTGGGTATCGGCAATGGCCTGGCCGAGAACATCCCTGTCGTGGAATCCGACTTCATCTTCGCCGCCATCGCCGAGGAAACCGGCCTTTTGGGCGGCGCGGCCGTGTTGCTGCTGTATCTCAGCCTGTGCATTCGCGGCTTCGCCACCGCCGCGCGCGCGAAAAGCGACGTGTCGGCCATGATGGCCGTGGGCTGCACGGTGACCATCGTGCTGCAGGCGTTCATCATCGTCGGCGGCGTTACGCGCCTCATCCCCCTAACCGGCCTTACACTGCCGTTCGTCAGCCAAGGCGGTTCTTCGCTGCTCGCCAGCTTCATCGGCATCGGCCTGTTGCTGCGCTGCGGCGACGAAGGCACCGGCATCAATTCCGAGGTGCGCGATGGCACCAGCCGCATGGCGGCCATCGGGGCGCACGGCTCGCACGGCCGCCCCGCCGAAACCGGCGTGCTGGGCCGCGTGGCGTTGGGCAAGCGCCTTACGCACGCCGCGCTCGCATTCGCGCTGATGTTCGCCGCGCTGGTGGCCAACCTCACCTATATCATGGTGTTCATGGCCGATGAATATCAAAGCTACCCCGGCAACAACCACACGCTGTATAAGGAAGCGCGCACCGAGCGCGGCTCCATTTCCACCTATGACGGCGTGGTATTGGCCGACAGCGTGCAAAACGACGACGGCACCTACAGCCGCGAATACCCGCAGGGCTCGCTTGCCGCGCACGTGCTGGGCTACTACTCGCAAACGTACGGCACCTCGGGCATCGAAGCGTCCGAAAACGATGCGCTGAAGGGCGATTCGGGCTTCGCGAGCTGGACCGACGTGGTGAACAGCATGGCCGGCATCGAAACGCCGGGCAACGACGTGCGCCTCACTATCAATTCCGAAATCCAGAAAACGGCCGAATCGGTGTTGGACGGCTACAAGGGCGCCGTAGTGGTTATGGACCCGCAAACCGGCGCCGTGCTGGCCTGCGCAAGCTCGCCCACCTATTCGAACGACCAGGTCGACGACATCTTGGCCCAAGCCGCAAGCGGCACCGATACGACCAACGGCGCGCTCATCAACCGCGCGACCAGCGCCGTGTACGCGCCAGGCTCCACCTTCAAGCTGGTAACGCTTACCGCGCTCATCGAAAACGGCCTGGCCACGGCATCTACCACGGTGAATGCGCCCGCCCAGATGGACATCGGCAATGCGTCGGTTACCAACGCCGACGACATCGGCTATGGCACCATCACGCTGGCTCAAGCGCTGGCCGTCTCGTCGAATACGGCGTTTGGCCAGTTCGGCGAGCAGGTTGGTAGCGACTTGCTGGTGAAAACCGCGCAGAAATTCGGATTCGGCGAGTCCATCGACACCGATATTCCCACCACGGCGAGCCTCATGCCCGACCCCGATGAAATGACGACGTGGGAAACGGCCTGGGCGGCGTGCGGCCAGCCCGTTGGCGAGCACGACAGCCCCGCAGGCCCGCAGGCCACGGTACTGCAAATGTGCATGGTGGCTTCCGCCATCGCCAACGACGGCGTGCTCGAAAAGCCCTATTTCGTTGAAGGCATTTACAACGCGAAAGGCGAGCGATCGTTCGCCGCAAGCTCTAGCTCCCTTGGCACCGTGATGTCGAAAACGTCGGCCGACGCCATTACCGACATGATGAAGGGCGTCGTGAAAAACGGCACGGGCACCGGCGCGCAAATCAAGGGCATCGACGTGGCAGGCAAAACCGGCACCGCCGAAACCAACAAGGAATACAACGACAGCTGGTTCGTGGGCTTCGCCCCGGCCGACAACCCCACCGTGGCGGTGGCGGTACTCGTCGAAGAAGGCGTACACGGCCACGACGAATCGGGCCTGGCAAGCGTCCGTGCGCAAAAGGTGTTGACATCGGCACTTCAGGCGCAAGGACAGCTGTAGTTGGCATAGAATTAGGTATTTAACGAAACAGGGCGCTTTCGGCAATCGAACTCGGAAAACGCACCCGCCGAGAAGCGCTTAGCCATAGTTCCATCCGCGGCGGCGGAAGGTGAGGAGAGAAACGTGATAGGCAGAGTATTCAACGGCCGATACCGCATCACCGAGCGCATCGGCATTGGCGGCATGGCCGAGGTCTACAAGGCCCAAGACCAGACGCTTGGCCGCATGGTCGCCGTGAAAGTGATGCTGCCGCAATATGCGGCCGACCCCGAATTCGCAGCCCGTTTCAAGCAAGAGGCCGCATCGGCCGCCAACCTGCAGAGCCCCTTCATCGTGAACGTGTACGACTGGGGCCAAGATGACGGTACCTACTTCATCGTGATGGAATACGTGCGCGGCACCGACCTGAAGAGCGCCATTCTGCAGCGCGGCGCCATCAATCAGCGCAAGGTCGCCGAAATCGGCAGCCAGGTGTGCCAGGCGCTTTCCGTCGCCCACAACCAAGACATCATCCACCGCGATGTGAAGCCGCAAAACATCATGGTGCAGCCCGATGGCAACGTAAAGGTGATGGACTTCGGCATCGCGCGCGCGAAGAACTCCACCAAGTCGCAAACCTCCAGCGTGTTGGGCACGGCACACTACATCTCGCCTGAACAGGCGCAAGGCAAAGAGCTTACCGGCGCCTCAGACATGTATTCTTTGGGCTGCGTGCTGTATGAAGCCGCAACCGGGCAGCTGCCCTTCGACGGCCCCGATGCCGTGAGCGTCGCCATGAAGCAGGTGCAGGAGCAACCCCTGCCCCCTTCGCAGGTGAAGCCCGACATTTCGCCCGACCTCGAGGCCATCATCATGAAGGCCATGGACAAAAACCCGTACAACCGCTTCCAAACGGTTCGCGACATGAAGCAGGCGCTCGACGACTTCCTTATGGGTCGCCCCGTGAATATCGCTGGCGCGAACAGCTTCGCAAGCGCGCCCACGTCGGTCATGGGCAACGTCGCCCCCATGTCGAGCGAGGCAGGCGGCACCGCCGTAATGCAGCCCGTCGGTGGCGAGGCGGCCAAAAAGACGAATTCGTACCGCGGCGGCAACGACATCGATATGGGCAAGGCGAGCAAATCGAAGCGCGGGCCCATCATCGCCGTGGCCGTCATTGCGGCGCTCGTGGTTATCGCCGGCATCGCGTTCGCGGTGACGGGCGGCTTCGGCGGCGGCAACAAAGTGCCGAACGTCATCGGCCAGACGCAGGAAGCGGCCATCCAGAGCATCGAAAAGGCCGGCTACACTGTGGGCGACATTACGGAAGACTACGATTCAGAAACCGTCGCCGGCCGCGTATGCAAGCAAGACCCCGAAGCCGACAGCCAGCTCGACAAGGGCGGCAAGGTGAACATCGTTATTTCGAAGGGCGTTAAGAAGGGCACCATTCCCGATCTTTCCGGCAAAACCGCCGAGCAAGCCGAAAAAGCCCTGAAAGACGCCGGCCTGAAAGCGCAATACGCAGGCAACGAGGCGTCCGACGCCGATAAAGACACGGTAAGCAGGCAAGACCCCGTCGCTGGCAAAGAGGTCGATGAGGGCACCACGGTGAAATATTGGATTTCCACCGGCCCCGAAGACGTGACGGTTCCCAACGTGGTGGGCTCCGACCAAGCAAGCGCCAAAACCCAGTTGGAAAATGCGGGCTTCAAAGTGCAGGTTGAGCAGGGAGATTACAGCGACAAATACGGCGAAGGACAAGTTATGTCGCAAAGCCCCAATGGCGGCAAGCTTGAAAAGGGCGGCACGGTAACCATCACCGTTTCGAAGGGCAAAGACCCGAGCACCGTTCCTACCAGCGTCCCCGGCGTTGTGGGCAAGAGCGAAAGCTCGGCTATCAGCGCGCTGAACGGCGCGGGCTTCTACAACGTTACCGTGAACTACCAAACCAGCTCGACCGTTGAGGAAGGCTACGTCATCTCGCAAAGCACATCGGGCTCGGCGCTCACCAGCCAGCAAATCGTGCTCACTGTATCCACGGGCTCACCTTCCGGCGGATCGGGCAACAGCACCAACGGCTCCGGCTCGAACTCGGGCACGAATTCTGGGTCGGGAACGGGCACTACTGCCGATTCCGGCAACACCACGAACGGCACTACGAATTAGCCGCTTTCACGAGAGCTCCCTACGGGGAGCTCTTTTTATGCCCACAAGAACTCTATTGACCATCGCTCAGTAAAAATACCCAGCATTATGCGATGCGCACCGCTCGCCTCACCTGTGGGCGGCCGCTACAATACCGTTCATGAACACCTTAGCAACACCTTCAAAACGGGCCTTCCCCCAATGGGGCTACAAAGCGATGCTCTTAGGAGCGGCGGCCATCTGGGGGCTATCGATATGCATCATCAAAGACACCGTGGCCATCTTTCCTCCCGCATGGCTCATGGGACTGCGCTTCTTTCTAGCCGGTATCCTGCTCGCAGTTATACTGCGCAAGCGCATCGCCCAGCGGCTCGATAAAGAAACGCTCGCAGCCGGCGTGCTTATCGGCATCGTCTTGGCGCCCGCGTATCTGCTGAATACCTCGGGCCTGCAATTTACCACCGCGTCGAAGGGCACCTTTCTCACGGGCACGTATTCCATCATGGTGCCGTTCATCGCGTGGGCCGTTTCCCACCAGCGCCCCACGCGCTACAACATTGCAGCGGCCTTGCTCGCGCTCGCAGGCATCGGCTTCATCTCGTTTTCGGGAGCTGGCGAGGTTTCACTCAGCTTCGGCATCGGAGAGGCCGTCATGCTCGCGTCGGCGTTTTTCCTGGGGTTGCACATGGTCGTTTCCGCAAAGCTGTCAGACGGACGCGACGCCTTGGTGCTTTCCGCGATCCAATTCATCGTAGCCGGTATTGTCGGCATGGCCATAGGCGCCGCGCACGACGGAGTTCCCAACCTGGCAACGTTCGCCAGTCCCGATGTGTTCTGGAGCATGGTGTACCTCATCGTGTTCGCATCGTGCGTGGCGCTGTGTTTCCAGAACATCGGCGTGAAGCATGTTGCCGCAGCCCCGGCAGCGCTGTTTCTCTCAACGGAAAGCCTGTTCGGCGTCACGTTCGCCGTGCTATTCTTCGGCGACACGCTCACCGCAACAGCTGTAGTCGGCTTCGCGCTTATCGCCTGCGCGATTGTGGTAAGCGAGACGCTTCCCTTGAAGAAAGACCGACCGTAGCGCACGGTGGCTAAAAACACCGCAACCCGTACAATATAAGCAAGAAAAACAAAGCACCGCCCCAGCAATGCCCACAAAGGAAGCCCAATGAGACGAGAACTCCCCACCCTGTTTTACAAACTGCTCATTGTCGCTGCCACCATCATCTGGGGGTTTAGCTTCGTCGTGGTAAAAGATGCCGTAGATGCCATGCCGCCGGCGTGGCTCATGGGCACGCGCTTCACCGCAACGGCGCTCATCCTGGCCATCGCATTCAATAAAACGCTGAGGCGCAACGTCGATGCAAGCCACCTCATCGCCGGCGCCGTGCTTGGAGTGCTTTCGTTTTTGGGCTTTTGGATTCAGACCATCGGCATTACCGACACCACGCCGGGGCGCAATGCCTTCCTCACCGCAACCTATTGCGTGATGGTGCCGTTTCTTTATTGGATCGTTGCGAAACGCCGACCCACCATTTTCAATCTTGTGGCTGCCGTATTGTGCATCGCAGGCGTCGGATTCGTGTCGCTCGGCGGCGATTTCTCGTTCTCGATGCGATGGGGCGATGCCATGACGCTGCTCGGCGCCGTGTTCTTCGCACTGCATATGGTTATGGTGCCCATCTTCGCGTCAAAGCGCGACGTGATGACCATCACCATCGTGCAAATCGCCACAAGCGGCCTTTGCGGCCTTGCTATCGGGTTCGCAAGCGAGCCCATACCTCAAATTGAAGCCCTGGAGCTGGATTTCTGGATTCAACTCGGCTACCTGGTAGTTTTCGCATCATGCTTGGCCATGGTGTTTCAGAACGTGGCTCAAGCGAAAATCCCGCCAGCGCAAGCCGCATTGTTGCTCTCGCTCGAAAGCGTGTTCGGCGTAGTGTTCTCGGTGCTGCTGTATGGCGAGGAACTTACCTGGATGCTGCTAGC
>CALBLG010000098.1 GCA_937895975.1 uncultured Slackia sp.
AGGCGTCTTGTTCACGTGAACGGAAACCGATTTCAAGCCGACGGCCCCAAGAAGAGAGTCGGAATCGTATGCGGGCACGTCGAGCGTCGTTTCAATCTGCGTGCCGTCGACCACCTCGACCGTCGTTTCGGCGTAGCGTATGCCCAAATTCCGAGCGCTGCGCAAATTCGTCGGCGAGGCGTCAATCCCACTCGCGTCGAACGCCACAATGGTATACGTTCCCGCCTGAAGCGAATCGGTTTCCGCCGACCACGTTTCGGTTCCGCCCTGCTCGTCCAAACCGGAAATCGTCGTGTATTTATCGAACACCTTCGGCGCCGAGTCGTCCGTGCCGCTGAATACCATAACGCGCGCACGGCCGGCAAGCGCCGCATCGGCGGCTTCGCTGCATGTCGTTTTCACCAAAGCGGTACCCCAGCGCGGCAGCGTGACGGTAAAGCCGTCGTCTTCGTTATACGTGGCCTCTGCGGCAGAGAGCGCCTGGCCAGCAACGGGCATCGCCTTCACCACCATATTGCGCACCGCATCAGCGGCAGCAAGCTCATCCGAAAGCACGATGGTGCCGTTATGGGCTACGTAATCGGCATCTTCGCCCTGTTCAAGCAGGGTATCGCCATTGCGCACCTCGAATGCGACCTCGTCCCAATTGGTCACACGCAGGCACACGGGCTGGCCGTTTTCGTCCTTGCTGCTCGTCTCGTAATTCACGGTAAGCGGGTAGACACGTTGCGCGGGAATCTTGGCAAACGAGGACGCATCAATTTCGCCTAAATCCCAATCGCCGTTCATGTCGACGGCGTAGCGCGTATAGGTCGTGTCGTAATAGCCTTGTATGGAAACGGTAACCGTGGTGAGCGTACTGCCGAACAGCTTGTCGCAGGAAAACGCATTGTTCTGGTCAAGCGTGAGCAGGCTTGAACTCTGCCCTTGTTCGACTTTAATTTGCACCTGCGATTGGCCTATGCCGTCGGGAAGCTTCAACGAACCCTTCAAGCAGCAGTAATCATCGAGCCACAGCCAGGTGATGTTCGACGGGGCGTTTTCCGATTGCGACAAAACCCATGCATCCGACGGCGTTTCGCGGTCGTTTTTCCAGCGATACGCGGCAACCGTGCCGCCGCCCGTAAATGGATTGTCGGCCGAATTGTCTTCGGTGTATTCATCGCCAAAGCGCACGTCGGGGTTTTCTACACGCACATTGAGCGCGCCGTCATATTCGCTGAACGCCCCGCCCTCAAGATAGAGAATCGACGAGGGAATAACGATTTGCCCCTGCGATGAAAGCTGTTTGTTGTTGGTAAATGCGCTGCTGCAAATTCGTTGTATGCCATTGCCCTGGTCATCGGTTTGGAATTCGACGGACGACAACCCGTTGCTTTGATACGCGTAAAACGCATACTGATTGAGCTCTTTCACGAAACTCGGGAACACGACAGACGATATGTTCGTGTCACTGAACGCGAACATAGGAACATACACGTCGTATGACCCATCGAATACTTGGGAGAAATCGACCGACGAAAGGCCGCAGTCGCCATACACGAACACCACGTCGCGAGGCTGCCCATCGACCGTATTCGTGTAACCCTGCTCAACGTAAGCATATATTTCGGCATCGTATTCCGACGTCGTTGGACCGCTGTAGCTCAGCGAGGGCTCTTCAACGCCCGGCGCGAAAAAGCCGTCGTCGTTTCGGATATTGCCAATCCAAAGCTTTTTGCCCGTGCACCCGACCGATGTCTTCCAGGCCTTCGCCTTGAAGTCAGGGTCGTGATCGCGTCCGTAGTAGTTCTCGAGGTTTGCGAGCGGTTGCGCATCAACACCCTCCTTGAAGGGGTTGGCCGATTGCGCCACATCATCGCCCGCTTCCTGCTCGTCTTCCACGTCGCCTCCCTCGACGCCGCTTTCAGAAGAGCCGCTTTGCTCACTTGCGACAGATTCAGCGGCGGCCGACTGCTCCGCAATGCTTCCAGAGGCGCCAGCAACGCCAATGCTTTCTTCGGCGCCGCCTCGGCCGCTCTGCGTGTTATCGCTTTCGCCTTCACCAGATGCATTGGCGCTCAGGCTCAGCAGCTCGACGGAAGCATCGCTTTCGTTTGCGGAAGCCGAATCCCCTCCCTCGTTTTGGGCGGCTTCGGCCGACGCATCATCAGCCAAAGGGACAGCGCCCGCCTGCGCGTTGGTCGTACCTTCCGCACCTTCCGTATAGGCCCCGGAAACGTCCATTGCATCGCTTTTGACATCCTGCCCCGCCTCGGCAAAGCCGAGCGTAGGCATAAGGCCCACCACGAGCACCGCCGCAAGCGCGCACGACAGCGCCTTTTTGCCTCGCGCATGCCGATGCGCGCGAGGAGTTTCGGTTGGAGCATTCCATTTCATGGCAACCAACTTTCCTTTGCTTCCCTTTCGCTGAAAATCCAGCTTGCACTGTGCCCGAAAACATAGAAAACGCCTAGGTTCGTATATACGAACCTAGGCGTTGAACTGGGATAATCATGGAATAAGAATGGGACGGGAGGATGGTCTCCGTCCCGGTTACCTTCCGCTATTGCTTGCGTTTGCGCGCTGCGAACAAGCCCGTTACCGCCGTGAACGCCGCGATAACGGCTGCCACAATGCCAAGCTCGACAGCAGCATCGGCCGTTTTCGGCATGGCAGAGGCGCTTGAAGCCTGAATGGTTTTCGCGTCCGCCGGATTCACCGAAGCAGACGCCTGTGACGTTGCGGGCTGAGCCGCCGAAGCCTGCGCGCCCGCAGTCGGCAACCCCGAAGTGCCGCTAGACGTATCGCTCGGGGCGGGAGCAGGCGCGGGGCCAGAACCCGTGCCCGGG
>CALBLG010000099.1 GCA_937895975.1 uncultured Slackia sp.
GCTCCTGGGCGATGCAGCGCTCGGGAAGGTCATAATCGAAATCGTCGGTTTTCATAGGTTTCGCCGTTCTATCCGAACGGCGAAACGGCTCGCCGCTGCGCGCGATTCTGGCGGCGCATTTCGGGCTCACCCTTCGGCTCGCGTACCAAAGTACGCGTCGCCTCGGCTTCACCCGAACTGCACTCGCCAGAGTCGCGCTCGCTGTCGTTAGTGCGACTCGAGCCGTTTCGCCGTTTCCTCCTTTATCGTTTACGCTTTCGCATCGTCGCTGCGATGCGCTTGTTTGTATGCTTTCAGCGCCGCTCGCTGAGCCGCGCGTTTATTGGCGTAGGCCTGCTTCTCGGCGCGCTTCTTTTGGCGAGCCGCCTCGGCCGCCGCACGCATGGGGGCTTCGGCCGCTTCCTTGGCGGCTTTCGCCGCCGCGCGCTCGGCTTTGCGGGCTTCGCGCTCTTCCGCGGCCTCCACCTTGGAAAACGCGCACCCGCAGTAGTTCTGGCGATACATGCCCATGGCTTTACTGCGGCGCGTGGCCTCGGGATATTGCTCGCGATAGTCGCGAAACACCGCCGCAAGCCCGCGCGTCGCGCACGCGCGCTCGAGTTCTTCGCGAATGATATCCGTATATTGATAGGGGCTCACGGTAAGCGTGGTGGCCACGCCCTCGAAGCCATGCGCCGCGGCGTAGTCGCACGCCTCTTCCAGACGCAGCCGGTAGCACGCGCGGCAGCGGCTCGGGCGCTGCGCCGGATCGGTGCCGAACACGCCGGCCGCACGCGCCCACGCTTGCGGGTCGTACACGCCCTCGACGACAGAAATCCCCTGCTCATGCGCGAAATCGAGCAGCACATCGCGGCGATGTTCGTATTCGGCAGCCGGATGAATGTTCGAATTCATGTACGCGATCGCGATTTCGTGCCCCTCTTCAAGCAGCAAGCGCAAAGGCTCGAGCGTGCACGGGCAGCAGCACGCATGCAAAAGCAGCTTCAAGGCGGCACCTCCATCACAAAGCGTCAACGAATTCGGGCATTCATCGCCCCTTCAACAAACTGCCCTATACTACCATTTCAGTTTGAATGCGGCGTGCGCGCAGGCGCGTTTCGGCCGCCCCTGCGACAAGATTTAAGGAATCCTCCATGCCACGCTCATACACCACCGTATTTTTCGACCTCGACGGCACGCTTCTGCCCATGGACACGCACGAATTCATGCAGCGCTACTTCGCCTCGCTCGGCGCATTCGCGACCGAAAACGGGCTCGACGCCGAAATCTGCCTGGGCGCCGTGATGGCCGGCGTGAAGGCCATGGCGAAAACCGACGGGTCGGAATCGAACCACGACGTGTTCTGGGACGCGTTCACGAAAGTGACCGGGCTGGACGCGAAATCGACCGAAACGGTGTTCGACCGCTATTACGCAGGTCCGTTTGCCCAGGTGGGAGAAGGCATCGCGCCCAGCGCCGACGCCGCACGCGCCGTGGCCGCGCTGAAGGCGAAGGGCTACCGCATGGCCGTGACTACCATGCCCATGTTCCCGCTGGCCGCCGTGCACGAACGCATTCGCTGGGCGGGCCTCGACCCCGACGATTTCGAGTTCGCCACCGACTACGAGACGTGCAACGCCGTGAAACCCATGCCCCGTTATTACGAGGGGTGCCTCGCACGCGCCGGAGTGAGCGGCAACGAGGTGCTCATGGTGGGCAACCACAACCGCGAAGACGGCCTGGCCACGGCCGTGGGCTGCGACATCTACTTCGTGACCGACCACCTGATCGAGTCGGAAGAGGGGCTGGACGTTTCCGAGCACAAGCACGGCACCATGGCCGAATTCGCCGACTGGTGCGAAACGCTGCCGCAAGTGAAATAGACGCGGCAGCGCGCTTTCGCGTGCTATAATACGAGAGACGGCAGCGCCCGCCGTGTCTAGGTACTTGGAAGGTCGCTAGCTACGGGTGATGCTTGTCAGTTATTTAAATAGCCGGGTACCTGCCCGGCTATTCTCGTTCCTGGGCATCATCTTTCTTTCTCTTTTCAATCCTGCGTTTGAATCGGTCGTAAAAGGCCAAAACGGTCGTCGTGATAGTGCAGCACGCTGCAAGGTACATCACTATTTCCATGGTGGTGGCTCCTGTCTCTCGAAGGGAGCATCACCCGCAGGAACGGCGGAGCACTGCCGTTCAATATTGTATCAAACATATGTACGATATCAGAATGCTGCGGCCTCTTTTTTCACATCGACGCAGCCGGTCCACGGCGCTAGCACGCGGTGGTGAGCCAGTCGCTGTCGGGGCGGCAAATCAGGCGCGCATTGGTGTAGGCCTGCTCGATGGTTAAGATGGTTTGCCCCTGGTAGATGCCCGATTCTTGCAGCTGCACCACCAGGGCGGCGTCCGCGTGTTGCTCGTCGATCAGGCACAGCGGCAGAAGCAGGCTCATGGAATTCGCGCGCGGGTAGTACGACGGAATGGCCGTTTTGAAATTCCAGCGCACGCGGCGACGCGCGATGTCGATGGCGTCTTCCAGGCGGTTGCGCAGCGTGCGGTAGACGCGCGAGTCGGTCTCGATGATGTCGGAAAGTTGCTCGTAGAGCGATTCGCAGTCGACGGACGCGCAGGTTTGTATGGCCTCGATGGCCGAAACCGCTTCAACGCTTTGAGAGAGCTCCTGCGCGAGGAACTCGAGCGGCAGGCGATCGACGTTGTCGATGAGCACGTGCTCGAAATCGACCTGCAGCTCGCGCGACGGGTCGAACAGCAGATCCTCGATTTTGTCGAAGTACTGCGCAGTTTGCGGCAGCGGGTTGAACGTCTTGTTCACGCGCTTTTTCAGCGCGCGGTTGCCCGACGCGGCGAAGCCGACGAAGCGCCACGGCACCTGCCCCACCTGCGGCTCAAAGCACAGGTAGATATCGTCGAAACGGCCGTCGACCAAGCCCGTGTTGAACGCTGCGAACGAGCCGTCTTCCGAGATGCAGATTTTGCCTTCCAAATTCAGGCGATAGTACGTGTTGCAGACGTAGTTTTTCAGGATGCCGAACTGGCGGTCGGCCGGAGCGTCGGCGAAGCACCACGACTCGGGCAGCGCGATGGCGGCGAGGTCTTCCAGGAAGGTCTCCCACGGGCCCATCCAGGCGAATTCCTCGATGGCCTTCGTGGGGATGTTCGCGTGCGAAACGACGGGCGGCACGTACGTGTTCACGTACGAGACGAACCACGCGCGGCCGCCGGAGCGTTCGGGGTCGCCCTGGCGGATGGACACCTCGAGGGGCGTTTCGCCGTCGGAGCGCATGGCGTCTATCGGGAAGACGATTTTGCCCTCGTAATAGCGCACGGCACCTACTTGGACGGCGGCGGACCAGCTGGCATCGAGCAGCTCGTCTTCCGTGGCATATGCGTCGTTGAACTGGGAAATCTCGTTGCGCCTGAGATACGGGAGGTTGACCTCGGCCATGAAATCGCGCGGGAGGTCGGCCGCGATGTCGGCGGGAATGAAATCGGCAGCGTTCAAATATTCGTCGGTCGCGGCCATAATGCGGGCGACAGGGAGGGCGTGTTCGAGGTGCGACATAGGAGCTCCTTGAAAGGATGCGAGTGAATACTGCTGAGATTATAAGACCGAGAAGCACGGCATCGACAAGCCAGTTTGGGGCTCGGCATACGGCCAACCATGCAGAATACCGATACCCCGCCCCCCTTATCGGGGCAATCGCCTAAACAGTTCGTCGTGGTTACCGGTGCGTTCAAAGAAGGCGGCTCCTCGTCAAAAGACCAAATCACAAGCCAATCGCCACATAACCAAAAAACAAATCATGGCATTCGTGCAATAACGCCCTGTTCATTACCTCGCCATTCATATATGGGTGGCATTTTCAATGATTTAATTCGCTGAATTTTGAGGAGTTTCTCTGGGCAATCAATAAGAACTAGCCAAGCTCCATCGTCCGCGCCTTCTTCGAGGGAAGGGAGATCGCCAATGTCAGAAGCACTCCATAGAAAACCAGCGTCTCGAGGCAGTCGGGTTCCTCCTTCGGCACCCCGTCTATCGACTCGTCGACGGCGTTGCCGTACAGCGCGAAGCGCACATCGTCGTAACTCTTAAACGCGTGCGCCCGAAAATGCTGCTTCTCAATCGCCTCGGTCTCGTTGAACGATTCGCGCCATTTGAAATCGATAGCGTCAAGCAGTTCTTGTCGCGAATTCGAAAATATTGTTTTGCGCTGCAAGAAAAACGCAGCTATGTACGATTGGGAACGAAAATTGGCGTGCCGTGCAAGAAAAGTCGAGTTATGCGCGAACAGTCCTCTTCCAAAGCCGCGTTTTGCACGCTTCAGACGTTGATCGCCGTTTCTTTTGACTCGGGATGGGACCGAGGCAGGTCGTATCGGCGCACCGAATCGTACAGAGCTCCTCTTTTCTTGCACGCGCGTAGCTTGCACCACGGGACACAAAACATTAAATGCTCGGAGCGCTTAACACCTGAGCGTGTGCCATCCATCGGCATACGCACGAGAGCCCAAGCTCGCTGTCGCAAATGGTGTAATATTCGGCTAACTTATTTCTTGAACGAATGGGATCTTATGACACCGGAAGAATACAAGCAGCTTTCAATCAAGGAATTCTCGGGTGCGGCGGCCGCATACGACACCGACCACGCCGGCCTGTATAAAAT
>CALBLG010000100.1 GCA_937895975.1 uncultured Slackia sp.
CCCAGCCGCCAGCAAATTCGCCATACCCACGCTGGGTAGCGAACAGCTTGTTGTCATGCTTGATTATCGCAGCAACCACGTTAATGGTTTTCATCTTTGGTCCCTCTTCCACGTTTCGATGCGTTCAAGGAGTATAGACGGGCATCGAAACAAGCAGGGCAAATTTATAGAATGCCCCTCAAATACGATCGCCGAAAACTAGCGCTTCGGCGAATATGCCCCACTCCAACCGGATATGATGGAGCCATGTATCATATCCACTACGCATCGAGGTATCCAATGGCCCCAGAAGCTCAATACGACATTGTCGATTTTCCAGAAGCGGCCAAAAAGGCATTCATGGGAAGCCTCGAGGCAAGTTTCATCGGAAATGGAAAAGAGCCCGACGATCGCTACGCGCCAAGAATTCTCAGCAACAATGACCCTTCATGCAATGTATTGTCGGTCATCAAAAGCGAGCTTTCGAGCTGCGTGAGCTTTGATTTTTCGGTCGCATTCGTCACGGCAAGTGGGATTCAAGTTTTAGCCGAAATACTTTCCGAACTCAGCAGGCGCGGCATTAGGGGTCGCATCCTCACCTCAACGTACCTGTGCTTCAACGATCCCGACGCCCTGCGCAAGCTGCTCGAATATCAGAATGTCGAAACACGGATCTACCAAGGTGACCTGCACGCGAAGGGATATTTCTTCGATAGAGAGGGCATATCCACCATCATCATCGGAAGTTCGAACCTAACCCAAACGGCACTCACCTGCAATAAGGAATGGAATGTGCTGTTCAGGTCGTACTCGACAGGCGATATTCTCCATAAGACGAAGGCCGAATTCGAACGCCTTTGGGGCGACGCCAGCACCGTCCCTGTCACTGAACAATGGATTGACGGCTACGAAGCGTTTCTGGCGGAAAGACCCAAGGGCATCGCACCGACTAGACGACAATTTCGCATTGGTGGGCCCTCGGCCAATGCGAACGCAAATAGTGCACGCATTAAACCCAACAAAATGCAAAAGCACGCCCTCGAGGCGCTTGACGTGCTGCATCGTGCAAACGAACCCCGGGCTTTGCTCGTTTCAGCCACCGGAACAGGCAAAACATATCTATCGGCACTTGATGTCCAGGCAGTTAAGCCGACGCGCGTACTTTTCATCGCCCACAGGCAAAGAATCCTCGACGCTTCGATGAGAAGCTTCGCGAATGTCCTTGGCGACACATATTCTTACGGACAATTCGCCAACGCGTGCGACAGAGACGCCACCTGCCTTTTTGCGATGGTCATTTCACTCTCGGGAAAACTGGAAGAATTCGAGCCTGATTATTTCGATTACATCATCATCGACGAGGCGCATCGCACAGGCGCTAATAGTTACCAAAGGATACTTGATTACTTTACGCCAAAATTCGTGCTCGGTATGACCGCGACTCCGACGCGTACTGATGGCTACGATGTATATTCCCTGTTCAATCATGTAATTGCATATCGAATCACATTGCAAAACGCTCTCGAGAATGACATGCTTGCGCCATTCCACTATTTCGGGATCGCTGATTTGACGATCGACGATGAAGAGCCCGACGACTTCGCCTTGTTCTCGCATCTCACGTCGGAAGCGCGCGTAAGCCACGTAATCCAGAAGATCGAAGAGTACTCGGTTTGCAAAAAGAACCGACGCGGCCTCATCTTCTGCGGACGGAATGACGAAGCGAGAGAGCTTTCGCGCCTGTTCAATGAGCACGGGTATCGCACAATCTCGATCAGCGGCGAATCATCTGACGCCGAACGCGATTCGGCCATTGCACGCCTCGAATCTGGCGAACTTGAATATATTTTCTCAGTCGATATCTTTAACGAGGGCGTCGACATTCCTTCATTGAACCAAATAATCATGCTGCGCAAGACGGAATCGGCCATCGTTTTCGTACAACAGCTTGGTCGAGGTTTGCGAAAAGATCCTTCGAAAGAATTCACGCTCGTATTGGATTTTATCGGCAATTACCAGCAGAATTACCTTATCCCCATCGCACTTGCCGGCGATAGAACCTACAACAAAGACAACCTACGCAAAGTAGTAAAAGAAGGCAGCTCTATTATTCCTGGTTGTTCCACCATCACGTTCGATCGTATTTCAGAAAAGCGAATTTTCAAGGCGCTTGAAGAAGGAAAATTCAGTTCGGCAAAGCTCATCCGATCTGAATACGAAGACCTGCGACGCCTTCTGGGACGCATCCCGTCTCTGCTCGATTTCGATGCAAACGAATCCATCGATCCTATGCTTATCATCAACAAATATGATTCGTTTCCGGCGTC
>CALBLG010000101.1 GCA_937895975.1 uncultured Slackia sp.
TCCCGTGGGCGTGAGCTGCATGTCCGACCCGACCATCGACTGGACCACCGAGCGTCAGGCAGCGTATCCCGAGTGCCTGAACTTCACCGACCACCAGGCCGTGCTCGACCGCAACTACCAGAAGGGCCTCGACGCGAGCCCCAGCTCTACGGCATATTACGGCCATTTCGCCGAAGCGCTGATCCAGGACGATTCGGGCCGCGTGGTCGGCGTGTATGCGCGCAATTCCGAAACGGGCAAATACAAGAAGATCAATGCGGCCAACGGCGTGTGCATGGCTTCGGGCTGCTGCCGTTCCAACGAGGACATGGTGCGCTACTTCGCCCCGAACCTCATCTACAACGGTAACGGTAATCCGTTCCCGAATACCGACGTCGAAGGCAACCGCACCAACACCGGCGACGGCTACAAGATGGGCTATTGGGCTGGCGCCATGATCCAGCAGTTCCAGTGCTCGCAGATGCACGTCATGGGCGGCCCGGGCGATGATGACGACCAGAGCAAATCGATGGGCTTTACCGGCCCGCTTCTGCGCATCAACTACAACGGCAAGCGCTTCATGAACGAAGACACGTGCGCGGCCGATGCCGAGTATGCGCTCGAGCTGCAGCCGAAGCACAAGTGCTTCATGATCGCCGACGCGAATTTCGAAGAAGACGCGAAACTGTGCGTGAACACGTTCGCCGCGACGCTTGACGAATGGGATCAGCGCGTGGGCGACGGAACCATCTTCAAGGGCAACACACTGAAGGAGCTGTTCGAATCGATCGACGGCATGGACGTCGACGCGGCGCTTGCCACGGTCGAGGAATACAACAAGATGTGCGAAGCCGCGCAAGGCGCCGACCCGCAGGATACATCCTTCGACACGAAGTACGCCAAGAAGGCCAAATACATGCGTCCGGTTTCCGACGGCCCGTTCTACGCGCAGCGCATGGGTGTAGGCTTGTGCCTGGTCATGATGGGCGGCCTTGAGTCCAACGAGAACGCCGAGGTGCTCGACGTCGACCGCAACGTGATTCCTGGCCTGTACGCTTCGGGCAATATCCAGGGCAGCCGCTTCGTTATGAAGTACCCGTTCCGCCTTTCCGGCCATAGCCACGCCATGGCTATGTTCTATGGCAAGGTCGCGGGCGAAAACGCCGCCAAAAAGCTTTCTTAAACAATCCGGCGGGGCGAGCCGCTCCCTCCCATTTCCCCGCTCGCCTCGCGCATTGCATGCGACAAACCCCTCCCGTCGCAGATGAAGGGTCCGCAGTTCAGGCTGCGGGCCCTTCCTTGCGTTTAGAGCTGCGTTTTTTTGTGCGCGGCATGGGGGCGCGGCGGCGGGCGTTCATTCGACGCGTGACCTTGGGTATAATGCGCTCCATGCGTGCTTTCATGACATTGTTGCGCGATTTCATCGCCACCCACCATGCGCAGCTGCGACACTTCGCGAAGGTCGCCTGCGTTATTTTGCTGTGCGCGGCCGCGCTTGAAGTCGTGGTGTTCAACTTCAATCACTGGCGCAGCCTTGGCTGGGAACCCATTACCGTAAACGAGCAGTCGAATTTGCAGGAAACCGCTGACGAACGCCTGCGCGTGTCGGCCATCGACAACACTATCGAATTCGATTACATCGGCGTGCCGGTGCACAACATCAAGCTCGATTTCTCGAGCAACCAGTCGGCGCAGAACGTGCCCGTGAAAATCTGGTTCACCGATGATGCACATTCCACGTATTTCGACGACGACGAGTACACCGCCGGCGTGCCCGTGACCTATGTGTCCACGCATAACGACGAGAGCAAGTACCTGAACATCAATGCATCGGGGTCGGTGTACAAGCTGCGCATTCAGCTGGGCGTCGATGATGACGAGACGAAAGTCACCTACCCGCTGTATCTGTCGAAAATCATTCTGAATGCGCCCGAGCCGTTCAGCTTCAACCGCGACCGCTTTATTTTCGCGGCGTG
>CALBLG010000102.1 GCA_937895975.1 uncultured Slackia sp.
TTCATCACCCGGTTCGTGAACAGCTGAGTTTTCATCAGGCGCATGTTGGCCACGTCGAAGCGCTGCTCTTCGTGCGACTCGCGGCCGAACGCGCGAATCACGGGCAGGCCGGTGAGGATCTCGCGCGACACCAGGTTCACGCGGTCGATGAGCTTCTGCATGATTTTGAACTTCGGCATGGCCACCTTCATGAGGAACAGCATGACGAAGGCGATGGCCAAGATGGCCGCGATGATGATCCAGCCCATGGACAGGTTCGTGCGGGCGATCATGATTACGCCGCCGATGGCCAGAATGGGCGCGTAGAGCACCATGCGCATCATCATGACCGACACCATTTGCACGAGCTGCACGTCGTTGGTGCCACGCGTGATGAGCGATGCGGCCGAGAAGCTTTGGATTTCGGCGTCCGAGAACGAGAGCACGCGCTCGAACAGGCGCGCGCGCAGGCTGGCGCCGATTTTCGCGGCCGTGCGGCTTGCGACGAAGCCGACGATGACGGCCATCACCATGCCGAGCGCGGCTAGGGCGAGCATCTTGCCGCCGGTGGCAAGCAGGTAGTTCATCTGCATGGCGTCGAGGTCGACGCCGAGCTGCTCGTATTCCGCTTTCGCCGCCGCGATGGCCTGCTGGCTCACGATGGAGTCGGCCATGTCGCCCATCTGCGATTTCGCATCGTCAAGCGCGCTTTCCACGTCTTGCTTGCTAATCATGCCCGCATCGAAAGCGGCCTTCAGCTGGTCGAGGTCCATGCCGGTTTGGTCGGCGTAGTGCACGGCGACCATGGGCATTTCAATGGCATCGTCGAGCGCGTCGCGGTTCTCGCGGCCGTAATCGGTAAGCGCATAGGTGCCGTCGTCTTGTTGGGTATACGAATCGGCGAACAGCGACTCGTCCGATTCGGCGACCATGATGGCCGCCATGTCGTGCGTGCGCTGCGACAGCTGGTCGGTCGAGGCATGTTCGACGCCCGACTGTTGGATGCCCACGTCAACGATGTCGGACGTGTAATTCGGCAAGGCCAAATCGCAATACGCTTGCACGCACAGAAGCACCACGACAAGCGCCACGGCAAGCTTGTGGCTCGCGAAGTTCTTGATTATGCGCATGGGGTGCCGCCCTTCTCCGCTTGCGCGCCGTCCGCGCTCGCCGGCTTGCCCCACGGGTGCTCCTCGTTGAACTGCAGCATGCGGCCCATGATGCGCACGAATTCGCGCGCATCGTCTTCACCTATATAGGCGAGCATGTCCATGAGGCGCTCGTCGTGCATGCGGCGGCCGGCGTCTTCGAGTTCGTGGCCGGCATCGGTCAGCGAGATGCGCACCGCGCGAGAATCGCCCTGGGTGCGCGTGCGCATGATGTAGCCTTTTTCCTCGAGGGCCTTCAGCGTTTGCGAAACCGCCCCCGGCGTGGCGTGCGTGCACGTTGCAATCGCGCCCGGGCGCGCCACCTCGCCGCGCTTCTCCAACATGGCACACATCATGAGCGTGTTCATTTCTCCGCGGGTTATGCCGTCGGGCAAAGGCGGCATAGCGCGGTGCTGGCGCATGCGCTGCATGATGTCGAACATTTCATCGCGCAGCGCTGCAAGAGATTCGCTCATATCAACCCCTTTCGAGTTCTGGTTGTTTAGTTCCTAAATATTTAGTTTCTAAACAATATCGAACCTAAAAAGAATTGCAAGTGCCGTTGCCTATATGTAAGCGAGGATTCATATTTCAGACCGAAAAGGCAGCTCTTGGCATTTACCGTCCATGTACCCCATCAGATACTACAAGACTAGAACGCTCTTCGAGAATGCTGCAGTAATTGTCCAGCAATAAAGCGATGTCAATATCCTTTGGTTTGTGTTTGAAAACACTTCCCGTACCCGCTAAATCGCGCAACGCGCCAGCCCTTATTTCGCCCCTTTCAAAAAACATATTAAGGTGCTGGCCTCGGACCCAGTTTTCTACGATTTTTGAGTTCGTTGCGTTTCCTCGCTCTAGAAGATCGTACAGGAAATGTGGCATATAGTCGTAATAGGGCGAATTACCTCGTACGCAATTCCAAGAGCGCTCATGCAGAATAATTACGTTCGCCCGCGTCTGTCCAAGCTCGAAAAGGCATTCGAGAGACTTCGCTAGCCCATTTTCACCGTCGGGTAGGAAAG
>CALBLG010000103.1 GCA_937895975.1 uncultured Slackia sp.
CCGGTTTTGTGAACTGGGTTTATAACCATGTTGCGGGGGCGGGCGTCAATTCCGATTACACGAATGCTCAATCGCTGTATTACGACCATTGCACGCCGGTGAGCGAAGCCGATGCCCAGCCGGGCGATATCGTATTCTGGAAGGGCACGTATGGTGGTCTGAATTACATTAGCCATGTCGGAATCTATTGCGGCAACGGTATTTGCATCGATGCTGGCGACCCCATTGGCTACGACCGCGTGACCGACATCAAGAACACGAACGGTCAGACGGCAGAGCGCGTGTATGGCCGCCTTGTTACGCTGGCCGATTCGAAAGTGAGGCTGTCCGATAAAACTACTAAGGTGCGCGTTGCCGATCAGGCGTATACGGGGACGCCTCGCACGCCGCAGGCGACTGTTGTGGCCGCTGGCTCCGTGTTAACCGAGGGGCGCGACTATTCGGTTTCCTATTCGAACAACGTAAATGTTGGCACGGCTACGGTGACTATTGTCGGCATGGGTTCGTATGCCGGATCGTCGACTTCTGCATCGTTTGAGATTTTCAACGATTCACTGGGCGCCGGCTCGTATACCATCGCATCGGCTTCGGATGCCTCTATGGTGGTCGATATCCCCGGTGCTTCGAAGGACGGTGGCGCGGCTACGCAGCTTTACGGGGCAAACGGCACGTATGCCCAGGTGTTTACTTTCGAGAGGACCGATGACGGGTTCTTCGCCATCAAAAATGACAATTCCGGTCTGTATCTGTCGCTGTACACCACGTGGGCCGACTTGCATAACGGCTCTGCCATTACGCAGCAGGCTTATTACGGCGGGTTGTCGCAGAAATGGTGCGTGAAGTCCACATCGAATGGCTACGAGATCTCTTCTGCCATGGATTGCTCGATGGTATTCGATATTGCGAATGGCTCTATTTCTAGCGGTTCATCGGTTCGTGCGTATTCCAGCAATAGAACCGCCGCCCAGCGATGGAACCTTATCCCCACGAAGACCAAGCGCGAAACCATCGATGCTCTTGCGGCTTTGAACGCCGGCGCGCTTGCCGACGGGTCGTATGATGTGCAATCGAGTATTTCGAATTCGTTCGTATTCGATGCGCAGGGCGGCAACACGCAGAACGGCACCGCTGTGCAACTCTATAGAACGAACGGCACCGATGCTCAGGCATGGAACATACGCAACGTCGGCGGCGGGTATGTGGCTATCGAAAACGTGAAGGCCGGTAAAGTGCTCGACGTTCCCAGTGCTAATGCCTATGCGGGGCAGAAACTCCAGCTATGGGATTCGAATGGTTCGTGGGCTCAGAAATGGATTCCCGTTGTATCGAGTGGAAAGATTAAATTCGTTTCGGCGCTCGATGCAGCGTTGGTGATTGACGTGCCGAATGGAGACGCCACGAACGGCAATGTGCTTCAGCTGTGGTCCGACAACGGGTCGAACGCACAGGCATGGACGCTCGGCAAGCATATGACCGTGCGTGAGCGCATCGATGCGCTTGCTGCAGCCAATAAGGATGCGCTTCCTGCGGGAACCTATATGGTCCAGTCGGCCGTTTCTGGTTCCATGGTGTTTGATGCGCGCGGTGGTGGAACATCGAATGGCACTCGCTTGCAAGTCTATTCGTCAAACAGCACCGATGCCCAGCGCTGGATCGTCTCGTGTGACGAGAGCGGGTACCTTACTATTCGTTGCGCGACGTGTGACAAAGTACTTGATGTTTCCAACGGCAGCGCTTTCGACGGGGCTGCCGTGCAACTATGGGAATCGAATGACACCTGGGCCCAAAAG
>CALBLG010000104.1 GCA_937895975.1 uncultured Slackia sp.
CCGTCACCCTGGCTTTGCAGTTCGGCTTCAAGCGCGGCATCTTCTCCAACGAATCGGGCATGGGCTCGGCTCCGTTGGTCGCCTCTTCGGCCACCACGAAGAACCCCGCTCGCCAGGCTTTGGTTTCCATGACCGGCACCTTCTGGGACACGGTCGTCGTCTGCCTGATCACCGGCCTTATGCTGATGACCACGCTTCTGGCCAACCCCGAGCTCTCCACCGCAATCGCCGACGGCACGATCTCTTCGGGTGCCGGCCTCGCAACTGCCGCTTTCGAGAAGATTCCCGTCTTCGGTCCGTTGGTGCTGCTCGTGGGCCTTATCACCTTCACCTACTCCACCATCCTCGGTTGGAGTCAGTACGGCAACCGTGCCATCAGCTACTTGCTGGGCAAGAAGGCCGTCCTTCCGTACTACATCGTGTTTCTGCTGTTCGTGTTCTGGGGCTGCATGATGGTCGGCGACGCCGCCGGCAGCACGGTGGTCTCGAACCTCAGCTCGGTTGTGTGGAACTTCGCCGACGTGATGAACGCCCTTATGGCCATCCCGAACTGCATCGCGGTTTTGGGCCTGTCTGCGATCATCGCCCGTGAAACCAAGCACTACGTCTACGACGGCAACCTCGAAGAGGTGGACACCACCGAGATTCCCCAGTACGACGAGAAATAACCCTTCTGCGACGCAGCCATGCATGACGGGAGGGGGTGTGAAAGCCCCCTCCTTTTTATTTTGAGCAACCTGCCAGCGGGGCGGGGCGGCCGAAACGGGACTCCCCGAGAGCTGCAAGCCCCGCGATTTCCAATGCGACCATCGAAAGGAAGCGCAAGGCACATGGAAAACCTCGGCTATTACAACGGAAAGTTCGGCCCCATCGAAGAGATGGCCATTCCCATGAACGACCGCGTGTGCTGGTTCGGCGACGGCGTGTACGACGCCGGCCCGGCGCGCAACTACAACATCTTCGCGCTCGACGACCATCTCGATCGCTTTTACAACAGTGCGCGCCTGACGGGCATTCAAATTCCCATGCCGCGCGAGGAGCTGGCCGAACTGCTGCGCGACCTGGTGAAAAAGGTCGAGGCACCCGAGCATTTCGTGTATTACCAGTGCACGCGCGGCACCGCTCCCCGAAAGCACGACTACGTCGAGGCCCCGGGCAACTTGTGGGTTACCATCACGCCGCAGACCATGCCCGACGGCACGAAGCGCATCAAGCTGCGCAGCGAGCCCGACACGCGCTTCTACCACTGCAACATCAAGACGCTGAACCTGATGCCCGCGGTGATGAGCTCGCAGGCGGCCAAGCGCGAAGGCGTGTTCGAAACGGTGTATTACCGCGAGAACATGGGCAACCGCGTGACGGAGTGCGCGCACAGCAACGTGTCGATGATTCTGAACGACGAGCTGTGGACCGCGCCGCTTGACGAGCTCATTTTGCCGGGCATCGCGCGCAAGCACCTGATCGCGGCGGCGAAGCGGCTGGGCATCGGCGTGCACGAAGAGCCGTTCGACTTGGACACGCTGCGCGGCGCGCAAGAAATCATCGTCACCAGCTCGTCGAACTTGTGCCTGTTCGCCGAGGAATTCGAGGGCAAGCCGGCAGGCGGCGGGTCGCCCGAAGTGGCCGAAGCGCTGCGCGCCGAAGTGAACCGCGAGTTCACCGAGGCGACGGCAATCTAAGATTTTGCAGGTGGGTTATGCAAGCGATTGAAGATATCATTCTGCGCCATTCGGCGCGCGGCATGACGCGTTTGGCACCTGAGCTGCCATGCGATTGGTGCGCGGCCGCCGCGCGCGAAATCGTGTCGTGGAAGCGCGGCACGGTGGCGCTGCTCACGGGCTTCGATGTGGGCGGGGCGCCGGAAACTGATGGGCCCACGGGCACGTATGTGGTGGCGAAGGCGCTTGCCGAGCTGGGATTTTCTCCGATTATTGTTTCCGAGCATTCCACATGCGCGTACTTTTCCGAGCTTGGCATGCGCACGTGCGAGGTATCGCCCGGCTGCGACGCGGATTTCATGGGGCTTCTGCTCGATACGCTGGCGCCGGTGGGCATCGTGTCGATCGAGCGGTGCGGGCGCGACGCGCGTGGAAGGTATTGCAACATGCGCGGCGTCGACATAACGCCGCGCACCTCGCCGGTCGACGAGCTCGTGATTCAGGCGGCGGCGCGCGGCATTCCCACGGTGGGCGTGGGCGATGGCGGAAACGAGATCGGCATGGGCAACGTCGCGGGCGCCATCAAACAGCGCCTCACGCTCGAGCCGTGCGCGGTGCAGGTGAATTGCCTGGTCATCGCCACGGTGTCGAACTGGGGCGCCTATGGCATCGTGCGCGCCATGGACAAATGCACGGGCCGCGCGCTGCTGCCTGGGTTCAAGTGCATGAGCGATTTCTACCGCTTCATCGTGGAACGCGGCAGCGTGGACGGCACCACGGGCCGCTGCGAGCTGTCGGTCGACGGCTTCGGCTTGGAAGTGGAGCGCGAAATCGTCGAAGCGCTGTTATGCGCGTAGCTGCGACGAGGAAACGGGCTTCCGAACCGTCGAAATGGCAGGAATCGCCGCGGCGGGGTAGTCGCATGAGGGCCAAGGTTGAAAAATAATCGCGATGCGCACGTTTCCTTCTCGATGAAGGTTGCTGCTGCCCATTCCTGCTCTTCTACTCGATTGGTGAGGCTTCTTTCGAGCCCTGCCTAATACCCCATGGCGACGATTCTTGCTAAAAAGCGGTGTTTCCCGAGGATTTTCGAAGAAGGTCGCGCTTGCGGGTTACTTCTTCCTCACCTGGCAGATGTTGGTGTGCTGCGGGTTGCCTTTGGCGAGCGGCGACGGGCGGTATGTGGCAAGCGTGTTGATGTTTCCGCCGACGTCGACCTCGCGGCCGTCTTCAATGCGCGCGTTGTACCAGGCGCCCTGCGAAATTGCCGCGGTCCCTTCGACGATGCCGCTTGTGAGCTTCGCCGGCAGGCGCAGCGCGCCCCGGTCGTTTTCCACGAGCACCTCGTCGCCATCGGCGATGCCCCGCTCGGCCGCATCGCGTTCGTTCAGGTATATCACCTGGGGAAACATCGATTTCAGTTTCTCGTCGAAGCCCCAGCTCGAATGGATGCGCGCCCGCCCGTGGAAGCCCGTCAGCCGCAAGGGCCGCTCTGCGTTGGGAATGCCCGCGTCCGTCCACTCGGGGATGAAGACGGGTATGGGCGCAAGCGTGTCAAGACAGGCCAGCGTGTCGCCTTCGCGCAGCCGCCAGCCGGCCGTGTCGTGCAGAAGCTGCTCGCTGAACAGCTCAATCTTGCCTGATGCGGTGGCAAGCGGGTGCTTCGCGGGCGATTCGCGGAATGCCTCAAGCGCGATGCGCGGACCGCGCCATACGCTCACGATGCCGGCGTGCTCGGCCTGCTCGTATTCCGGCAGTCCAAGTTCGGGCTGGCTTTCGCGCGTCTCGTCGTACAGCGCGCGAATCCATTCGCCCTCGGTTCGGCCCAAGGTGAATTCCTGCTCCACGCCGAGGCGCGCGGCCATCAGGCGCGCCATCTCGTAGGCGCTTTTCTGTTCGTCGCGGGGCGTGGGCACAGGCCGGCCCGTGACGATATGGCCCCAATCCGCGCCGCCCGAGGTCTGCGATTGCTGTTCGAACCGCAGCAAGTCGGGGAAAATGACGTCGGCATATTTCAGCGAATCGGTCATCACGGTATCGATGCCCAAAATGAATTCGCATGCGGTTTCGTCGGCCAACACCTCGTGGGAATGTCGCACGTCGGAGTGCTGGTTGGTCAGGCTGTTGCCCGCGTAGTTGATGAGATATTTGATGCCGTGCCGCAAGCGGGCCGCGCCCCGGACGCCGGCGTTTTCGGCGGTCATCGCTTCGCCGTGCTCGACGGCGTGAATGGTCTCGAACACGGGGATGCTCGCGGCGACGGGGTTGCGCCCTTCGGGAAGCGAGCTCGAAAGCACGCGGTGGTGCCACGGGTACAGGCCGTTCGACGTGCCCTCCAGGCCGACCTGGCCCACCAGGCATGGCAGCGCCATGGCAGCCCATGCGCTCCATTCGCCGTTGCTTCGCCGCTGCGGCCCCCAGCCCGACAGCACGTGCAGGCGTCGCGCGCTTGCTATATGGCGCGCAAGTGAGCGAATGCGCTCGGCGGGGATGCCGCAGATGCCTTCGGCCCATTCGGGCGTTTTCTCGATGCAATCGTAGCCTTCGCCCATCACATAGTCGCGATACGACATATGCCTGCCGCGATAGGCCGCAGGCATGGTCTCCTCGTCGAATCCGACGCAATATTCATGTAGAAAGCCCAGGTCAATGGCGTTATTGCGAATCAACTCATGCGCGATGGCCGCCACAAGCGCCGCGTCAGTTCCTGGCGTTATGGGCAGCCATTCGGCGTTGCCCATCACCGATTCGCTTTTGCGGGGGTCAATGACCACCACGCGCGTGCCCGCCTGCTTCACGAGGCGCCGCCATTGCGCGCCGACGTTCGCGCCGCCGTCGTTGGCAACCACGGGGTTCGCTCCGAACGCAATCGCCAGATCGGCCGAGAACGCCTGCGAAAACGAGCTGCCGTCGTCGGGCTCCATGCCGTAGCAATAATGGGCCGCCCACGTCGCCTGCGCGCACGAATAATCGTTGTAGCGCGACAGGTAGCCGCCCAGGCAGTTCATCAGCCGGTTGAAGGGGCGGGCCGTGGTGCAGTTCGCGTTGGTGCCATAAGCGATGAATACGGCTTCGTTTCCGAAGCGGTCGATGACGCTGCGCAGCTTGTCGCATGCGATCTCGATCGCCTCGTCCCACGAAATGCGCTCGTAGAGGCCCGACCCACGCGGACCCGTGCGTTTGAGCGGCCATTTCAGGCGCAGCGGGCTCTCGGCCCAAGCGAGCATGCGCCGCCCGCGCACGCACGCTTGCGGCAGAGGCGCGCCGTCGGGCGTTTCGGCCGCGCACGAGTCAACGCATGCGGCTCGGCCGTTTTCGATGGTGAACCGCAAGGCGCATCGCCCGCCGCAATTCGCGGCGCAATGGTTCCAAATGGTTTGTTCGGCGGCAATGGCGTTTCCATGGGGCATCCTTGGTGCTGGCTCGGGCAATGCGGGGCCCATTGTACGATTTCGCCGCGCACGTCCGCATTCGACGCGCCATATTTCGAGAAATTCAACTTTTCTTGCCGGCTTGGCAAGCGGGATGCAAGGCATTTCGCGCAGCCGGGAAGGGGCGTTGCTTGCGGGCATGCCGATTCCCGTAATCGGCATGCCATTTCGCCGCGCGTTCTTTCGGCCTTAGAGGTTGTCCGATTGGATTTCGCTCGCGACGCGCTTGCATATGGCGACGAAATCGGCGACCTTTTCACGCGCGGGGTGCTTGCGATACATGACATAAATCGGGTAGCGGGCGTTCCCGTCGCCGATAAGGCGCCCTTCGAGCTTCGCGGCCACGTTGCGGTCGAGCATGTTCGCGGCATTGCCGAAAACGATCTCATCGTCTTTCAAGATGAAGCCGACGATGTCGAAGTCGGTGAAATCGCGATAGCGGCATTTGGGTTTGACTCCGTTGCGGCTGAATGCGTCTATGGCTCCTTCGAAAAGGGTTTGAAGTTTAGCATTCGACGAGCAAAGCAAGTATTGCCCGGCTAGGTCTTCGAACTGAAGGACCTCTTTTTTCCCGAGAGGATTGTTCTTGCTGAAAAACACCGCCAAGGGCAATTCGGCAATTTTTTCGCATACGCAATCGGGTGGCTCGACGTCTGAGCGTCGGAATACGATTCCGACATCTGCCACGCCCGCTGCGATGGACTGCTCTATCGACGAGAGCTCATCGTGGATGAAATAGGGTTCGACGACGTCGGGGAACCGCCCCATGAATTCGGGAACGGCCCGATAGAATATGTCTCCCCAAATGCTGTTGCCGGAAAACGGCATATTGAGCCTGATTCCCTCAGATGATTTGCGGGCGATCGCGCCGCATCGCTCGACCAACCCGTCGTATTGCGACAGGATCTCTTCGCATCCCAAAAGATAATGCCGGCCCTGGGCGGTAAGTCCCATCGGATTGCGCTCGAGCAGGCGGAACCCGAGCTCTTGCTCGAGCGACGCGATATGGCGCGTGAGCGTTGGCTGGGAGATGTGCAGTTGGTCGGCGGCGGTATTGAAGTTCAGCGTTTTTGCGAGAACCTGGAATTCGCGCACATTCTCAAACATGGTCTCGTCCCCCTCTACTATCCGGGCGGCCTTTCCCCTCGGCCTCCGAATGCCCCGTCATCATACCCCTTCCTCGTGATTCTTTGGGCTTCATGCGTGATTCGGGAGGCTTCGCTTCATGGCTCGAATCGCGTATTCGCGAGGTGAATCGGCGATTTGGAATACGAAAGGCCGTGCCACACGTTGAACGTTACGTTTCAGCAACGTGGCTGTTTAATGGGGTCAAAGCCCAAGAAATGGGAAAGAAATAGGGGATCAACAGGGGGTTGAAATGAACGAGAACATGGCTATGCTCGGCCGCCGCAGCTTCTTGCTGGGCATGGGCGTCATGGGCGCGGGCATCGCCGGCGTTGGCATGGTGGGCTGTTCGCCGAAATCGAAGGAAAGCGATCATGCCTCGGACGACGCCAAAACCGCGGAGCCCGACGAAATCACCGCCGACACTGTCAACATCATAAACACGCGCGACCTTATGACGCTCGACGAGCTCAACGCCAAGCGCAAGCAGCTGGTGGATTCGAAGACCGACGACTATGTGAAAGCCGACGGGACCGTTATTCCCAACGTGTACGTGAAGTTGCAGGCCCTGCTGAACACGTACGGAAACGGCGTGGGTTCCGAAATCCACGACAACAGCTTCAACGAGGTTATGTACCTGTTCAAGCCCGAAGAGGCACAGGCGTATCTCGAGATGCCCATGGGCGTGATGTTCACCGCAAAGCAATTCGCCGATGCGTCGGGACGCGCCGAGCAAGATTGCACGGCGCTGTGCGACGAACTGGCGTCGCGCGGCCTGCTGTTCCGCACGGTGTCGAACGGCGAGGCCCAATACCATCAGCTCGCCGAGGCTCATGGCATTTGGGAATACAACCTGAACAATTACGAAAAGAACAACGGCGAATACGTGCAAATCCATTGGAGCCAATGGGGCACCGACATCGCGAACCAACTTTACAACGCGCGCACGAGCTTCTATACGCCGGTTCCCGTGAGCCGCGAGGTCGTCGGCGACAGCTCGATTGCCCTCGAATTCGACGATTACGAAGCCGTGATCAAGAAGTTCGACACCATCGCGGTATCGCCTTGCCAGTGCAGGCTGAGCCACAAGGCGCTTGGCAAGGAGGACCCGGGCGACCATCCTCTTGAGACGTGCATCACGCTTGGCGAAGAGGCCGAATACTATATCGCCAACGGCATCGCACGCCAAATAGACCAGCAAGAGGCCCTCGACATCGTCCACCACAGCGTCGAATGCGGCATGGTGATTCAAATCTGCAATTCGAAGAACACCGAAGTTATTTGCTCGTGCCACGGCGATTGCTGCGACATTCTGGGAAGCTATGTGACCATCGCTCAATCCGAGGACCTGAAGCCTGAAGACTTCAACGTGTTCGAGCATTTGAGCCACTACAACTTGCGCCACGACAAGGATACGTGCCTGAAGTGCGGCAAATGCGCCGAGCGATGCCCGCTGTTCGCTATCACCATGGACGAGGAAACGGGCTTCCCCACCGTGAACGGCACCTGCGTGCGCTGCGGGCAATGCGGCACCGTGTGCCCGGTAGGCGCCCGCACGCTTCATTTGGCCGATTCGATTCTCGAGTTGCCCGACGATTTGCTCGACGACTACAACACTAAGGCGAAATATCGTTTCGCCAATGGCATGGTCTATTAATAAACGACCTTCCAGCCCCTCCCATCCGGGCGTCTGCCGTGCGGCCGACGCCCGGTTTTCCCACAGAACAATCGAATAGGAGCGATCCATGCACGAAATGGCTTTGTGCCGCAACGTTGTCGATATGGTTTCGGAGGAAGCCGACAAGGTTGGAGCCGAGCGCGTGACCGGCGTGTATTTGACCGTGGGATATTCGCGAGACATCGTGGAGAGCCTTTTCGACGACGTTTTCAAATGGCTTGCCCGCGATACGAAGCTCGAGGGCGCGAACCTCTATATCACGCGCGTCCCCTTCACGGTTGAATGCCGGGAATGCGGCTACATCTATCACGTCGACGTGCACGATTCCAACACGCTTCCATGCCCGAAGTGCGGCAAGAAGCGCTACACGCTTCACAGCGGAATGGAGTTTTACATAAACGACATCGAAGTGGTAATGCCAAGCGGGTTGGCAAAGGAGCAATGATGGAAGAAAAACGAATCATCCAGGTCAAGCGCGACATCCTCTCGGCCAATGACAACAAGGCCGATGCGTTTCGCCGTTCTTTGCGCGAACGCGGAACGTTCTTCATGGACATCATGGCCTCGCCCGGCGCAGGCAAGACGACGCTGCTTTTGGCGCTTATCGAACAGTTGCGCGCGCTCGGGCAGGGAGATTTGGCGGTAATCGAGGCCGACTTGGAATCCGACGTCGACGCATTGAAAATCAAGCAGGCCAATGTGCCTTCGATCGAGTTGAACACCCGCGGCGTGTGCCATGTCGAGATGGGCATGGTCGAAGCCGCCTTCGAGCCCCTCGCATCGATGGACCTCGACTGGCTGTTCTTGGAGAATATCGGCAATTTGGTCTGTCCCGCCGAATTCGACACGGGCGCGCATTGCCGCGTCATGCTGCTCTCCGTTCCCGAGGGCTACGACAAAGTCTACAAATATCCGCCCATGTTTTCGCTCGCCGACGCGCTTATCGTCACCAAGAGCGATTACCTGCCGCTGAATCTCGATTTCAAGATGGACGCCCTGCGCGAGCAGGCTGCGGTGCTCAATCCCGACATAGATATCTTCGTCACCTCGGCTCGCACTGGGGAGGGCATTGAAGACCTCGCGCAATGGCTTATGGCCAAACGCGCCGAGACGTTGGGCTAGCGGGGCTGTCGGAAAGGAAAAAGATATGTGCACGAATGGAATGAACACCGGTCAATTCGCCACCATGATCGAGCAGATAGACGACCACATCAAGCTCGAGCGCCGTTGGGCCCACACCTTGGCGCATCGGGCGGAAGATGCCGGATATGAGACGGCCCATCGAAAGCTCCACGAAGCGCAGCGCATGCTCGATGACGTGCGCGCCATGCTCGACGAGGCGAAAGACGCCCTTGAAGAGGACGCGACGCGCGCATCGGTTTTCGACGTGAAAGTCGTGTAGGCGTCGCCTTCGCCGAAAACGCCTGATAAAGATTCGCAAAGATTGGAGCAATGATGGGTTTGCCGCAAAATGCGCGTCTCGCCGATTCGGACGCCGATTTCAAGAGATTCAATGTCGTAAGGAACCGCCCGCATCCGCGCGAAGACGCGTTGCGCACGAATGGCGACAGGGGGTCGTTCGAATGGTGGTACACCGATGCCGCCTTCGAAGATGGCACGACGGTCGTGGTGATTTTCTTCGCGAAAAACTATTTCGACGTTTCCGGGCCCGCATGGCCTACGGTCGATTTCGAAGTGACCAATAAAAATGGCGAGCGCGTCAACGTGTTCGTCCAAGGCGAGAAGGGACACGTCGTCAGCAGCGCTGACGGGGTATGCGACGTGCGTATAGAGGAGTGCTTCATCCGCTGGCAA
Source organism: uncultured Slackia sp. (assembly GCA_937895975.1). Taxonomy (GTDB): domain Bacteria; phylum Actinomycetota; class Coriobacteriia; order Coriobacteriales; family Eggerthellaceae; genus Slackia. The sequence goes on from CALBLG010000104.1 coordinate 9,708, forward strand.
GAAGACGGCAGCTACCTCGTTCGCTATAAAGACGACTCGATTGCCTATGACGCTGTCATGAAGCCGAAGGTGCCCATGTGGCGCCCTGGAACCGGTTATTGGCTGTATGGGGAAGGACGTCGCGAGAAGCAGTTCGGGTGGTTCGTGGCACTTCCCGAAGCGCAGGTCGACGCATCGCTTACCATGAATGGGACGACGCGCACGCTTTCGGGCGGCCACGGGTACCACGATCACAATTGGGGCAATGTGAGCCTCGAGTACGTTTTCAACCACTGGTATTGGGGTCGCGCAAAGGTAGGGGAATACAACGTCATCATCAGCGATATGATTTTGCATAAGCGCTACGGAAACAAGCGGCTCATGTCATTCATGTGCGCGAAAGGCGATGAAATCGTGTCCGACGATTCCCATATCACCAAGGCGGAGCGCAGCGGCATGCATATTCATCCCAAGACGAAAAAATTCCTCGACGACTCGGTAAAGATCATCCAGCGAGTTTCTGACGATGAGGAATATGTCATCAGCCTCGATCGCAAATACGACATCATGTATCGCAGCTTGCTCGAGGTGGTTTCGCCCATGAAGCGCAAGCTCGCGCAATTGGCGGGGATCAACCCCACCTATTTGCGCATCGGCGGCGACGTTACGCTGACGGTCAAAAAAGACGGCAATGTCGAGTCGCATACCCAAGAAGGCCTGTGGGAGCAGTATTTCACGGGCTCGAACAAATACCCGACCATTGAAGGCGTGACGTATAAGCCTATGGAGTAGGCTTTCCCGATTGATGAGCTCTACGGGGCGCCGGTCGTCTTGAAGGACCGTGATGAATGCCGTGCGTTTTGCCACACGCATCCCTAAACGCACGGCATTAATGCGCTTGAATCGAGCAACGTGTAGAAAGACTGGGCGGTTTCTGGGGAGTCGTTTCTAATTGCGGTGTTACGAATTCTAAATTCGTGTTACTATCGATTTCGCTGATTTTGTTATCTATCGCGCTGCGGGAAAGCGAGAATCTCATGTTCAAAAAGCCTAAGGCCTTCGCCGTGTTGGTGGCTGCGTTCTGTCTTGCCGCGTGCTTGGTCGTGGTTGCTGGGTGCGCGAAGTCGGATGACGCCGCCCAGGCTTCGTCGAGCGAATCTGCCACCAAGACGGTGACCGATGCATATGGACGCGTCGTCGAGGTGCCCTCGAACGTCGAGAGCGCGGCGACCGTCGGCAGCGGCGCGCGCTTTGTCGTGTACGCCGGTGGCCAGGACAAGCTTGTGGCGGTTACCGAGATGGAAACGCAGCCCGCAATGAACAGGCCCTATGCCATGGCCTACCAAGACCTTTTCGCAAATCTTCCCGCGACGAGCAATGGGAACCATCTGCTCGAGACGAATGTCAACGAAGAGCAGCTTATGGGTCTCGCGCCTGACGTGATCATCTCGAGTCGAAGCGCCGAGGAATGCGACGCCCTGCAGTCTGACACGGGCATTCCCGTTATCGGCATCACGTATCAAAACCAGCTGTTTAGCGACAACGTGTACAATTCCATCATGTGCGTCGGTGAGGCGCTCGGCACCGAAGACCACGCGCAAGGGGTCGTTTCCAAGCTGAAAGAGTGGGATGCCGACCTCAAAGCTCGCACGGCCGGAATTTCAGACGCCGAAAAGCCAACCGTATATGTGGGCGCCGTGAATTACAAGGGCGCGAAAAGCTTTACCGGCACCTATGCAAACTATGCTCCGCTCGTCGAGCTTGGGGCAAAGAACGTCGCCGACGAAACGGGCCAGAAGGCGGCAGTCGACGTCGACCTCGAGCAGATTGGCAATTGGGACCCCGACTTTATGTTCTTGAATGCCGGCAATATGGATCTTATGAAGGCCGACTACGGCAACAACGAGGCTTTCTTCGACAATCTGAAAGCTTTCAAGGACGGTCATCTTTATACGCAGCCGTTTTTCAATTTCAATGGCACCAACATCGATACGGGCATCTGCGATACGTATTTCATTGGAGCGACCATCTACCCCGACCAATTTGCGGATGTCGATTTGAGCGCGAAGTACTCCGAAATCTACACCACGCTTTTGGGCGTCGATTTCTACCAGGCTATGAAGAATGCGGGGATGGACTTCACGACGCTGTCGTTCAAGTAGGCAAAGAATCAGATGCAAGAGGACAAGATCACAACCGCGAATCCGCTTGGCGATGAGCCGGCGGCGTCAGACGCATACGCGCGCTACATCAAGCACAAGCGCTTGGCGATCGCGGTGCTCGCGGCGGTTGTTTTGGCCGTCGCCGTATTCTCGATGACCATGGGGTCGCTTCAGATTCCCGCGATCGATGTGGTGCGGGCGATCTTTGGGCAGGGCGATGCGCGCGCCGTCGCGGCCGTGCAGAACATTCGCCTGCCTCGCGTGGCCACGGCCATCGTCGCCGGCGTGGCGCTTGCGCTCGCCGGCTGCGCTTATCAGAGCGTGCTTCGAAACCCGCTCGCCTCGGCAAGCACGCTCGGCATTTCGCAAGGCGCCGCGTTCGGGGCCTCTCTTGCCATTATCGTTTTCGCGGGCGGGGCAGGCGGATCGGCGGCCTACGAGGGCATCTCGACGGCCGATCCGATATCGACGGCCCTGTGCGCATTTGCGGGCGCGATGCTCTCGACCGTGGTCATACTGCTGTTGTCGCGCATTCGCGAGATGACGCCCGAGAGCATCGTCTTGCTCGGTGTCGCGCTCTCTGCGTTGTTCACTGCGGGAACCACGATAATTCAATATTTCGCGGAAGATTCCCAGGTTGCCGCCGTCGTTTTCTGGACATTCGGCGATTTGGGCCGAGTGAATAAAAGCCAGCTCGCCGTGATGGCGGCTGTCACGGTGTTCGCGGCGGTCTTCTTCTTTGTGAATCGTTGGGCCATGAATGCCATTGAATCGGGCGAAGGCCTCGCGCATAGTCTGGGCATTTCGGTGAACACGGTGCGTCTTTCGAACATGCTCGTCGCAAGCGCGGCGGCTTCAACCGTTATCGCTTTTTGCGGAATCGTGAATTTCGTGGGGCTTGTCGCGCCGCACGTGATGCGGCGTTTGCTCGGCGCCGACTATCGCTTCCTTCTTCCAGCCTCGGCGCTTGCGGGGGCGGGCATGTTGCTCGTGTCTGACATTCTGTGCCATGTCGTGGTCTCGCCTCTCATCTTGCCCATTTCTGCGATCACCTCGTTTGTCGGGGCTCCGATTTTCATCTATCTTTTGTTCCGAGGGGTGAGCCGCTGATGCTCGAGGCGCATGGCGTTGAATTTTCCTACCATTCTGGAGCCCCTGTTTTGCGGGACGTGTCGCTCGAGCTGCCCCGGGGCTCGTTTGCGGCGATTCTCGGAGTGAACGGCTGCGGCAAGTCGACGCTTTTGTCGTGCCTTATGGGGCTGCGCAAACCCAGTGCTGGCCAGGTGCTGCTCGACGGCGAGCCGATGCAGAAGGTTTCTCGTCGAGCGAGGGCGCGCAAGATCGCGCTCGTCGCGCAGCACAGCCATGCAAATCGTCTTACGGTGTACGACTCGGTGCTTGTTGGACGCCATCCCCATATGCAGGGCGCCCCTGCCGCCGCGGACCATCTCGTGGTTCGCGAGGTGCTTGGGCGTTTGGGCCTGTCTTCGTATGCGCTGCGCTACACCGACGAGCTTTCCGGCGGCGAATATCAGAAAATGGTCCTTGCGCGAGCGCTCGTGCAGCAGGCCGAAACGCTTTTGCTCGATGAGCCGACGAACAATCTCGATCCGGCGAACCAGCAGGAGGTTATGCGTGAGGTCAGGCGCGAGGTGGACGAGCAGGGCATTGCCGCATGCGCTGTCATGCACGACATCAACCTGGCGCTTCGCTACTGCGATCGGTTTCTGTTCCTGCGAAATGGCTCGGTTGACGCTGCGGGCGGCCGTGAATGCGTTACCTCCGAGCGCATAAAGCGAGTGTACGGAATGGATGCGGATATTATCGAATACGGCGGATCACCTGTGGTCATTCCGCGATGAAAGGACAGGCATGAACGACGAGCTTCACAAGGTCGCAAGCTATTTCAACGAGCGGGCCGATGAGTGGGATGCGAGCGGATGCTCGGGCGAAAGCCGCGCGCAAGGGGCGGTGCTGTCTCTTGTGGGCTTGAAGCCAGGCGATTCCGTGATCGATTTGGGTTGCGGAACGGGGGTAATGGTGCCTTTCTATATCGCGGCTAATGCGGGGCGCATCGTCGCGGTCGACGTATCGGAGAAGATGATAGCCCGCGCGAAGGATAAATTTTCGGGCGTGCCGTCTGTAGAGTTTCGCGCTTGCGATGCGCTCGATATCGCCGAAAGTGAGCTTTTCGATGCCGTCGTCATCTACAACGCCTACCCGCACTTCTTCGAGAAGCGGGCTTTGGTCGAGAAGGTGTACCGCCTGCTCAAGCCCGAAGGGCGTTTCGTCGTTGCGCATGGCATCGGCAGGGCGGCTATCAATTGTCATCACGAGGCCGTCGCTGCGGGAGTGAGCAACGGTTTGGGGCCCGTGCGCGAGGAATCCGCTATTTGGGAAAAGCGCTTTGACATAGAGGCGCTTGTCGACACGCCGGGCTTCTATGCGTTTTCGGGAGCGAGCAAGCGGCGCAGTTGAGCGCGTTTTCCGCAACTTCCGCCAATAGCTGGAGTTGGCTCGAAGTAAAAGCATTGCGCACCCGCCGAGAAAAAAGCCGAAGGAGAAGCGATGGCTTGCGAGGGCGGCCGCATTTCGCTTTCGCCGGGATGCGATGCGCCGTCTTGCGGGAAATTCTCCGTTACTTCTTTCGTTTTCGTTTCGAGAAACGCGCTGACGTGCTATTTTGCCTCTGTCGAATTGCAAAGAAAGGGATGCAGATGGCACAAGATACCAAGAAGGATCATCCGCAAGCCCCCGAAGAGCTTGCGGATGCTCCTTCGACGGATGCGTCCAGTGGCGTCAAGTCGCTGGGCGTGTTCTCGTTCGAGGCGGATATTCCGTTGTCGCAGGCCATTCCGTTGGGCCTGCAGCATGTGCTGGCGATGTTCGTGGGCAACCTCACGCCGCTGCTCATCGTGACGGGCGCGTGCGGCCTGGCGGGCGGCGATTTCGCCGACGTGCAGCTGGCGCTGCTGCAAAACGCCATGTGGATCGCGGGCGTGGTCACGCTCGTGCAGCTGTTCGCCATCGGCCCGGTGGGCGGCAAGGTGCCCATCATCATGGGCACGTCGTCGGGCTTCATCGGCGTGTTTAACTCCGTGGCGGCCTCGATGGGCGGCGGTCTGGTGGCGTATGGCGCCATTATGGGCGCGTCGCTGATCGGCGGCTTGTTCGAGGCGGTTCTGGGCTTCTTCCTAAAGCCGCTGCGCAGGTTCTTCCCGTCAATCGTCACGGGCACCGTGGTGCTTTCCATCGGCTTGAGCCTGATCAGCGTCGGCGTGAACGCGTTCGGCGGCGGCAACACCGCGGCCGACTTCGGCTCGTTCGAGAACCTGTGCCTGGCGCTTATCGTGCTGGCCGTGATTCTTGCGGTGAAACACGCCACCACGGGCTTCGTCAGCGCGTCGTCCATCTTGGTTGGCATCATCGTGGGCTACGTGGTTGCGGGCATCATGGGTTTGGTACTGCCTACAACGGCCGTCGATGCGAACGGCGTCGAATACACCAAGGCATGGGTGCTGAACTGGGATAAGGTCGCGGCCGCCGCATGGTTCGCCATTCCCGACCCGCTGCCCGTCGCGCCCGTGTTCGACATGCGCGCCATCGCGCCCGTGCTGGTGATGTTCATCGTCACCGCCGTGGAAACCGTGGGCGACATTTCGGGCGTCATGCAAGGCGGTATGGATCGCGAAGCCACCGACAAAGAACTGTCCGGCGGCGTGGTGTGCGACGGCGTCGGCTCGTCGTTCGCTGCGTTGTTCGGCGTGCTGCCGAACACGTCGTTCAGCCAGAACGTGGGCCTGGTGACCATGACCAAGATGGTCAATCGCAAGGCCATGGCGTGCGGCGCGATTTTCCTCATTCTGTGCGGTTTGTGCCCGAAGCTGGGCGCGGTGGTTTCCATCATGCCGCAGTCAGTTCTGGGCGGCGCGGCCGTGATCATGTTCGCGTCCATCGTCGTAAGCGGCATCCAGCTGATCACACGTGAGCCGCTCACCCCGCGCAACCTCAGCATCGTGTCGGTGGCGTTGGGCCTGGGCTACGGCATTGGTGCCAACCCCGCCGTGCTGGCCGGCGCGCCCGAGATGGTGAGCCTGATTTTCGGCGGGTCGGGCATCGTGGCGGCGGCCGCGGTGGCCATTTTGCTGAACGTGGTGTTGCCCAAGGAAGAGAAGACCTTCCAAAAAGACGCAAGCATCTAAATATGCCGCTTTTGGGACACTTCCCTCGAAACTGTCCCTAGAATGGGACAGTTTCGAGGGAAGTGTCCCACGCCTTGAGCGCACCCGCTCGAGGAAGGCTCGCAAAGGCCCGAGTTCGCTCGGGCCTTTTTTTGTACGGAAGGGGAGGACGGTACTGGATTGGGAAACGGCTTCTCGCGTTGCTGGGTCGGTAGGCTGCCCTCCCGATCACGCGACTCGGCGCATGTTTTCGGGCGGTTTTTGTGTCTCGTCGGCTCAGCGAGAAGATCGATATGATTTTCGATCTGGGGTTTTGCAAAGTGGTTTCCTTCTGGAAAACCTCGCTGGCAGGAAAGCCGTCCCTTGGGACATTCTTTCTGTCAAAACCGGCGGGAAATCGTGCGCGAGCGCCCCTTGAACGGCGTTTTCGACCATTCCCAAACCGAACAGAACGAACAGGACGAACAGGCGTAAGCGTCGACGTAGCTATGCAGCTATCTGGCTCCGTCGATGTGTTGCGCGCTTTGGGCGACATGCCGCCGAAGCGCTTGCAAGTTGGCGGGCGTGTCCACGTCGAACATCTCCCATGCGCTTGCGGCTTGAACCACGCGCACGCGATTGGCGTGCGCCTTCGCGACGAACCCGCCGCCTTTGGCAGGCGGAAGCGAGCGAAGCTCGTCGAACGCCCACGAGGGGAATACCACGGGCGCGCCCGCCACGCCGCCGAAGCTGGCGCGCCATATGAAGCCGGGCTCGTCCGCGACGGCGCGCAGCAGTGCGGCGATGGTGCGCGGGTCGATAAGCGGTTGGTCGCCCTGAACGAACATGACGGCGTCGCAGCCGCGCAGGGCCTCCATGCCCAGCAAAACCGCGTCGTTGCGCAGGGGCTTGTCGTGCAGAATCGCCGGGATTCCCATCGCATCGCACAGTCTTGCGACATCGGCGTGGCGCGTTACCGCGACGCGCTCGCCGAACAGATTGTCGGTCGCCCGAATGGTGCACGCGATCAGCGGCTCGCCGCACAGGTCGGCCATGAGCTTGTTGCCGCCGAAGCGCGTCCCTGCGCCCGATGCCATGACGATGCAGCCGTGTTTTCGCTTTGTCGGTTCTTCGGCGTTGCCATTGGAATGGCCCATATGGGAGCCTCCTTTGCGAATTCGATGGTTGAGCGGGCGTTTTTCGCTGGCGTTAGGCGTCTTGCGTCCGTTCGACAGTATAATTGGACCGTTTGCAATCCTTCGAAAAACGGAGCGAGAACCATTATTACCTTCCAAAAATATGTGCGCCCCCGCAGCCTTGAAGAGGCCTGGGAGCTGAACCAGAAGAAGCGCAACCGCATAGTGGGCGGCATGCTGTGGCTGAAGATGTGCACCCGCGCGTGCGGCACGGCCATAGACCTGTGCGATTTGGGGCTCGGCGAAATCGAGGAGACCGAAAACGAGTTCCGCATCGGCGCCATGGTGTCGCTGCGCCAGCTCGAAACGCATGCCGGCCTTGCCGCGTATTCCAACGGCGCCGTCGCCGAAGCGCTTAAAGATATCGTGGGCGTGCAATTCCGAAATGGCGCCACGGTGGGCGGAAGCCTGTGGCGACGCATGGGCTTTTCCGACGTGCTCACGCTGTTCATGGCCATGGACAGCTACATCGAGCTGCACCGCGGCGGCATTGTGGCGCTGGAGGAATTCGCGGCAATGCCGTATGACAGCGACATTCTGGTTCGCCTGATCGTCAAGAAGCGCCCGGGCGCGTTCGCCTACGGCGCGGTGCGCAAGCAGAGCACCGACCTGCCGTCGCTGAATTGCGCGGCGTCGAAATGCGGCGACGAATATCGCGTGGTGGTGGGCTCGCGCCCCGCCCGCGCTGTGGTGCTGCGCGATGAGCAGGGGCTTCTTGCGGCGGGCGTCACCGAGCAAAGCGCTGCGGCGTTCGCCGACTATGCGGCGCAGCGCATCGCGGTCTCGGGCAACATGTGGGGCAGCGCGCAATACCGCCGCGCCCTGGTGCCCGTGCTCGTGCGCCGTACGCTTGCGGCTTTGGGGGAGGCTCTGTAGTGGACATCAAAATCAAGCTGAACGGAAAGCCCGTTGCGGCCGACATCCCGGCCGGCATGCTGCTGATCGATTTCGTGCGCGAGCATGGATGCGCCAGCGTGAAGCGCGGCTGCGAGACATCGAATTGCGGCTTGTGCACGGTGCTGCTCGACGGCGTGCCGGTGCTGTCGTGCTCAACGCTGGCCGCCCGCGCCGACGGCCGCAGCGTGCAGACGCTCGAGGGCCTGCAGAACGAGGCAAGCGAATTCGTGGGCTTCATCGCCGACCAAGGCGCCGAGCAGTGTGGCTTTTGCAACCCGGGCTTCGTGATGAACACCATCGCGCTGCTGCGCGAGAACCCCGACCCGACCGACGACGAGATTCGCGCGTACCTGTGCGGCAATCTGTGCCGCTGTTCAGGCTACGAGGGGCAGCTGCGTGGCATTCGCGCCTTCCTAGACAGCCGAAATGCGGAAGGGGAGCGCCATGAATAGGCCCGACTACCAATCGGTGGGCAAATCCGTCCGCAAAAAAGACGCCATGCAGCTGCTGCTGGGCAAGGCGGTGTACACCCAAGACATCGCGCCCGACGCGCTGGTTGTCAAGCTGCTGCGCAGCCCCCACGCCAACGCCATGGTACAAAGCATCGATACGCGTAAGGCGAAGAAAATCGCCGGCGTAGTGGACGTGTACACGTGGGAAGACGTGCCGAACCTGCGCTTCAGCAATGCGGGCCAAACCTACCCCGAAACAAGCCCCTATGACAGGCTGATCATCGATCGCCATGTGCGCTTCGTGGGCGACGTGGTGGCCATCGTGGCCGCCGAAACCGAGGAAGCCGCCGACAAAGCGCTCGCGCGCATCGAAGTCGCCTACGACGTTCTGGAACCCGTGCTGGATTTCCGCACGGCGAAAGACAGCCCCGTGCTGGTGCACCCCGAAAAAGACTGGTGGGCCCCACCGCCGATGCCGGCGGCGACGTGGAGGCGGTGCTCGCCGACTGCGACGTGGTGCTCGACCGCACCTACCACACCAAGGCGTTCAACCAGGCCATGATGGAAACGTTCCGCACGTTCACCGAGCTCGACCCGTATGGCCGCCTGCATGTGATTTCATCCACGCAAATCGTGTTCCACGTGCGCCGCATTCTCTCGCATGCGTTGGGCATCCCGAAAGGTCGCATTCGCGTGGAGAAACCGCGCATTGGCGGCGGGTTCGGCGCGAAGCAAACCGCGGTAAGCGAAATGTATCCGGCGTTCGTCACCATGAAGACGGGCCGCCCCGCGATGTGCGTGTTCACGCGCGAAGAATCGCAGACGTGTGGCTCGCCGCGCCACGAGATGCAGGTGCGGGTACGCTTGGGCGCCAACCGCGATGGGCGCATTCGCGCGCTGGACGTTACCACGCTGTCGAACTCGGGCGCGTACGGCGAGCACGGCTGGGCCACGGTGGGTCTTACCGGACACAAGTCCATCCCGCTGTACACCGGATCGCTCGAGGCGTTCAAATTCGACGCTGAAGTGGTGTATACGAACATGCAGCCTTCGGGCGCGTACCGCGGGTTCGGCGCCACGCAGGGGCAGTTCGCCGTGGAAAGCGCGGTGAACGAGCTGGCCGAGACGCTGGGGGTCGACCCGGTGGCGCTGCGCGAGCGCAACATGCTGCGCGAGGGCATGGTGATGCCCGCGTATTTCAACGAGGTGGCGAACGCGTGCGCGCTCGACCGCTGCATGGAGCACTGCCGCGACATGTTCGATTGGGAGGCCAAATACCCCGTGCGCGACATGGGCAACGGCAAGGTGCGCGCCGCAGGTGTGGCCATGTCCATGCAAGGGTCGGGCATTTCGGGCATCGATGTGGGGTCGGTCACCGTCAAGCTGAACGATGACGGCACATATATGCTGCTCATCGGCGCGGCTGACATGGGCACGGGCTGCGACACCATTCTGGCGCAGATGGTCGCCGAGCATATGGATTGCTCGGTCGACGACGTGTCGGTGTTCGGCGCCGATACCGACGCCTCGCCGTACGACTCGGGTTCGTACGCGTCTTCCACCACCTACGTCACCGGCATGGCCGTGGAAAAGGCATGCGGGCAGCTGAAAGGGCGCCTGTGCGAAATCGCCGCCGAGGCGCTGGGTTGCGATGCGGGCGAGCTTGCCTTCGAGGACGGCCGCGTGGTGCGCGAGGCCACGGGCGAGGAAATGTCGCTGGTCGACGTGGCGACGAAAAGCCAGGTGAGCAATTGTCTGTCGCCCGAGGCCACTGCCATGCATTCGTCACCGGTGTCGCCGCCGCCGTTCATGGTTGGCATGGCGGAAATCGAGCTCGATCGAGAAACCGGCGTGGTGAAGGTGCTGAACTACGACGCCGTGGTGGATTGCGGCATCGCCATCAACCCGGCGCTCGCGCGCATTCAGGCCGAAGGTGGCATCGTGCAGGGCATCGGGCACACGCTGTTCGAAGACGTCACGCGCACGCCCAAGGGCAAGATTCGCGAATCCAGCCTGTTCACGTACCGTTTGCCGACGCGTTTGGACACGGGCGACATCCGCGTGGAGTTCGAGAATTCCTACGAGCCCACCGGCCCGTTCGGCGCGAAATCCATCGGCGAGATCGTGATCAACACGCCGGCGCCGGCCATCGCGCACGCGATTTACCGCGCGACGGGTGTGTGGCATCGCGAGTTGCCCATTCTGCCCGAGCATATTCTGCTGGCGAAGCCGGGGGAGTAGCCATTCTCGCTGAGTTGCTGCATATAGAACCAGGCGTGACGGCCGTCATGGGCGCGGGCGGAAAATCGACGTTGGTGCGTGCGCTGGCTGGCGAACTGTCGGCCGGCGCGCGCGTAATCGTGGCCACCAGCACGAAGATGTTCGTGCCCGATTGGTGCCCGGTCGTGCTGTGCGCCGCATCGGGCGAGCCCGCTGCGCGGAAGGGCGGTTTGGCACTTTCCGCGGACGAATCGGGCTCGATGGCTTCGACGCTTGCTTCGGTCGAGGCGGCTTTCTCGGAAAGCGACGTGGTGTGCGTCGGCTCTGCCCATGAGCCAACGGAAAAGCTGCAAAGTCCCGGCCTTGATTTTTCTGAGTTGGCTGGCATTGCAGACTACGTGTTGGTCGAGGCCGACGGCGCTCGGCACTTGCCGTTAAAGGCGCATGAGTCGCGCGAGCCGGTGATTCCCGAATGCGCGGCGCGCGTTGTGTGCGTGGCGGGAGTCGATGGCGTGGGCGAACCTATTTCGCGCGCATGCCATCGTCCGCGGCGGTTCGCGCAGCTCGCGGGCGTCTCGGAAGATGCTCCTGCAACGGTGGAAGCGGTGGCGGCGGTTTTAAACGCCGAAAGCCTGCACGACGTGGTTTTCATCAATAAAGTCGAGTCGGCCGAACAGCGCGAAACGGCTGCGCACCTTGCTTCGCTCTTGAATACGCCCGCGGTTGCGGGAAGCCTTTGGAGGAATGAATTTCGATGCTTGCGGTAATTCGCGC
>CALBLG010000105.1 GCA_937895975.1 uncultured Slackia sp.
GGCGGAATAATTGCGCGATGCCGCTCGCTCGGCTTCGTATATAATAAAACGCTGCATAAGCCCCCGTGGCTCAACGGATAGAGCACCGGACTTCTAATCCGATGGTTGTGGGTTCGATTCCCGCTGGGGGCACCACGAATTAGCAAGGCCCGCGCAAGCGGGCCTTTTTTCTCTATTCTGCTTCCGGCGCCTTATCTTCGCTCGGCTCGTCGGGCTCGAAATCGACCGTGGGGGCGTCGTTCCACACCTCTTCCAAGCGATAGTAATCGCGGCCCTCGGGCTGGAAGCAGTGCACAACGAAATCGCCGAAATCGAGCAGAGCCCAGAAACCCTCCTCGGCGCCCTCGATGCCGAACGGCTTTACGCCGGCCTGCTTGACCTCGGCCTCTTCGATGGCATCGAGCACAGCTGCAACCTGTCGGTTGTTCTGCGCGGTAACGATGACGAAATAATCGGTCACGCTCACAAGCTCGCGAACGTCTTGAATCACGATGTCGGTTGCCTTCTTTGAATCGGCAGCCTTGGCCGCGATCATCACTTTCTCGAGGGACGTGAGTCCTTTGTCTTTTGCCATTCGGCGTGTCCTTTCTTCATGGTCGAATGAGCTCGACGTTTACTGTATGGGAATGATGCGCGCCCCACTCGCCGTGCGCTGCACGGCGGAAGCCGCGCGGTTCGCAGTCGAATCGCCGGCTGCCGGGTTTGCGGGCGTCGCATCGGCAAAGCTCCCAGCATTGGCCTTGGCCTCGGCTTCAGCCGCTTGTTCAAGCTCGGCCATATCGGGCTCGACGTAATCGGCCGCGCCCTCCTGCTGCATATGGGCGCGCTTCTCTTCACGCACGCGTTCGCGTTCCTCGGCGGCTTTGCGGGCAAGCGCCATCTGCTGCTCGGCCTGGCGCGCCAGCTGCTCGCGACGCGCAATTTCTTCGGCAAGCGACTGCATGGCCGCGTCGGCACCAGACTCGGCCTGACGGGTGGCATCGGCGGCAAGGCGCTGTTTGCGCGCAACGACCAGGGAATTGTACACGTCAAGCGACGGCGGCGCCACCACCATGTCAGCAGAAAGCAGGTACATGAAGTTCGCCTTGTACGTGCGGTAGAACAGCTCGTCGAGGCTCACCTCTCCCACCGCTTCGCGCAAACCCTGGATGTCGGGGAAATCGCGGCCCGGTTCGATGATGTCGGCCACGAACACCACCATGTCCAAGTCGGACATGCCCACGGCCCCGCACGTGTGGCGGCTGATGGCCTGCAGCACCGCGTCGGACAGCTCGGGGAATTCGTCGCGCAACGTGGCCGCCGCCGTCCAAGAGTGCAACACGCCCGTGGCATGCTCGCGCACGTCCTTCTTGGCAAGCTTGAGCTTTTTCGCCTTGCGCTTCAGCTCGTCGCCAGTAAGCGATTTGTCCCAATCGTGCAAAAGGCCGGCAATGGCGGCCTCGCTTTGGTCGACGCCATAGATGCGCGCCAGCTGCTCGGCGGTTTGCGACACGCCCAGCGAATGGCGGTAGCGCGACGCCTTCACGCGCGCCTGCAGCGCCGCGCGCATCTCGTCGAAGCGGTCGGGCGTCATGGGGGTCGTTTCCAAAGCCGACTGCTTCTGCTTCTTCTTGTTTTTCTTCGATATGGCCTTCGCCATGGTTCGCTCCTCGCGTATACGCCCGGCGCTTGCGCTACCGGTAGAGCCCGTGCATCTCGATATAGTCTGCCACATCGGCGGGAACCTGGTCGCGAACAGACAGCCCCCTGCGGGCTTTCTCCCTCAAATCGGTAGAAGATACGTCCATCCCAGGCATGGAAACGAGCTCTATCTCGCTCGCCCCGATGGCCCCCGCGGCCTTGGCAAGGGCTTCGCTGCCAAGAGGCGGCGCGCCCTCGCGCGACACCGCGGCGAAGCGCGCTAGCGAGCCCAACCGCGGCGCATCGTGCCACGCGGGAAGCTGAGCCAAGGCATCGGCGCCCACCAGAAAATACAGCTCGACGCTGTTGGGAAGAAAGTCGTGCAGCGCGCGCAGGGTGTCGGCGGTATAGGTTTCGCCCAATCGGTCGATTTCCATGCGGCTCGCCTCGAAACGAGCCTCACCCGCGACCGCCGCACGCACCATGGCGAAACGGTCTTCGGCGGCGGTTATGGCACGGCCGTGCTTCATCCAGGGGTCGCCCGCCACCACGAACAGCACACCGGCAAGGCGGAGCTGGGCCATAGCATGCCGGGCTATGGCGAGGTGCCCGTTGTGGATGGGGTCGAACGTGCCGCCCATAATGCCCAAACGGCATGGATGGCCATCGCGGCCAAAGTTTTCGAAACGGCCGAGGGCGGCGCGCCTCGCGACGTCGCATCCCTCGGCGGGGCTTGCGCCATCCCCCACGCCTGCGCTCACAGCGCCAAAAGCCATTAGGGGCGCACCTGGCCCGTGCCGCGCACGACGTACTTGTACGTTGTAAGCGCCTCCAGCGCGAAGGGGCCGCGCACATGCAGCTTCTGCGTTGAGATGCCTATTTCGGCGCCCAACCCGAAGCAACCGCCGTCTGTGAAACGGGTGGAAGCGTTCGCATACACGGCGGCGGCATCGACGCCCGCAAGGAACTCCTCGATGGCCGCAGCGCCCTGGACGCTCGCCTCATTGGCCACGATGCACTCGGAATGCTTCGTGCCGTAGCGATTGATATGATCGATGGCCTCCTCGACGCCCGAAACCACCTTCACGCTTATCTCGAGCGCAAGGTATTCACGACCCCAATCGTCATCGGTCGCATCGACGAAATTGCCAGCCACCCCAGCCTTTTGGGCTGCAGCGCGCGTCGCGGCATCGCCGTGGATTTCAACGCCCGCCTCGGCGAGCGCCTTGCAGGCTTGCGGCAAAAATTCGGCCGCAATCGCCCCGTCGACCAGCAGCGACTCGCATGCGTTGCACACGCTGATGCGCTGCGTTTTCGCATTCAGCAAAATGCTGATGGCTCGATTGAAATCGGCCGTTTCGTGCACATAGACGTGGCAATTGCCCGTGCCCGTCTCGATAACAGGCACGGTGGCGTATTCGACGCAATGGCGAATGAGGCCCGCGCCACCGCGGGGAATAAGCACATCGACTATGCCACGCATGCGCATAAGCGCGTCGGTGGCGCCGCGATCGGGAGTATCGATGAATGAGACAGCATCGGCGGGCAGCCCTGCGGAAACGACGGCCTCGCGCAGAGCGGCCACGATTGCCGCATTGGAATGAAGCGCCTGCGAGCCGCCACGCAGCACGCACGCATTGCCCGACTTCAGCGCGATGCCGGCAGCGTCGGCCGTCACATTGGGACGAGCCTCGTACACCATGGCAACTACGCCCAAAGGCACGCTGACGCGCCGCAAGTCCATGCCGTCATCCATCGTGCGATGCTCAAGCACGCGGCCAACCGGGTCGGGCAGCTGAGCGAGCGATTCAAGCGCGCACGCCATACCATCGATGCGATCCTCGTCCAAACGCAGCCTGTCAAGCATGCCTGCCGACATGCCGGCCTTTTCACCGGCCTTCATGTCGACGGCATTGCGCTCGAGAATCGCAGGAAGATGTGCGCGCAACGCTTCCGCCATTGCGAGAAGCGCCCGGTTGCGAACCTCTTCGGACGCGCGCGCCACCACGCGGGAAGCATCCCGAGCAGCAAGCGCGATAGCACGGACATCGTTTTCGATTGAAATCATGTTTCCCTCGCTCAACCTTCGCCGACGCTGTTTCTCGTCGGATCCACCTTGGAAAACGGAGAAGATGTTGCGATTTTGGCTTGGCGTGCGGTTCCGATAGATTCCGCACGAGCCGAACAGCACGTAATGCGCTGTTCGTGCGAGCCAGGACTTGACCGAAGCGGAAACGCACGCCAAGCCAAAATCGCCCAAACGTTATTCGAACAAGATTAATTCATCGCGATGAATCGCAACGTCGGCTTCCCCCGAACGCATCGATTCCGACGAGCAGCGGGCAAGACCGCGGCCGATGACGAACCCATCATCATCAATGACGTCGACGACATCCTCAGCCTCGAAATCGCCCTCGATGCGCTTCACGCCAACGGCCAGCAACGAATTGCCGCCGTCGATTATGGCATGCGCCGCCCCAGCGTCAACATGAAGAGCTCCCTTTACCGAATCGCCCAAAGCGATCCACAGCTTGCGCGGCGTGATTTCATGCGGCACCTCGGCGCCCGTGAACAGCGTGCCGATGGGTTCTTCGGCAAGCGAGCGCACCACGGCGTCTTCGGCTCGGCCGCTGCAGATGACCAGCGGAATGCCCGCCGCCCCCAGCACGCGCGCACTCGTAAGCTTGGTGACCATGCCGCCCGACCCAACGGCGCTGCCCGCGCCCGACGCGCCCGCCAAAATCTCGGGCGTGATGCGGTCGACGCGCTTGATGAGCTGGGCCGATGGATCGGTTTTGGGGTTTGACGTATACAGCCCGTCGATGTCGCTCAGAATAACCACGCGGTCGGCCCCGGCGAGGCATGCCACGAGCGCCGCAAGCGTGTCGTTGTCGCCGAATTTGATTTGCTCGACTGACACGGTGTCGTTCTCGTTCACGATGGGCACCGCGTTCAGCTCGATAAGACGGCGGAACGTGTCGCGCGCATGCAGGTAGGCGTTGCGGTCGGCCGTGTCGCGGCGCGTGAGCAGCACCAGGGAGGTAAGCATACCGTACGGAGAAAATACCTGGTCGTATGCCGCAAGCAAAGCGCGCTGGCCCACGCTTGCCGCCGCCTGCACCGTAGGCATGTCGTCGGGGCGCCGCAGCGGCAGGCCCAGCGCCTCAAGCCCGCACGGGATGGCGCCCGAGCTTACGATGATCACGCGCCAACCCTCGCGGCGCACGCGCGCCACCTGGTGCGCCAGATCGGCCAGGTAGGCGCGGTCGCATTTTCCCTCGTCGTCGGTCAACGTGTTCGACCCGATTTTGATGACGGCCGTGCGGTACGTCTTGTTCGCGGTTGCCTCTGCCATGTACGCCTTGCCCCTATCGGTTTGCTAATCGTCCAGTTCGGCGAAGATGTCTTCCGTCGTTTCGGCCGTTTCGAATTCAAACGCGCGGCCCAAGATGCGAATCTCATCGCCATTCTGCGCGCCGGCTTTAAGCAGCTCTTTCTCCAAGCCCATACGGTTGAAGCGGTGCTGCAGGAAGGAAAGAGCCTCGTCGTTTTCCCAGTCAGTCTGCACCACCATGCGCTCGATTTGCACGCCTTCCACGCGGAAGATGCCGTCGGAAAGCTTGCGCACCGTGAATTTGCGGTCGCGCAGCTCGCGCTTGCGCTGCCACACTTGGTCATATTGGATTTCGGAATCCAGAGCCTCTTTCGCGGCCGTGCGCAACTCGAACACCTTGTCGGCGATAGCATGAATCAGCGAATCGACGCCCTTACCGGTAAGCGCCGAAATCTCGAACACGCGCGACGCCTCATCCACGCCGTCGGCGAATTCGTTGCCGCCCGCAGCCGCGATGGCGTCTTTGCGCACTTCCTCCTTCAAACGGCGCACGGCGTCTTCGGTGCCAGGCACGTCAACCTTGTTCGCCACGACGATGCGCGGACGCTTCGCCAGATCGTCGGCATACAGAGCCAGCTCGTTGTTGATGATGCGGTAGTCTTCCACCGGGTCGCGGCCTTCATAGCCGCCAGTCATGTCGACCACATGCACAATGAGCGCGGTGCGCTCGATGTGGCGCAGAAACTCGTGCCCCAGGCCCTTGCCCTGGTGCGCGCCCTCGATAAGACCCGGAATGTCGGCCACGACGAAATTGTGCTCGTCGCCCTGCACCACGCCCAGATTGGGCACCAGCGTGGTGAACGGGTAGTCTGCGATTTTCGGGCGGGCGGCGCTCATGCGCGAGATGAGAGAGCTCTTGCCCGCCGACGGAACGCCCACCAGCGCGGCATCGGCCATGAGCTTCATCTCGAGCTCGATCCAGCACTCCTGCGCAGGCTCGCCCAACTCGGCGAACGCCGGCGCGCGGCGCGTAGACGTGACGAAGTGGATGTTGCCGCGGCCGCCGTGCCCGCCTTCGGCCACCACGACGCGCTCGCCGTCGTGCGTCAGGTCGGCAATCAGCTCGCCGGTTTCTTTCTTCTCTTCGAAATACTCGTGCACCACCGTGCCCACGGGCACCTTCAGGATAAGGTCTTCGCCCGTGGCGCCATGCATGCGCTTGCCCATGCCGTGCGTGCCGCGCGTGGCCTTGAAGTGGTGTTTGAATCGGTAGTCGAGCAGCGAAGACACCGACTGGTCGGCTTCTAGGATGACGTTGCCGCCGTGGCCGCCGTCGCCGCCGTCGGGGCCGCCTTTGGGCACGTGGGCCTCGCGGCGAAAGCTCAGGCAGCCCGCGCCGCCG
Organism: uncultured Slackia sp.; assembly: GCA_937895975.1. Lineage (GTDB taxonomy): Bacteria > Actinomycetota > Coriobacteriia > Coriobacteriales > Eggerthellaceae > Slackia. The sequence goes on from CALBLG010000105.1 coordinate 6,357, forward strand.
TCGCCGCCCTTCACGTAAATGCGTACTTTGTCTACGAACATAGCGTTCCTATCGTATCGTCGGGCGATGCGCCCTTTGCGACAAATGCCTTGGCCGACCGATTGCCGAGCCCGCCACGTGGTTCACGCGCCCGCGCGGCTCGAATCGGGCGATCGAGGCACTTGTCGTGTTCTCGTTCATGAAAATGGGTGCTTGAATTATACGCACGCGTGCCAGCGTACGCGCGCTCGCGCACCCCGAATACGGAAAAAGCCCGCCGCATTGCGCGACGAGCTTTCTCCTCCCCTTATGTAACCCCTCTGGTTGCGTGAGGCTATTCAGCGTTCTCAGCGGTCAGAGGACGAACATGCACATAGCGGCGATAGCCCTTGGTGCGGCGGGTGCTCTTCGTGAATTCCACGGTGCCCTCGCACAGAGCGAACAGGGTGTCGTCCTTGCCACGGCCGACGTTCTCGCCGGGATGGAAGTGGGTGCCGCGCTGACGCACGATGATGTTGCCGGTGATGACGTGCTCGCCACCGAAGCGCTTCACGCCAAGTCGCTGGGAATGAGAGTCGCGGCCGTTACGGGTGGAGCCAAGACCTTTTTTATGAGCCATGAGTAATCTACCTACCTTCTAAACTAACTAGCCGATGCTCTCGATCTTCAGACGAGTGTGAAGCTGGCGATGGCCGCGGAGCTTCTTGTAGTTCTTGCGCTTCTTGAACTTGAAGACGAGAACCTTGTCGCCCTTGAACTGATCAACGATGGTAGCCACAACCTTGGTCTTAGCGGCTTCGGCGGGGTCGGCGACGACCTTCGCGCCGTCGACGACGGCGATGGCCTGCAGCTCAACCTTGGTGCCGATCTCGCCCTCGAGTTTCTCGGTGACGAGGATGTCGCCAGCAGCAACCTTGTACTGCTTGCCACCAGTCTTAACGATAGCGTACATGTATGTTTCTCCTTGGTTTGTGGGGCCGCAAGGCCTCTACGTTTACTTCGCTTGCCGTATGCCCAGCGCACGTGAGCGGTGGGAAACGGTTACCGCCATGTCGCGCCAATACAGCAAACTCCGCTATTATACGCCGCCGAAATCGTTTGGCAAGAGGGGTTTTGCGGTTTCATCACAAGTTCCCCTCGCATCCACCGGCGGGAACCGGGCGGAAGGGCCCGACCATGGGCGTCGGTGTTCATTTCTGCTCTTCATTTCAAAATGAAACACCGCCAAGCGGGCGCATAGCGAGCCGAAGGCGAACGGTAGCCCGCTGTGCCCTTGGGCGGGCCCTTCCGCCCGGTTCCCGCCGGCGAGGGCGGTTCGGGGCCTTATTCTGGGCCACGTCTCGCTACCGCTCACTTCGTTCGCTATGCGCTCGCCTGACTGCGCTTAATTTTAAAATGAAGAGCATGTTTGAACGCAGACGACCCCGAACAAGGCCCCGAACCGCCCTCGCCTGCTCTTTACGCGCTTTAGTGCGCCTCGGCCCAGTTCGCGCCCGTGCTTACCTCGGCAATCAGCGGCACCTTCAGCTCCACGACCGAGTCCATCACACCGGCGACCATTTCCGACAGGCGCTCCACCTCGTCGGCGGGCACGCTGAAATCCAGCTCGTCATGCACCTGCAGCATCAGCTTCGCCTGGAAGCCGTCGGCAACCAAGCGGCGCTCCACTTCGTTCATGGCCAGCTTGATGATGTCGGCCGCGGTTCCCTGCATGGGGTGGTTCATGGCCGTGCGCTCGCCGAAGCTGCGCTGCATTTTGTTGCTGGCCTTCAATTCGGGAATATGGCGCTTGCGGCCGAACATGGTCACCGCATAGCCGGTTTCCTTCGCCGACGCAACCGTCTCGTCCAGATAGGCGCGCACGCGCGGGTAAGCCTCGAAGTAGCGGTCGATCATCGCCTGCGCTTCCTTGAAGCCGATGCCCAGGCTCTGTGCCAGGCCGAAGGCCTGCTGTCCGTACACGATGCCGAAATTCACGGCCTTCGCGCGGCTGCGCAGCTGCGGAGTTACCTCTTCCACGGGAATGCCGAACACGCGGGCCGCGGTATTGGCGTGGAAATCGGCGCCCGAGCAGAAGGCGTCGATCAGATGCTCGTCACCCGACAGGTGCGCCAAAAGACGCAGCTCGATTTGCGAGTAGTCGGCGCCCAAGAACACATCGCCGTCGCGCAACGGCACGAAGCAGGCGCGCACGCGGCGGCCGAAATCGGTGCGCACGGGAATGTTCTGCAGGTTCGGGTCGCTCGACGACAGGCGGCCGGTGGTTGTGACCGTTTGGTTGAAGCTCGTGTGCACCAGTCCGTCGGCGCGACGCATGCGGGGCAGCGCGTCCAAGTACGTGGATTTCATCTTCGCCAGCTCGCGATAGCGCAGCACCTTCGCGGCGATGGGATGCACGTCCACCAGCTTAGCCAGCGTTTTCGCGTCGGTCGAATAGCCGCGCGAGTTCTTCTTGCCCGCCGGCAGTTCTAGCACCTCGAACAGAATATGGCCCAGCTGCTTGGGCGAATCGATGTTGAACTCCTCGCCCGCAAGCTCATGGATTTCGGCGCGAAGGCCATCGAGCTCGGCCGAGGTGGCGGCTGCCATTTCGGCCAATTTGCCGACATCGATGCGCGCGCCCACGCGCTCCATTTGGGCTAGTGTCGCCACCAGCGGCAAATCGATGCGCTCGTATACCTCGAGCGAGCCATCCTTGTCCAGCGCCGCGCGCAGCGCCTCGGCCAAGCGATGCGCCACCAATGCATGCGCGGCCGCATTCGCGCGCTCGTCTTCGTCCTCGGGCAACGCGGCCCCCAGGTAGGTGTCGCACAACGCGCCGTACTCATATTTAGATACGTTGGAATTCAACAGGTATGCGGCCAGGCCGATGTCGAAGAAGCGCGCCGCATGCAGCTCGGCGTCGCCGACCAACGCAGGCTCGGCCGAATCGACCGGGTAGATTTCCTGCAGCGCGCGCTTGCAGTCGAGCGCGCAGAACCGCCCCTCGCGCACGATGCGCGCAAACGTGGCATGCGCGTCTTCGCCCTCGAACATGAGCACCGAATCGGGCAGGCCCACGAACAGGCGGTGCGGCTCGGCGAACAGGCTTTCCTGCGCCTCTACAAGAAATTCCACGCCCACGCACACGTCGCGCGCCATGGCGGCCTTCAACGCATCGTGGGCGTAGTCGCCCACCGCCGGCGCCAGGTTGGGCAGCTTCAGCTCGGCGGGCGCGGCCAGCGATTCGTCGGCGCCCGCGATGGCGAGCACCTTGGCCAGATGCGCGTTGAAGCGCACCTCGCCGAAGGCCTCGACCACGCGCGCCTCGTCGAAATCGGGGAATTTCGCGCCTTCCAAATCCAGGTCGAATTCCAAATCGCGCACGATAGTCGCCACGTTTTTGCTGGTATAGGCGTCGTCTTTGTGCTCGGTGAGGTTTTGCAGCTGCTTGCCCTTCAGCTTGTCGAGGTTGTCGTAGATGCCCTCGATGCTGCCGTAGCTCTGCAGCAACCTCGCCGCCGTTTTGTCGCCGATACCTGGCACGCCGGGAATATTGTCAGACGAATCGCCCTTCAGGCCCAAGAAATCGGGAAACTGCGCCGGCGTCACGCCGTAGCGTTCCTCCACCTCGGCCGGGCCATAGATGGCCACGTCGGTGATGCCCTTCTTGGTGGTTACCACGTGCGTGCGGTCGGTGACCAGCTGGTACACGTCTTTATCGCCGCTCACCAGCAGCGTTTCGAACCCCAGCGCCTCGTCGCGGGCCGACACCGTGCCCAGCACGTCATCGCCCTCCCAGCCTTTCACGCGCACCACGGGCACGTTCATCGACTCAAGCAGCTTCTCGATGATGGGAAACTGCACCTTCAGCTCGTTGTCCATCGGCGGGCGCTGCGCCCTGTATTGCTCCAACGCCTCCATGCGAAACGCCGGGCGGCCGGCGTCGAATGCGCACACCACGGCATCGGGGCGGGCCATTTCATAGAATTTCAGGAACATGGAAAGAAAGCCGAAAGCCGCGTTGGTGGGCGTGCCGTCGGGGGCGTTCATGGTTTGCGGCACCGCATGGTATGCGCGGTGCATCAACGAATTGCCGTCGATTACGGCGATTTTCTTTGGCATAATACGTCCTTCGACCAGGTTCGGCAGATTGCTCTTGTGGAAGTATAGCCCGAGCCGACGGCGAAATCCGAAGATGCACCGACAACTCGCAGAAATGGGGACGTCTCGCCGCTTTCGGGGCGGGT
>CALBLG010000106.1 GCA_937895975.1 uncultured Slackia sp.
CCACAAAACACGAAGCTACAGCATACCTCACAGAGCTGCGTGAACTCGCGGGAAGCGTCGGTGACGCAAAACTCTACAACCGAATAGCCAACATAGCTGCAACCGTGAAAAACAAACCAGAGTAACCGGGCGGTTGTCCATGGAACAACCGCCCCCGAGCGGATTGGGCCAAAGGGACTACCCCTTTTGGCTCACGCCCACCCTACTCGCGAACAGTTTTTTTCTGCCTTATACGAAGAAAGCCTCCGACAAACGGAGGCTTTCTTGATGGCTCGAGTTTGCAGCCTCAAGCCGCGCATTCCATTACCAGTCGCGTATTACACGACGGCCAAATGAAGTGCAATTATTTCGCCCAAGCCTTGCGGCCCATGGGGACGATGACCAGCGACAGCACAATGACCAGCACGTAGAAGATGATGATCATCCAGAAGGCGCCAGCGAAGGAGCCCGTGATGTCGAAAATCTGAGCGTAAATCAGAGCGGCGAAGCCGGAGAACACGTTCAGGCCGGTAGCGACCATCGAGAAGATGTTCGCGTAGTCCTTGTTGCCGAAAGCCTGACGGCAGGTCATCGGCGGAACGATATTCAGAGCAGAGTAGCCAACGCCGAACAGGGCAACGCCAACGTAGAAGCCCATGACATTCGCGCCAGCGAAGAATGCGATGGCGGCGCCAGCACCACCCAGAACGCCGGAAATAACGCCGGTCATACGAGCGCCAATGTGATCGCACAGCCAGCCCAGGCCGAACTTGCCAATGATGGAAGCAACCATGGCAATGGAGACAGCCATAGCGCCAACAGCAGCACCGAGCTCGCCCGTGGAAGCATAGGAGGAAAGCTGTTGGACGAACGAAGCGGAAATGACGAAGAAACCAGCCATGACGATGAGCAGCCACAGAGCAGGGTTCTTGCGAGCCTGAGCGGCGGTAGCGCCTTCGTCAGCGCCAACGGCGATCTCGGAAGCAGCCTCAGACTTCTTCTCTTCGACCGTGCCGTAGCCCCAAGGCAGAACGCCCATCTTCTCGGGGGACTCACGCAGCAACGCAGCGGTAAGGCCGCCGCCAACGACGATGACGATCACGGAGCAGATAATACGAGCGGTCTGCCAACCCATGCCCGTAATCCAGCCCTGGATAATCGGCGACATGATAGCGCCGAACAGCGACACCATAACGCCGATGACGCCGATGACGGTGCCGTTGGACTTAGCGAACCAGCGGTTGACCATGGTCGGGGTGGCGATGTACATCCAGAACGCAGCGGAAGCGCCGTAAAGCGCACCGTAGATATCCCACTGCCACGCTTCGGTAAACCAAGCGCAAGCAAGGTTCGCCAGGCCAAAAACCAGCACGGAGGCGGTCATGATCCAACGGGGGTTGTACTTGGAAATAAGTTTACCAGCAATCGGGGTGCAGATAGCAGCAACCCAAGGCTGGATGGACATGAACAGCGTGGCGTCGGTACGAGACCAGCCGAACTCGTTCATGACCGGGGTGATGAACAGGCCCGCATGGTTGGCAGCGAAGCCCAGCGGGACAGCGTAGAACGCAACACACGCGATGGCGACTGCCCACGCGTAGTTGCTGCCCTTCACATTCTCAGTTCCCATTTTCTCTCCTTGTTTCGAGCTTTCTTTGACGCATCGGAATGCGTCCAAACATCAGCAAAAACCGTGCCTACTTTACGCTGCAACGAAAAGCCGGAACCCGTTTTCGCCGATCATCTCACGGGGCCGCGAGCGAACCCGCAGCCCCCATGGGATCGAACCTTAGCGCCCGCCCGCACTATCAGATGCGCGCGGGACTTTTGCCAGGGCTTATTTGCCCTTCTTCAGAATGCCCTTCTCATAGAGGGCAGCAACCTCGTCGGCCGTATAGCCGAGCTCAGCCATAACGTCGGCCGTGTCGGCGTCATACTTCGCACCGCCGCGGACGATCTGGCCGGGATGCTTCGCGAACTTCGGGAACATGTTCACTTGCTTGACGGTGGTTTCGGTAACCTCGTCGTAGCAGTCCACGAACACCTCGCGAGCCAGATACTGCGGGTCTTTCAGCATGCGATCGTAGGTCATGTGAGGGCTTACCGGCACACCCATCGAGCTGAACTGCTGGTTAACCTCATCGACAGTATGCGACAGGCAGTACTCGTCGAGCGCTGCGCGGAATTTCGCGGCGCGCGCGGGCAGCGGGTCATTGATGTCTTTGCAGCCCGGTGCACGAGTAATCGACGGGTAGGTGCCAAACGGCTGGAAATCGGGGTCGTCTTTGAAGCCGAAGAATTCGACCAGCTTGGCAACCGGGCCCGTGCCGCCGACAGCAACCTGAACGTAGCCGTCTTTGCACTTCTGCGACCCAGCGCAAGCGCCCACGAAGTCTTCGTTGCCGATGGGCGTGGGCTGAATGCCGTGATTGATGCCGTCAGAAAGCGTGGCGCCTTGAACGCGGACGAGCGACTCGAACTGCGTGCAGTCGATGGATTCGCCCTCGCCGGTTTCCTTGGCATGAATAACGGCGGCGAGCGTCGCCCATGCGCCCATAAGACCAGTCATGTAGTCACCCGTGAAAGGTTTGGTAACCGACGGAGGGGTGCCCGGGAAACCGTTCAGGCTTGCATAGCCAGAAAACGCCTGGCCAATGGGATCGAAGCTGGCCTTTTTCACATAATTGGGGTCGCCCGTTTGGCCAAAGCCGGAAATATGGAGAATAACGAGCGCCGGATTGTGCTCCCACAGAACTTCGTCGGTGAGACCCCACTTCTTCCAGGTGCCGCCCTTGGAGGACTCGACGAGCACGTCGGCGTCCTTGATAAGCCTGAACAGAACCTCTTTGCCTTCGTCGGTGGGAATGTTCAGCGTCATCATGCGCTGGTTGCGGCGCTCGGCCGACCATGCATCGCCATACATGCGATACATATCGGGAGCCTTCACGCTCTCGAGCTCGATGACGTCAGCACCCTGCTCGGCGAAAAGGCCACACACGAACGGACCCGCGATGACGGACGCCGCATTGATGACCTTCAGGCCATGAAGGTTGCCGAACTTCGGCAGATCAGTTGACTTCATGCAACAACCTCCTTGTGTTGTATCTCCAGCCCTGAAAGCCGACGCCCTGCGCGCACGGCTCCTTTGAGCTTTCATAACGATTTGTTAGCAACTTCTGTGCCAAGTTTGTTATTTACCGAAAGATTCTTCGTACGATTTTTGGCCCAGGAGTTTTTCGTCGTACATCACCGCGATGGCGTCAGGCGAGAATCCGAGCTCTTCCAAAATGTCTTCGTTGTCCTGTCCCGTGCACGGAGCTCCGCGCCATACCCGGCCCGGGTGGTTCTTCAACTCGGGAACTACTTTCACGCCAGTGATTTCGTGGCCGCCGTCAACCGTCGGCCACGTTTCCATCACGCCGCGCGCTTGGTAATGGGCATCGGCCGCAGCCTGCTCGTAGTTCATCAACCGCGAACACGGCACGCCCGCCTCATTTAGAATCGTCTCAACCTCTTCGGCAGTATGCTTGGCGAGAAAGTTTGCAAATGCTTCCTCTGCGACTTCGGCCGCATGGCTGCCGTAGGGAATAATTCCCTCCCCTTCGGGAAATAGCTCGCTGCCATATTCCAGGCCAAGAAGTGGCAAGCCGTTCTTCAGCACACCCGGGCCCAAGAACAGCACATATACCTCTTCGCAGTCGTTACACACGTAGGTGCCATACAGCGCACAAATAAGGCTATGAGTGCCTTCCTTCACATATTCCTCGCCATACGTCCAACCTTTAATGGGGTACTGTGATTGGACGCGCATCATGGTTTCGAATTGCGCGACGTCAATCGATTCCCCGCGGCCAGTTTCTTCGCGCTTAAGCAGTGCAGCAAGCGTCATGCTGAACGCGTAGAACGCCGCCGAGTAGTCACCAGGAAACGGCATGGCGGGCACCGACGGCTGGCCCTCGATTCCGTTCATGCGCATTGCGCATCCAAATGCCTGCGCAATGGGGTCATAGCTCGCTCGCTTCACGTAGCTTTCCACGCCCGTTTGGCCAAACCCAGAAATATGAGCGATGACCAGGCGCGGGTTTACCCTCCACAGCTCATCGTCGCCAAGGCCCTTACTCTCGAAACGCCCCCCAACCGACGCCTCTATAAGAACATCGGCCGTCGCAAGCAACCTTAGGAACGCCTCGCGTCCCTCGCCTTTCAAATAGTTCATGGCAAGGCTGCGCATATTGCGCCGGTCCTGCTGGGTAGAGGCCCCATGCTGCGAAAAACGCCCCATGTCGGGATTGATGGGGTTTTCAACCCAAATGACGTCGGCGCCGTGCTCGGCGTATAGCTCGGCCGCGAAAGGCGCTGCAACAGAAAGCCCAACCATAACCACGCGGTAGCCGCTCAAAAGTCCAAATTGCGGTATATCGGTCGTCT
>CALBLG010000107.1 GCA_937895975.1 uncultured Slackia sp.
GGGCAGAATCTGGCACGTCGGCCCCGCGCTCTCTGACTTCTGGAACGTGTCAAATGCTCAGAGCGTTCAACACGTTTCGCAAAGCAACATTACGGCGTTATTTACGGGGGCTTTACCTTTGGTTGATACAATGGCCTTGTAAGTAACGCCGTTTTTTTGCGGCACGATCGGAAAGGTCGAGCTATGGTCGAAGAATCTGAATTAAATCGCGCAGTCGCCGCGCTTACTGCGGGGCAACCGGTGGTGTTTCCCACCGATACGGTGTATGGCATTGGCGTGGCGGTGGGGCTTGCACCTTCGCCCCAGGCGATTTTTGTAGACAAACGCCGCGATGCCAACAAAGCCATCCCTTGGCTCGTGGGCTCGTCGGCCGCGCTTTCGCGCTATGGTCGCGATGTGTCGCAGCTCGCGTTCGACATGGTTTCGCAATTCTGGCCCGGCCCGCTGACGCTTATTGTGAAGGCGGGCGACAACGTGCCCGATGCCTTCCGCGGCCCGCGCGGCACCATCGCGCTGCGCATGCCGAACGATCCGGTGGCGCTTGAGCTTATCGACCGCGTGGGTTTCCCCATCGCTACGTCGAGCGCTAATTTTCAGGGCGAAAAGCCGCCGCAAACTCTGGCGAGCGTGAATGGCGAATTCGCTGCGCAAGTTCCCGTCGTGCTTGGCGACGATATTCCCCGGTCGGGCGTGTCGTCCACGATCGTCGACTGCACGAGCGACCATCCGCAAATCTTGCGCGTAGGCGCCATTACCGCCGACGACTTCAAGATGCTGCTGTAACGAGAATCAATCGAATAGGACAGGGCTCGCATTCTGCGTGCCCAAGTGAAAAGCCGTGCGTTTTGCAGAAAAACGCACGGCTTTTTGCGTGTTTGCGGTCAAGAAACGGGCAAGGTTTTCCGAATACCATGCCGTCGTTTGAAAGAAAGGGGCAAACGATGGCGAATAAGGGTATGGTAGAATTTCGTTGTACGAAATTAATGTGGCATGGATGAGCGCGTATGCGTGCACGAGCATGCAAGAAAGCATGGCTTGCGCGACGCCGTGATTATCTATGCGTGGCAGAACTATTTCGAATCGGCTCGGCGTGAGACAACGGGAAGCGAGCTGCGCATTGGATTTACGCCCGATGGCAGGTCGGTTCAAATGCTTGGGGTTCGCATAGAGGACGGTTGGCTCGTGTTCCATGCCTTATCGCCCGTGACGAAGAAGGTTTTGCGGGAAATTGAGGCGGCGAAAGGGCGGCCATGGCGGAATACACATTGGTAGATGGGTCGGTTATCACCGATGAAGACATTGAGCGCGAAGCTGCGGAATTTGAAGACGAAGCATGGGAGGGCGGGCTTGTTGATGTTAAACCTGGTCCCGCGTATGGCCGCGGTCGCCGGTTGCTTTTCGGCGAAACAATGAAGCAGGTTGGTTTCAAAGAGCCCGAAAGCGTTATTGCCGCCATCGACGTGCGTTGCGGACAGCTGGGGCTGAAACGTTCAGATTATCTTCGTCGGCTTGTGGAAGAAGATTTGAAGCTTGCCGGAATCGCTTGACATAGGGTTGTTGCTGTTTGCGGGCGTTTTGGCGTGGGCGAGTGTCGTTGACGTGCGGCATCGCATTATTCCAAATGCCGCCGTAGTGGCCGGTGTTGCGGTGTGGTGCGTGTCGGTTGCTTTGGGCGCGTTTGCAAGCGCCGGCAGCATCGTTATGAGCATCGTCGAAGGCTTGGCCGTTTCGGCGTTCGCGCTTGCATGCTCGCTTCTCCTCGATCGCTTTACGGGCGCAAGCTCTCTCGGCGGGGGAGATGTGAAGCTACTCTTCCCTATAGGCTTGTTTGTCGGGGTCGAAGCGGGCCTTGCGACACTCGGGCTGGCATGCGTGCTCGCTGCCGTATATTGCGCAGCGCGTTCTTTCATGAAATCGCCCATATCGACATTCCCCTTCGCCCCCTTCCTTTCTTTAGCGTTCTTATGTGTGATAATGCTAGAAAGGTAGAAAAATGATTGCGCAACGGTATGGATACAATGTTTATAAGGAGATACAATTCGAATACGATGATGCAAAAAGCGAAATTAACCTAGAAAAGCATGGCATCGATTTCGATGAAGCGCAGGAGATTTGGGAAGGCTTCCACATTCGAGCCGCAGCGAAGAAGAAGGGCGAGAAACGATTCGCCGTTGTTGGAGTGGCTCGGGGAATGCACTGGACGGCCTTTGCAACCTATCGGGGCTTCGTGGTGCGCATCATTTCGGTAAGGCGTTCGACCGAGAAAGAGGTGGCAGAATATGAGCGGCACAAAGCGCGGCGATGAATTGCTCGAAAAATTTGATCGAGGGGAAGATATCACCGACGAATTCGATTTTGAACATGCGGAGTCTCATGACGGATTCGCTACGAAACGTGTAAATGTGGATTTCCCCCAGTGGGTTGTAAATGCGCTCGACGAAGAAGCGCGACGCATCGGAATCGGGCGTCAGGCTGTTATCAAAACATGGATTGTTGAAAGGCTCGACAAAGAAAGGAAGCCGGCGTAGGGCCGGCTTCCTTTGCACGATGGGGCTTTGGCTTATTCGTAGTGCTCGGCTGCGATATCGAGTTGGTGCATGATGTCGATCTTCTGCGGGCACATGTCCTCGCACGCGCCGCATTTGATGCATTCGCTCGCCGGAGCCTTCGCCTGCCAGCTGTACTGGCCTTTCACGAATTCGCGGTTGTCGGTGTACGCCTCAAGGTTCAGCAAGGCCATGATGTTGGGGATGGCAACGCCTTGCGGGCAATCCTTCACGCAATAGCGGCAATTGGTGCAGGGGACCGTGGGCACGGCGTGCAGCGCTTCGATGGCGGCGTCGAAGGCGGCCTGCTCCTCGTTGGTGAACGGCGTGGTGCCGAATTTCTTGTAGTCGGCCACGTTTTCCCGCACCTGGTCGGGCGTGCCCATTCCCGAAAGCACGGCGATGACATTCGGCTGCGTATAGCAGAAGCGGTATGCCCACGAGGCCAGGCTCTGCTCGGGTGCCGCCTTCTTGAACACGCTTGCCACACGCTCGGGCAAGTTCACCAGCTGCCCGCCGCGGGCGGGCTCCATAATAACCACGGGAACGTCGTGCTTTTGCGCGACCTTCATCAGACGGCGCGACTGCACCACCGGGTCGTTCCAGTCCAGGTAATTCACTTGCAGCTGCACGAAGTCGACGTCGGGGTGCGCGGTCAGCAGCTCATCGAGGCATTTCGCGTCATCGTGCATGGAGAAGCCGATGTTCTTGATTTTGCCCTGGGCCTTCATTTCCTTCACGAAGTCCCACATGCCGAATTTATCGAATACTTCGGTGCGCGGGCCGCCCACGTTGTGCAGCAGGTAGAAGTCGACGTAGTCGATGCCCATGCGGTTGAGCGACGTTTGCAAGTTCGACTTCGCTGTGGCCTCGTCGGGAAGCGCCCAGGCCAGGCATTTGGTGGCAACGGTGTACGCGTCGCGCGGGTAGCGGCTGGTCAGCGCTTCTTTCAGTGCGGCTTCGCTCGCACCATCGTGGTAGACGAACGCCGTGTCGAAATAGGTGCCGCCGCCGGCGATGAACTCGTCGACCATGGTTTTAAGCTGTTCGATGTCGATGCTCTTCTGGTCGTTTGGGTCGGTGAGCGGCAGACGCATGCAGCCGAAACCGAGCTTGCAAGTATTCGCGAAGTCTTCTCGCATGAAATCCCCCTTCATGGATTGGCGCGGACGCGCTTTTTGAATGGTGAAAGCTTAGGAGTTGGAGCAAGCTTCAAGTCAAGTGGCGCACCGAAATCACACCGTTTCGCGACAGCTGCGTTTCGCCGCGCGGCCGAAAGCGGCGGTTGCGCTACCATGGGTCTAACGAGAAAGGGGCGCGCATGAAAACAACCACGTTGCATTACGCGAGCCGCGATGGGAAGTCGACCATCCATGCGCTCGTGTGGGAGCCCGATGCTTCGGCTGGCGAGACGCCGAAGCCGCGCGGCATCGTGCAAATCGTGCACGGCATGTCTGAACATGTGGAACGCTACGAGCCGTTCGCGAAGTTTCTCGTGAGCGGCGGCTTCGTCGTATGCGCGAACGACCATGTGGGCCATGGCGCAAGCGTGGGCGACGCGAGCGATTTGGGCCATATGCCCGCGCACGGCGGAGCCGAGGTGCTCGTCGAAGACGCCCACGCGCTGCGCGAAACGCTGGCGGCGCGATACCCCGATGCGCCCTACGTGGTGTTCGGACATTCCATGGGCAGCTTCATCGCGCGCAAATACATCACCGAGCACGGCGCGGGGCTTGCGGTGGCAATCCTGTGCGGCACGGGCCAGCAGGCCGCCGCGCTTTCCATGGCGGGCAACGTGCTGGCCAACGCGCTCGCACGCCTGCATGGCGAGCGCCACAAAAGCGAGCTGCTGCATTCCATGGCCGACGGCGCGTATTCCAAGGCCGTGAAAAACGCGCGCACCGATTTCGACTGGCTCTCGCGCGACCCCGCCGTGGTCGACGCCTATATATCAGACGAGAAATGCGGGCAGATGTTCACGGTGGGCGGATACGCGACGCTTACGTCGCTTACGGGCGAAGTGGTGC
>CALBLG010000108.1 GCA_937895975.1 uncultured Slackia sp.
GCCCTGGGGCAAGCATTACAATGCAATGATGGAAGCCGCCCAATCACAGCTTGATTGGACGGCTTTTTGTTTAGTCCCATCTGCTAAAATGTGAAAGAGCAAGAAAGAGCAAAAAAGAGCAAAAGAAAAAAAGAAGAGCAAAAATAAAAAAGAGGAAGATGAGATTGATGATTAATCCATTCACGCCAAGCTTTGGGAAAATTCCACCAATCCTTGCAGGTCGTCAAATTCTCATTTCTGAATTTGAACAGGCGTTTGCCAACAATCCGAATGACCCGAATATGTGCAGTCTCTTTTCGGGCCCTCGCGGTGTGGGCAAGACGGTTCTTCTTTCGTATCTTGCGAAAAAAGCAGGCATGTGCGGGTGGATTTCCGCGAACGTTACCGCGCGGCCGGGGATGCTCGAAGATATTGCCGAACGCGTTATGGATGCGGCGAATGAATTTGTTGAGAGGCCGTCGACCGTGCGATTTTCGTCGGTATCGATACCGGCTCTTTTTGGTGCCACCTGGGAATACCGCGATCCAAGCTCTGGCAACTGGCGAACTCGTATGAATCGAATCCTTGATGTTTTGCAAGATAACTCAATTGGATTGCTTATCACGATTGATGAGATTGATCCGAATCTTGAAGAACTGGTCGATTTCTCGGCGATATTTCAACATTTTGTACGCGAAGATCGCAAGGTTGCGCTGCTTATGGCTGGTCTTCCCGCCAATGTGTCGGCACTGCTTTCCGATAAATCGGTTTCTTTCTTGCGTCGCGCAGCGCAACATCAGCTAGGGCGAATCGGCGATGTCGATATTGCTCGGGCGTTTCGCGAAACCGTGGAAGACGCCGGCAAAACGATTTCCGATGAAGCGCTCGATTTTGCGGTGGGTGCGACAGGTGGGTTTGCTTATATGATGCAGCTCGTTGGCTTTCGCACATGGATTGAGGCGGGGGACGAAAAGCGTATCGAGCTTTGCCATGCCGAGCACGGCGCTTATGCTGCGAAGCATGATTTCGAGAATGGCGTTATCAAGAAAACTGTCCAGGAGCTTTCAGACGGAGACATCGCTTTTCTTGAGGCGATGCTTCCAGATGGTGACGGGCCGAGTTCCATGTCCGATATCGCTGAGCGAATGGGGAAATCGCCTAATTATGCTAGGGTTTATAGGACGCGGCTTGTGGAGCAGGGTCTTATTTCAGCCTCGCGTAGGGGGCTCGTCGAATTCGAGATGCCTTTATTAAGGGAATATTTGGTTGAGGAATAGCCGCTTTGCGGGTTGCTTTATAGAGGTGGGCAACCAAGCGCATCTTACTGAACGCTCGATTTGCGTGCGGAGGTGCTCGCCGCTTTTAAAACGGCGGTCTCTACCCTGCGCTGGGGAATTTCATGGGCAAGGGGTGGCAAGTTTCGTACTCATCGCAATCGTCGCAATCGTGGGCGACTTCCGGGGCTATTTCTTCCCAGGGGACAGGCGTGCAGCCGATGAATTTGTAGAACCCTACCGCAGACCCGCGTGCTACGAAGCGAAGTTCGCCGTATCGCTCGCGTGCCGCTCCCATAAGCGCAGCACCCACGCCGTGGCCGCGTAGCGACTCGTCGACGACAATGGGGTTCACGTGCGCGATGCCCTCATATATGCGCAATCTGCAGAATGCGACAATCGCGCCGTTAGCGTCTGTTGCCACAAGGGTGTCTTCGAAGCCGCTGAGCGTGCCCATGTCGGCGGTCTCTCCCATGTGTATGATGACGGGGTAATCGGCGGGGGCGGCAAGGCGTATTTCGGCGATGGCATCGGTGCCGTAGGGATACGCGTGGTTGTTCATGCCGCTCAAATCTAGCGCTTCCGTCGCGTGTGCAAGAGCGTCGTCCTGCTCAGACTTGCCCATATTGCCCTCCCTCGATGAAATACATGACGGTGTTATTAGCATAATTCGTGCCAAAATGGCAGCTGTGTTCGACTCTTCAAAAAATGATAGCTAATTTTAATGCTTCAGCACGCATATCGATTTCATAATAGATAGAATAGGGTTCGTAATAAAAACTGGCATGGATTATAGAGTCAGATATTGCCTATAAATTTGTAATCCGTGGAAGCGATCCAGGGATTGATTCAATGGGCGTGCGCAATGCGAAGGGGATGCCTGTGGCTTCTGGAATTTTGTCGACTAGCTTGACGCCGCGAACTTCCACGAAGGTTAAAACTCGTTTGGCGCCCGTTTCGATGCAAGGGCTTGAAGTGCTTGCTTTGCCTGTTACGTCGTTGCCCGATCGCATTACGTCGATGGCAGAATCGAATCCCTTGCTTGAAATTAACTACGACGATGATTTGTTTAGTTACGACACCCTGCCAAGTGAGGCTGCATTCGAGGATGCTAAAGAACGCGCTGAATCGAAAGCACATGATGTTACGGGCTGGTCGGCGCCTCGCCACGTACCAGGAATCGCTGGCGCGACCGAATGGGATTTCTCGCGTATCCAAGACGATTGTATGGAAACCGAGACGTTGCATGAGTTTCTTCATTTGCAGGCGACCGATTTGCATCTTTCAGCCAGCCTTGCGAAGGTGATGGACGAACTTATCGACAGCATTTCCGATGACGGCTATTTCGTGGGCGAGGTCGGCATGATAGCGTTCGACTGCGGTGTTGGCTACGATTGCGTCGATGAATTGCTGGGCGTACTCCAGCGTTTTCAGCCGGCAGGCGTGGGTGCGCGCGACGTGCGCGAATGTTTGATTCTGCAGATTCCTGAAAGCGAGCCGCACGCGCACGTATTGCGCGATTTGATTGAGAATCATCTCGATGACATTGCGGCTGGTAGATTGTCTTCTCTGACGCGTGAACTGGGCATCTCGCTTGACGAGATGGCTCGTCTGAAGCGCGAGATTATCGCAATGAATCCGCGACCGGGCGCGACGTTCTATCAGCGTCCGGATGCGCGTTTTGTTACGCCCGACATTATTGTGCGCCGCAAAGGCTCCGATTTTGCGGTAGAGGTGGTGGGGGCATCTTGCGATTGTCTCACGCTGAATGCGGAATACGTGTCCATGATGGAAGAGGGCGGCATGATGCGCGAGGCTGCAGAATACTTGCGCGCCAAACGCGAAGAGGCCGATGCTTTCCTGCGAAGCTTGGAACAGCGCCATCAAACGTTGCAGCGCTTTGGCACCTTTCTTGTGGAGCGGCAGTTTAAATTCTTCCTTACGGGTGGTTCCGCCCTTGCGCCGCTTACGATGCAGCAAGCCGCAGACGCTCTTGACGTGCATGTTTCCACGGTGAGCCGAACGGTGCAGGGCAAATACATCCAAACGCCGTGGGGCACGTTCCCCCTAAAGATGTTCTTCT
>CALBLG010000109.1 GCA_937895975.1 uncultured Slackia sp.
TGTCCAGGCCCTTCGCCGTGGTGATGTGCTGGATATGCAGCGGGCAGCCCGTGAGCTCGCACAGCTGGATGTCGCGGGCGATTTCGAGCTCTTCGCCGGCGCCCGGCCAGCCGAGCATGCCCAGGCGCGTGGACACGACGCCCTCGTTCACCTGGCCGTCGCCCACCAGGCCGTTGTCTTGGCAGTGGGCCATCATCACCTTGCCGAACATCTTGCCGTAATCCATGGCGCGGCGCATCATGCCGGCGTCTTGCACGCCTTTGCCGTCGTCGGTGAACGCCACGGCGCCGTGGGCAACCATGTCACCCATCTCGGCGATGATCTCGCCCTTCAAGCCGTGCGTCATGGCGCCTGCCGGGTACACGCGGCACTTGCCCACCTCGGCGGCGCGGCTCTTCACGTATTCGACCACGGCGCCATCGTCGGCCACCGGGTCGGTGTTGGGCATGGCGCACACGCCGGTGAAGCCGCCATGGGCCGCGGCGCGCGTGCCGCTGGCGATGTCTTCCTTGTGCTCGAAACCGGGTTCGCGCAGATGCACGTGCATGTCGATAAGGCCAGGTACCAGCACCTTGCCCGCCAGATCGACCTCTTCGGCGCCCTGGGCGGCAAGGCCCTGGCCCACCTGGGCGATTTTGCCGTTTTCGACCAGCACGTCGCATACTTCGTCGAGCTCGACCTGCGGGTCGATGACGTGGGCATTCTTAAGCAGCATTGCCATTATTCGGCACCTCCCAAAAGCAGATACAGCACGGCCATGCGCACGCAGATGCCCGCATAGACCTGTTCAAGAATGACCGAGCGCTCGGGGTGATCGGCCATATAGCTGTCGAATTCGACGCCGCGGTTGATGGGGCCCGGATGGCACACGATGGCGTCGGGGCGCATGAGGTGTTCGCGCTTCTTGGTGAGCCCGAACAGCTCATGGTATTCGCGCAGGCTGGGGAACGGAGCGCCCTCAAGGCGTTCGCGCTGGATGCGCAGCATGTACACCACGTCGAGCTCGGGCAGCACGTCGTCGAGGTACGGGGTCACGTGGTCGGCGCCCAGCACTTCGGGGCAAGCCGGCATCAGCGTGGCCGGGCCCACGACGGTTACTTCGGCGCCCATGATCTTCAGCGCGGGGATGAGCGAGCCGCACACGCGCGAGTGCCCGATGTCGCCCACGATGCCCACCTTCAGGCCTTCGAAGCTGTGCTTGTGCTCCCAAATGGTGTACAGGTCGAGCAACGCCTGGGTGGGATGCTGGTGTTTGCCGTCGCCGGCGTCCACGACGCAGGCGGGCGTGTGCTCGGAAATGATGCGCGGCGCGCCGGCATGCTTGTCGCGCACGATGATCATGTCGATCTTGTACGCGTTCAGCGTTTCAACCGTGTCGATGAGGCTCTCGCCCTTCACCGAGCTGGTGGACGAGCCGCCGAAGTTCAGGCTGTCGCACGAAAG
>CALBLG010000110.1 GCA_937895975.1 uncultured Slackia sp.
TTTGCGGCACGCCCGCCATGGCGCGCTTGATGCCCTTCAGGCGAAACTTGCCGATGGACTTGTTGTCGGCGGCCATGGGGCGCTCGCCCTGCAGCACGTTAATTTCGACGCTGGTTTGGAATGCGGCTGCCGTGGTGAACGTCTGCGAATAGTGCACCGGCAGCGTGGTATTGCGGTCGACGATGCGCGTGGCAACGCCGCCCACCGTTTCGAGCGACAGCGAAAGCGGCGTCACGTCGAGCAGCAGCAGGCTGTTCGCGCGCACAATGGCCGAGCCCTCGGAAAGCGTGGCGCCCTGGATGGCCGCGCCCAAGGCAACGCACTCGTCGGGGTTGATGGAATTCGACGGCTGCTTTCCCGTGAGCTGGCGCACCTTTTCCACCACCGCGGGCATGCGCGTAGAGCCGCCCACCAGAAGCACGCTGCCCAATTCGCTGGCCGCAATGCCGGCATCGGCGAGCGCCTGGGCGACGGGCCCTTCGGTGCGCGCCACCAAATCGCGCGTGGCATCCTCGAATTGCGCGCGGGTGATTTCTTGTTCCAAATGCAAGGGCCCCTTCGGGCCCTGGGCCAAAAATGGCAGGTTCACGCGTGTGGCCGCCATAGACGACAGCTCTACCTTCGCCTGGCGCGCAGCTTCCATCACTCGCTGTTTCGCCGACGGGTCGCGATGCAAGTCGATGCCATGCTGGCGCTGGAACCCGTCGAACAACATGGTCGCGATGCGCTCGTCGAAATCGTCGCCGCCCAGGTGGTTGTCGCCCGCCGTGGCCAGCACCTCGATCACGCCATCGCCGATTTCGATGATGGACACGTCGAACGTGCCGCCGCCCAAATCGTACACCATAACCTTTTGCGGGTCGCCGTTGTCCAAGCCATACGCAAGCGCCGCCGCCGTAGGTTCGTTGATAATGCGCAGCACGTCGAGCCCCGCAATGCGACCGGCGTCTTTCGTGGCCTGACGTTGCGTGTCGTTGAAATACGCGGGCACGGTGATTACCGCCTGCTTCACCTCGCCGCCCATATGCGCCTCGGCATCGCGACGCAGTTTGCGCAAGACCATCGCTGAAATCTCTTGCGGGGAAAATGCCTTGCCATCGATGTTCACACGCCAATTCGTGCCCATCTCGCGCTTTACCGAAGCGATGGTGCGATCGGGGTTCACCGCCGCTTGACGCATGGCCGGCCCGCCCACAAGGCGCTCGCCGGCTTTGGTGAACGCCACGACGCTTGGGGTGGTGCGCTCGCCTTCCGAATTCACGATAACCTCGGGCTTGCCGCCCTCTACCGTTGCCACGCAGCTGTTCGTAGTGCCTAAATCTATTCCGATAACCGTCATGAGATTCCTTTCTGACGCCTACATACCCATGCCCATGCCGCCGAGGCGCACGCAATACGAAAGCATCGACTGCGCCACGCAGCAGCCGCAGCACAGCGTCATGGGATCGATGAAGCCCACCGAAAAACCGCCCGACTGCTGCGTTTGCGTATACGTTTGCGTCGTTTGCTGGAACTTGCGCGCGGCGCGTTGGTAATCTTGATTGCCCGGCTCCATTTGCACGGCGCGCCTGGCCTGGTCGAATGCCATCACCTGGTTGCCGGCGCCGTCGTTTGCGATAGAGCTGAGGTAATACCAGCGCGCATTGCGGTACGTGCTGGTGATGGCAGAAAGAATGGCTACGGCTTGCGAATATTGACCCGCATTCATGGCATTGATGGCCGCGCGAACCTCGGCCGAATCGTTCGCCTGGGCCTCGGGATGAATGGGGCCGGCATCGTAGCCGCCAAAACCGAACAGGTCGTCGAAATCGAAGCCAAAACCGCCCGACCAGCCATAGGGGCCGCTCGAACTTGCCCCGCCGTAGCCCTGGCCCTGGCCGCCAGACCCCTGAGACTGCCCGCCACCATAACCATAGCCATAACCGGAATAACCCGAAGCCGACCCTCCTGTTGCGGAGCCGCCAGCCTGGCCCGCTGCACTTGACGGGCGCCTGCCCGCCGCATTCGCGCGCGCATCGCTCGCCGCATACTTTTCAGGGTTCATGATGCGGTCGTACGCCTCGTTGATATCGTTCATGCGCTGCGCGGCGTTTGCGTCGCCGGGGTTCAAGTCGGGGTGATTCTCGCGCGCCTTCTTGCGATATGCCTTCTTCACCTCGTCGGGGGTCGCATCACGCGAGATTCCCAGCACGCTGTAGGGGTCCATTGCCATGAGCTGTTCCTTATTCTTGCCGGTTTTCGGCACAAGCGCCGCCGTGCGACGCGGTTTCTATATCGACTGCAGACTGCACAGAGCCCGCGCCTTTTTCGACCTTTTCAAAATGGGCGCGGTATTTTTGCCACACGCCCGCATACAACACGCTTCGAAGCAGGTGAATATCCTGTTCAAGCGGCAATTTCTCGAATGCCTGGGTTGCATTCGAGATGAGCAGCGTGAGCGATTCGCCCATATCGTCAGGTGAAATTCCCATAAGCGCCACTGGGTTGAACGTGCCAGCCTTCGCATCGTCTTCGTAATCGACCACGGCATCCATCATATAGACGAACTTGCCAAGCCATGCGCCCAGTCGGCGAAGGTCGGCCGCCCACATATCGTCGCGCCATATGAATGCCTCGCCCAACAACGCCCCAAACCGATTCGCCGGCGCCTCGGGCGAAGCTTTGCCGGTCATCGCCTCGCGCTCCAGTTCGAGCACGTCAGCCATGCCTTGCGCTACGGCCAGCGCCACGCGAGGCTGCCGCGATGCCGCTTTCGCATACGCACCATGCAATGCCGCCGCTGACACGCGCCCCGAAAGCTTGCGCTCGTCGTTCCAATCGTCCAGGCACTTGTGGTAGGCAAGAAGAATGCCTACGTCGGCCGCATAATCCATAGCCTCGCTCATTTCGTACGGCTGGGGCTTCGCAGGGTGCAATGCGCAACGCGCATGCCCCTCGTGCTCGGCCGGCTCGTACAACGACTGCAACAACAGCGCCAAAAACGTCATATCGAACGTAAGCGTAAGCCTGCAATGCCGGCCGCAGCGTTTGCCAATGGTGCGACAAAGCCCGCAATAGGCGCTATGCCAACGCGATTTTTCAGCCTCGTCGAGACTTTCATCGTTTGCAATAACGTATCCGAACATAGCCTATTCGCACCTTATCTTGCAGAATATTGCCTGTTCAGTTTGATTAGTTTCTTTTTGAGTGCTGCCTACTATTAGTGTTTTGCTATATGAAGCATACTTGATACAGTTTTTAGTCATTTGCATCATATATAAACCGTACCAACGTTTACGACTTCTTCGTAACTTCGGTTTTGCACTTTGGGCACACAATGCGCAGCGTGCCCTTCCCTCGGGGGATTGAAAGAATTCGCCCACACCCTTTGCAACGAAAATACTTCATGGTTTTGCGATTTTCGTACATGGTGTTCAGCATATCCCACCAGCGTTTCGGCTTCACCGATGCCGCAAGCCACTTCTGGTTTTCATTCTCGCGGGCAGGAATATTTTTCGAGTAGCAACGGAAGCACGCGAGAATCAGCAGCAAGAACGAAAGCCACGAAAGCGCGCGCCATCCGAACAGCATCTCGAGCACCATGAGCACCACGGCAACCACGAGCAGCGCGATATTGAGATTGTCCATGCCGCGACGGCCCTGCATCATATTTGCGATTTTGTACGGCAGCTGTGCGAAGAAATTCTTCATGGGGCGACTTCCTGAACGGGTGTTTTACTTCGATAAGCTAAGCATAGGTATTTCCTTGCGCCCCAGCCCATGCTGTTGAAAAGCCGTCACCAGCGCGCCCGCTTCGCAACGAAACCGTCATATTTCACTCATGCGCAAGCGTTGTTTTCAAAAAAGCCGCAAATGTTCAGCCTCTTTAGATTCTTCAGCAGAGCCTAAAGAGGTGCACGCAAAAAAGACCAGGTCAGCAAATGATCCAAAGCCTCGCTACTCGCTCATGTCCTCGTAGGTTGAACATTTGCGGCTTTTTTGAATCCATAGACTCGGCAAGACGTAAAAAAGCCGCCGCCCGCAAAGGGCGACGGCTTGCAAACGTGAGCAAATTGTCTTTGGGCAGCCTACAGCGTGCGCAGGTTGACTTCTTTCAGCTGGCGCGTGGTGACCTCGTTCGGGGCGCCCGTCATGGGGTCGGCCGCCGAGCTGGTCTTCGGGAAGGCGATGACGTCGCGGATGGAGTCTTTGCCAGCCAGCAGCATGACCAAACGGTCCAAGCCGATGGCGATGCCGCCATGAGGCGGAGCACCCAGCTCGAGGGCATGGATGAGGTGGCCGAACTTCACTTCCATATCCTCGTCGTCGACGCCGCAGCGCTTCAAAACGCGCTTTTGCAGCTCGGCGTTGTGGATACGGATGGAACCGCCACCAGCCTCGAAACCGTCCATGACGATATCGTAGCTGTAGCTACCGCACGAAAGCGGGTCGGTCTCGATCTTGTCCCAATCGGATTTCGGGATCATCGTGAACGGATGATGCTCGGCCGCGTACTTCTTGGTTTCCTCGTCATATTTGAACATGGGAAAATCGACGACCCACAGCAGCTTGTGGCCCTCACGCGGAATGTTCAGGGCCTCGGCCATATGCAGGCGCAGCGCGGAAAGCACGGCATTGGCAATGGCGAACGTATCGGCCGCGAACAGCACCAGGTCGCCCGGCTCAACGTTCATGGCTTCCTTGATTTTCGCATGAACCTCGTCGCCGAGGAACTTGATGATGGGGCTCTTCTCTTTGCCGTCGGTGGTATAGGCAATCCAAGCCATGCCCTTCGCGCCGTTGGCGGCAGCGATGTCGGCCAGCTTGTCGATGTCGCCGCGGCTCCAGTCGCCAGCGCCCTTCGCATTGATGGCCTTCACGATGTTGCCCGCCTCGACGGCCTTCGAGAACACGCCGAAGCCGCAGCCGCGCACGATCTCGGTGAGGTCGACGAGCTCCATGCCGAAGCGAATGTCGGGACGGTCGCAGCCGAAGCGGTCCATGGCCTCTTTCCACGGCATGCGCTGCAGCGGGAACTCATGCTCGACGCCGGCGGCTTCGAGCACCTCCTTGAACACGCCCTCCATCATGTCGATCACGTCGTTTTCCTGCACGAACGACATCTCGATGTCCACCTGGGTGAACTCGGGCTGGCGATCGGCGCGCAGGTCCTCGTCGCGGAAGCAACGGGCGATTTGGTAATAGCGCTCGATGCCGCCCACCATCAGCATCTGCTTGAACTGCTGGGGGCTCTGCGGCAAGGCGTAGAACTTGCCCGGGTTGGGGCGCGAAGGAACCAGGTAGTCACGCGCGCCTTCAGGCGTGGAGTTCGCGAGAATCGGGGTTTCCACTTCCAGGAAGCCGCGCTCGTTCAGCGCCTTGCGCATAGCCTGAGCCACGGTGTGGCGCAGCTTCAGGTTCTTGTACATCTCGGGACGACGAAGGTCCATGTAGCGCCACTTCATGCGGGTGGTTTCGTCGGTCTCGATGCCGTCTTCGATGGCGAACGGCGGGGTGACAGACGTGTTCAGCACCTCGATGCCATCGGCGAGCACCTCAATCTCGCCCGTGGCCATGTTCGGGTTCACGGTACCCTCGGCGCGAGCGCGAACCTTGCCCGTGATTTTCAGCACGTATTCGCGGCCGACATGCTCGGCAACGTGGAATTCTTCCTCGGTCACGCAATCGGGGTCGATCACGATCTGCGTGTAGCCCTCGCGGTCGCGCAGGTCGATGAAGATCAGACCGCCGTGGTCGCGGTTGTGCCACACCCAACCGGTGAGGGTGACGTGCGCGTCGACGTCGGCCGCGCGCAGCTCGCCGCACGTATGGTCGTGCATGCAATACTCGTTGATGAATTCGGTCATCGGTTTATAGCTCCTTGCGAAGTGAAACTAATCGCTCAAACTGGGCTATTGTAGCGCAGGAACCGCGCTGGTTGAACAGCCTAAAACGCTTCTACGCTTCTTCGACACCTTCAGCGGCCTGGCACGCGGCGAGCGTTTCGGCATAATCGGCCTGGAACGCCTCGACTTCGGCGGCAAGCGTCGCAAGCTCATCTTCGGGAAGCTGCGCCGCATGGGCGGCCTCGATATCGGCGAACTCGCCAGCGGAAAGCGCCTGGTCGAGTTCGCGCTGCGCCGCATCGGCGGCGCCTTTGCGAATGCCGCGCTCGTTGCCAAGCAGCAGAATCTGCGCGCGATGGGCCTCTTCCGCCTCGGCGTCGCCTGCGGCGATGGCCGCGTCACGCGCCTGGGAATGCTCTTCCATCGCAGACAGGATGCCATCGAGCTCGTTTTGCTGGCCCTCTAGATAATGCGCGCGCTTGGCCACCTCGGCCGCCGCGCGCGCCTTGGCCAGCGCATCGCCTTTGCGCTGCATCTCGGGCAGCGCTTCCATGAGTTCTTCCAAATGCGCGAACAGCGCGTCTTCTTCAGCCATGCGACTCCTTCCATCGCATTCAGTCTAGCAAAAGGGCCCGCCAAACGACGGGCCCAAGGGAGGGGTATTGTCCTTGCGCCGTTCTACCGAACGGCGCTTCGGCTCGCCGCTGCGGCGCAGCCCGGCACCGCGCCTTGCCTCTCACTCGTCGCTCGCGTAGCGCTGCTACGCTTCGCTCCTCCTTCAAGGCAATTCGCGGCACCGGGCTGTGCCTCGCTGTCTTCGGCGAGTCCTGCGGCTCAACTTTCGCTGCTACTGCTCTTTGTAGACGCCTGCGAGCTGCTCGCCCAAGCACTTGCCTTCAATCAGGCAGCGGCCATGGCTGTTGCCCTGGACATTGATCGGGTAGTCGTAGGCATACATGTTGCCCGAGCAGTTGCCGATGGCGTACAGGCCTTTGATGGGCTCGCCCTCGGCGTTCACGACCTCGAAGTTGTCGGAAATCGCGATGCCGCCGACAACGGCCAGCAGGCCGGGGGCAACCTTCGTGGCGTAGAAGGGGCCCTGTTCGATCGGGAACAGGAAGTGAGATTCCTTGTAGAAGTCGGTGTCTTCGCCCTTCTTGCAGATCTCGTTGTAGCGCTCGATGGTCTTCTTGGCCTCGTCGACATCCACATCGAGCTGAGCCAGCAGCTCGTCGATGGTGTCGGCGACCTTGTAGTTCTCGGGGGTCTTCTCGACGCCTTCCTTCACCGTCTTGGCATGCGACGCCGACGCATCGGCCGCCGTGGTGCCCACAGCGCGGAAGGAATCCCAGAACATGCCGCCGCCGAACTCGAGCGACGCGGTGTTGTCGGCCTCGAAGTTCGAGTCGAAGATCGACCAGCAGTGGTCGTCGCCGCCGTTGACCATGGTGCCAACGCACTTGCCCTGAACCCAGGTGGCCTCGTTCATGAAGCGCTTGCCCTTCGGGTTCACGAACAAGAACGGGCCATGGTACATTGCTGCAGCCTGCGGGTGCATCATCGTGGGCCACGGGCCGTCCTGGAACGCGCCGCCAACCCACGCGGCCATGTTGTGGCCGTCGCCGGTGTTGCCCTGGTCAGAGCACAGGCGGGTCATAACCTTGTTCGCGATGGGGGCGAACTCGTCGATGTACTCGTCGTTGTAGCTCACGTCGCCTGTAGCCAGCACGACGCCCTTGGAGGCGTTGTACTGCACGTACTTGCCGTCCTCGTTCTTGCAGATGGCGCCCGTGACTTCGCCCTTGTCGTTGGTAACGAGCTGCTGGGCCGGCATGTTGTAGACCAGCTCGAAGTTGCCCGTTTCCTCGGCCTTGGCGATAAACAGGTACTCGATGTAGGTGGCGATGGAGATGGCCTCGTTTTCCTTGGCCAGGTTGCCGCCGAAGATCATGTGGTAGCAATCGATTTCAGGGTGCACGGTGGAGTTGGAGCCGACCGTGACCATGCACTTCGCGCCGTCAGACTCGGCCAGGTCGAGCAGCCAGTTCATGCAGCGCTCAGACTCGCGGAACCACTTGGCGACCAGCGACTCGCGGCAGCGGTTGCCGCACGTGGAAACCCAGCGCTCCATCTCGATGGACTTGTCGAAGTGAATGTCCAGAGCGTCGAGGGCCTTCGAAGCGATGGCGCCCGTGCCGCCCACGCCGTGGCCGTTGGGCACGCCGTCTTTCTCGACCAAGGTGACCTTGGCACCGTTCTGTGCAGCGTTCAGCGCACAGCAGGTTCCCGAGTAGCCAGCGCCGATGACGAGCACTTCGGTGTCGACGGTTTCGGCGATGTCTTTGATGGGTTCGGGGGCAACTTCCCAGGTGTGCTTCTTCTCGCCGGCAGCAGCGTCAGACTTGCTGCTCGAGCTCGACGAGCCGCCCGCGGGGCTGCAGCCGAACATGCCCAGTGCGGCCACGCCAGCGGCAGAAAGGGTTGCGCCCTTCAACAGATTGCGGCGAGAAATGCCCCTCTTCAATTCTTCCATGGTTCCCTCCTAATGGAATCCCTTGGGATGCCGTGGCGGGAAAAGAACCCCGAATGGCGTGCGACGAAACCGCCCGATGCGGCCGCGCGCTCGTTTGCTTCGCAGGCATGCCCTCCCCGACATGGCACCTGCACCCTCCCTGGATGCGATGGCGAAACCTTAGCGCGTCTTGGCTGTGCCGCGCACCACATATTATGGGTTGTTTTGTTATTTTCGCAGGTCAATGATGGGTGTGTGGTAGCGAGAAATACAACGGCGCCCCAGAAATTGCCGTGTTTTGCCTTGCGAAACGCAGCCGCGCCCAAAGCGATTCCGCACACCCGAAACCGTCAAGCGGCGATATGCGTTACCCGTTTAACAGGTCGATGAGCTCTTGTTTGGAATGGATGTCCAGCTTTCGATAGATGTTCTTCGTGTGCCCGCGCACCGTGTTTTCGGAAATGAACAAGCGACGAGCGATGGCCGCGACCGTGTTGCCCTGACGCATGAGGTCGGCCACCTCGCGCTCGCGAGCGGAAAGCGGGTCGGGCAGGCTAAGGGCATTCAGGCGATCGTCAAGCGTGACGGGCGCAAAAGGCGCCACTGAATTCGAGGCGGAGGCTTCAGCTGAAGCGAGCGCCGCATTGCCGTCATCCGCTTCGACATTCAAGGGAACCGAGCTTGGCGCCGGCAATCCAACCGATGCATTCGCATCAGTCGGAACATCAGAGCGAGCGTCCATGGAGCGCCCAGAATCGGCGAAGGTCGAAACGGCAGCTCCATTGCCGAAGCCTTCGTTGTGCGGCAGCACGCTTTCCGCCGCCTCTTCGGCAGAATGCGAACCCGTCACCTCCTGCGTCGCCCGGGCCTTGCCTCCCGCCGATACCACTTTGGATGGCGCGGCCGTAACGGCGCGGCGCACCTCTCCCCTATTGCGGCCCAGGCTCGCCAGAAACAAGGCGGCAGCCAACACGTATACGCATACGAACAGCACATCGACCACCAGCGTGAAATCGAGCACCGTGCGCGCGGCGGCGAACTGGCCCACCGCATCGCCCAGCAGTAGGCTCACAAGCGTCGGCGCCACGCACAGCGCATAGACCAGCGACGAATCCATGGCCTTGCGGCTGGCATAAGCCGCGCATGTGATGAGCAGCAGCAGATTCACCACTTCGAAGCCGAACATCGTGCAGGCAGACACGGCGCCGAGCCATTCGCGGCCCAAGAATGTCGGAATAAGAAAAACGCCTGTTACCAGGGGGAATAAGACTTGGTACACACGCAGCATATCGAAGCCTCGCTCGGTGAACAATTCGATGGCCGTTACCACCAGCGTGGCGCAACTCATGCCCAGCATAATGGCCTCGAACGAACCGAAGCCGCCTTGCGGCACTACATAGCCGATCATCTTCCACACGAAGCCGATGGCGCACACGCAAAACACCGGGCGCCCCATATCGCGCAGCAGCATGCGGCGACGTTCACGCGTAACCGGTTCAACTTCGTACGGAACCACCTCGGCCAAGCTCAGGCGCAGCGTCCACGCGCCCAACGCAGGCAGCACGATAACGCCGCACACCACAAGCCATTCGGCGGGCAGCATGCCAACCACCATGCACAGCACCACCGAACACAGCGCCGAAAGCGGGATGTACACCGTGGTGCGCGATGTGCCCTCCGATGCGAAGAAGCTTTGCCACATCACGAAGAACGCGCCTTGCGAGCCGCCAACCAGCAACGCCGCGACGATGACCGAGATAGCCGAAAAGTCGGCCAGGAAGAACGCCAAGTAATACAGAAGCGAGCCCGCGGCCAGCGCGATGCCGGCGATATAGGCCGATTCGGGGGAATACGGCTTGCTGCCGCGCCTTACCGAGAGCATCGCGGCAACCACGACCGCCGCAATGGTAGCCACTTGCTTGCCCACCGAGAATGCAGTGCTCGCGAATGCCAGCTCGTCTGCGGGGGTCAAAAGCGCCACGAACGTGACAGCCCAAAAGAAACAAAAGCCCAAGTGGTACCACTTCAGGCCCTTCACTAAGCCCCTCGCCTGCGCAACCGACATGCGCGCCTCCCTCAATTTCCTCCCCAGAAAACGTGCCCCATCATAGCAAAACTGGGTCAAAGGGACAGTCCCTTTGACCCAGTAATTAGATGGTACAAAAAGCCACATTCGCACCAAAAGTCAGCGAGCGACAATCTGGCGAGTCAGATTGGGCTGAAAGAGGAGCGAAGCGTAGCAGCGCTACGTGAGCGACGATTGAAGCCCAAGCCGGCCGCCAGATTGCCGCGCAGCGTCGGCGGTTAGCGCCGTTCGGCAGAACGGCGCAACCCCTTAATGACGGAAGTGGCGATACCCCGTGAACACCATGGCGATGCCGTGCTCATCGCAGGCTTGGATGTTTTCTTCGTCGCGGATGGAGCCACCAGGCTGGATGATGGCGGTCACGCCGAAGCTGGCCAACGTGTCAACATTGTCGCGGAACGGGAAGAACGCGTCGCTCGCCGCAACCAAGTTCTTCGCCTCGATGCCCATGCGCTCGCACGCCTCGTGCGCGCGCTCGCCGGCAAGTCGGCCCGAATCCACACGATTCGGCTGACCAGGACCCATGCCGATGCCCGCATGATTCTTCGAAATCAAGATGGCGTTGGACTTCACGCCCTTGCACACCTTCCACGCAAACATCAGCTCGTCCATCTCGGCCTCGGTAGGCTTGCGCTTGGTGGGTACGGTGAACGTGTCGGGCGTTTCGGTTACGGCATCGGCCGTCTGCGCTAGAATGCCGCCGTCGACCGAGCGATACTCGGTGCGGCTGGGCGCGTCCACGCCGCCGGTGCGCAGCACGCGCATGTTCTTCTTCTTTTGCAGCAGCTCAAGCGCGGCCGGCTCGTAATCGGGAGCGATCATGACCTCGACAAACTGCTTGTTCTCGTTCATGTGCTCGATCATCTCAAGCGTGACCTGCACGTTTGCCGCAATAATGCCGCCGAACGCACTCTTCGGGTCACACGCGAACGCCTTGTCGTAAGCCTCGGCCACCGTAGCCGCCGTCGCGGAACCGCAGGGATTTTGGTGCTTCAAAATAACCACGGCGGGCTCGGTGAATTCACGGGCGAGCGTCCAGCACGCATCGGTGTCGAGAATATTGTTGTACGAAAGTTCCTTGCCGTTGAGCTGTTCGGCGTTCACCAAACTATGCGCGTCGGCATCGGGAAGACGATAGAATGCGGCGCTCTGGTGCGGATTCTCGCCATAACGCAGATCTTGCTGCTTTTCCAAATGGAGGTCGATAGTCGCGGGGGTTTCCTCAGCGAAATCGGCCTTGCCGTTGAGCTGTTCGCCCATCCACGCGGCAATCGCGCCATCGTAGGCATTCGTGGTTTCAAACACTTTCAACGCCAGCTTCGCGCGCGTCTCGCGCGTGGTGGCGCCGCCGTTGGCGCGCATTTCCTCAAGAATAGCGTCGTAAGTGGAGGGCTCGGTGACTACGGCCACGCTTTCGAAGTTCTTCGCGGCGCTGCGCAGCATCGACGGACCACCGATGTCGATGTTTTCGATGCACGTGCCGAAATCGGCGCCCGAAGCGACGGTTTTCTCGAAGGCGTACAGATTCACGACCACCATGTCGATCATCTTGATGCCATGCTCGGCGGCTTCCGCCATATGCTTGGGGTTGTCGCGCTTGGCGAGCAGGCCGCCGTGCACCATGGGATGCAGCGTTTTCACGCGGCCGTCCATCATTTCGGGGAAGTTCGTCACCGCGTCGATGGGAGTGACGTCCACGCCAGCCTCGGCGATGACCTTCGCCGTGCCGCCCGTCGAAATGATCTCGGCGCCAAATTCCTCGTGCAGTGCGCGCGCGAACTCCACAACGCCCGTTTTGTCGGTTACAGAAACCAGAACGCGTTTAACCTGGGGGTTAGTCACGTTAGCTCCTTCCATGTTCCGTCCCATTTTTTCTTACCTTATCAAGCAAACCGCCAGCCTGCGCACTCGCGTTTGCAAACGGGCGAAAAAGCCGCATTATCTGCCCAAGCTGGCCTCGTGCTTTGCACGCGCGGCTTCGGAATAATTCTGCTTGTAACGCTCGTCGACAAGCTCGGCCACAATGGCAATCGCAAGCTCGGCTGGCGTTTTTGCGCCGAATTTCAAACCGATGGGGCGCTTGATGCGCCTCCAGCCTTCTTCGGTGTAACCTTTTGAAAGCACCAGGTCATGTACGGTATCATTTTTACCCTTACAACCCATCATGCCTATATAGTGCAAATTGTGCTTTAATGCCCAAACGCATGCATCGGGGTCAAACATATGCCCGCGCGTCAGCACGCACGCATAGTCGCCCGGCGACGGCTCGATTTCGGCAAGCCCGTCGAAATTGCCGCCGACGAGCAGCACGCGTCGCGCATTGGGGAAACGCTCTTCCGAGATGTAGGCGGGGTCGTAGTCGATTGCCACCACGTCGAAGCCCACATGGTGCGCGAGCGCCGCCACCTCGGCCGATGCGTCAGTCGCGCCCAAAGCCATACACGCACTTTGTCGAACAG
>CALBLG010000111.1 GCA_937895975.1 uncultured Slackia sp.
CGAAGCGATCGTGGTAGCAACCTGTATTGTGCTGGCGACAGGCATGGCCGGCTAGCGAGCCGGGTATAGTCTTCGCCTTAGACTGAAATATCGTAAATCTCAAACAAAATCAAGAAGGCCCCTCGTCCTGTTTCCTGAACGCCTGGAACGTTGTGAAGGAAACAGGACGAGGGGCCTTCGGTAGGTCGAACGAAAACTCCGGAAGACTAATCGGTGGTAGCAGGAGCGTCAGCCTCACCCTCGTTGAGCATGCCGTCAAGCGTGCGCCATGCAAGTTCGGCGCATTTCACGCGCGCAGGCATGTGCGAGATATCTTGCAACTGGGCCGCTTCGTCGAGGTCGATCTTGTCTTGTTCGGTGAGTTCCTTGCCCTTGATCATGTCGATGAACAGCTGCGACAGGCGGCGCGCCTCTTCGACGGTCTCGCCCGTGATGACGTCGGCCATCATGTCGGCGGAAGCCTGGCTTACCGCGCACCCGTGGCCAGTGAACGCCGCCTCCTTGATGACGCCGTTTTCCACACGCAGCGACAGCACCAGCTCGTCACCGCAGCTGGGGTTGATGCCCTCGTGCGTGTGCGTTGCGCCGTCCATCTCGTATTTGTAGTCGGGGTGTGCGTTGTGGTCCATCAACGCCGTGGTGTAGATTCCGCTATTCGCCATGGAACATGCTCCAAACTTTCTTCAGGCCGCAAACCAACTTGTCAACGTCGCCCTTGTCGTTGTAGAAGGCGAGCGACGCGCGGCAGCATGCAAGGTTTTCAACGCCGAGCCACGTGAGCAGCGGCTGGGCGCAGTGATGGCCGGCGCGAATGGCAATTTGGTCCATATCGAGGATGCTCGCCACGTCGTGCGGGTGGATGCCGTTCACATTGAAGCTCACCACGCCGTGATGCATGTCCGCGTCGGGGTGGCCGATGATGGTAACGAAGTCGAGTTTGCCCAGTTCGTCCATGCAGTATGCGACCAGTGCCTTCTCGCGAGCCTCGATGACGTCCATGCCCACCGACTCGACGTAGGCGACGGCGGCTGCAGTGGCGTAAATTCCCGCTGCGTCTTGCGTGCCGGCCTCGAATTTCTCGGGGACGGGAGCCCAGGTGGCGTCTTGCTCGGTGACGTTGTCGATCATCTCGCCGCCCGTCAGGAAAGGCGGCATGGCGTTCAGCAGCTCGTCGCGGCCCCACAGCACGCCCATGCCGAACGGGCCGAATAGCTTGTGGGCGGAAAACGCGAAGAAGTCGCAGCCGATCTTGTCCACGTCGACAGAGACGTGCGGCACCGACTGGGCGCCGTCGACCACGAAGTACCCGCCCTGCTCGTGCACTCGGCGGCCGAGTTCCTCGACGGGGTTTTCGATGCCCAGCACGTTGGAGACGTGAACGCACGACAGAATCTTCGTCTTCGGGCCGATTTTCGCATCCATCTCTTCGGGCGTGATGACGCCGTTCTCGTCGGGGTAGAGGTAGACGAGCTTCGCGCCCGCCGCGCGGCAGGCCTGCTGCCACGGGATGAGGTTGGAATGGTGCTCCATGATGGTGATGCATACCTCGTCGCCCGGCTCGAGCACCGTGGGGGCGAACGCCTTGGCCACGATGTTCAGCGCCTCGCTGGCGTTGCGGCACATCACGATGTCCTCGGCCTTCGGGGCTCCGATGAACTTCGCCACGCGATGGCGGGCCACGTCGATGGCTTCGGTCGCTTCCACCGACAAGCGGTATAGGCCGCGAAGCGCGTTGGCATTCATTTCCTCATAGAAGCGGCGCTGCGCATCGAGCACGGCCTTGGGGCGTTGCGCGGTTGCGGCGCTGTCGAGAAAGGCCAAGTCGGGGTGATTCGCGAGCAGCGGAAAGTCGCGCTTGTAGGGGTTTTCGGCAATATTGGCCGCGCACACGATGTCGGGAGCCACGGCGGAGGCCGCAGCGGCCTGGGCCGCGTCAGCGATGGCGCATGCGCTTGCGCTTGCGTTTGCCTTGTTCGTTTCAGTCATGGTGTCCTCGAATCTATTCGGCTTCGTCGAACTGGGCAGGAATGCCGATGTTCGCGGCGAGCTTCGCGATGGCGTCGCGCGTGTAGGCGTCGGGCGTGGTGATTGCCGCGTCCTCGAACGTCGCCGTGGCGAACAGGCGCTCGGCGGCTTCCTGCGAAATACCACGGCTCATTAGGTAATTCAACTGCTCGGGGCGCATGTGGCCAATGGTGGCACCATGGTTGCCCGCAACGTCGTCTTCGCTGCACAAGATGATGGGAATGGATTTGTTGCTCACGCGCTCGTCGGCAAGCACAACCGATTCGGTTTCGGTTCCTTCGGCGCCCGCGCAGCCGCATGCAAGATCGATGGTGCCGCGCAGTACCTTGGAGCACTCGTCGGTCAGCACGCCTTGGGCATCCATCAAGCACGTTGTTTTTTCGCCGCGGTGGCGCAGCACGTAGTTGAAGTCGAGCGCCTGCGCGCCGTGTCCCACGTAGCGCGTGGTGACGTGGGCGTCGCTGCGGTTGCCCGACAGGTTGCCCGCCAGGCCCACGTACGACTTGCCTGCGCCGAGCACCGTGTGGCGCACGGTGATGCGCGCGTCAGTGTCAAGGAACAAGGCAGCGTCGTCCATGGTGGTGAAGCCGTCGGTCGCAGCATGCACGGTTTGAATGTCTACGGCCGAATCGGGGCCCGCATACACGCCCAGCGTGGAGCCAATGACGCCTTCGCCCTGTTCAGGCGCGTCAAAGCAGACGAGAACCTGGGCCTTGGCGCCTGCTTCGGCCACCACGTCGACCGAAGCGACCGAAGCGGCGGCGTTCTTGCCGTGCGCATGAATCACGATGGGTTCCGTGAGCTGCGTGCCTTCGGGAATGCGAATGGAGCGCGTCTTTGCGGCGTGGGCTGCCATCCATTCGGCAGCTTCTCGTCCCATGCCATGCTCGAATGCATGCGGGTTTTCGGCGTCGCGCGTGACGGGCGAGGTGGCGGCCAAATCCAGATTCACGTCGCCGCCCGCCAAAAGCTCGGAGTCGGGCTGCGTATTCTTTTGCGGTACTGCCTGCGCGGGCCGGGTTGCCCACACGCGCTCGCACGTATCGGCGAACGCGCCGAACTCGGCGGCCAGGGCGCCTTCGGGCACGAGAATCTCGATGCCGTCGGCGATGGTGTCGACCACTTCGACTGACGCCTCGTTCATACCGAGGCGGTGCCAGGTGGGGGAGATGAGCGCGTTGGCGCGCAGGGCCTGGGTGGTTTCGGCCATTATCCAATCGCCCCTTCCATTTCAAGCTTGATCAGGTTGTTCATTTCGACCGCGTATTCCAGCGGAAGCTCTTTGCTCACGGGATCGGCGAAGCCATTCACCACCATGGTGCGTGCTTCTTCTTCCGAAATGCCGCGGCTCATCAGGTAGAACACGGTGTCGTCGGAGATGCGCCCGATGGTGGCCTCGTGTCCCACGTCGACGTTCTTGCATCGAATGTCCATCGCGGGAATGGTGTCGGAGCGGCTGTCGGCGTCAAGCATCAGCGATTGGCAGCTCACCGACGCGGCCGAATTCTCGGCTTTCTCTGTTGCCACGACGCTGGAGCGGAACGTTGACACGCCGCCGCCCTTCGAGATGGATTTCGTCTCGATTGCCGCGCTGGTTTCGGGCGCGGCGAGTACCACCTTGCAGCCGGTGTCGAGGTCTTGGCCCTGGCCGGCGAACGTGATGCCCGTGAACGTGCAGGTCGATTTGCGGCCCGAGAGGATAGACATGGGGTAGAGGTAGCCAACATGGCTGCCGAAGCTGCCCGAAACCCATTCGATTGAGCCGCCCTCGTCGCACACGGAGCGCTTCGTATTCAGGTTGTACATGTTCTTCGACCAGTTTTCGATGGTCGAGTAGCGCAGATGCGCGTTTTTGCCAACGAACAGCTCGACGGCGCCCGCATGCAGGTTCGCCACGTTGTATTTCGGGGCCGAGCAGCCTTCGATGAAGTGCAGATCGGCGCCATCTTCGACGATGATCAGCGTGTGCTCGAATTGGCCGGCGCCTTTCGCGTTCAGACGGAAGTAGCTTTGCAGCGGGAAGTCGAGCTTGGTGTCTTTCGGCACGTAGACGAAGCTGCCGCCCGACCACACGGCGCCGTGCAGGGCCGCGAACTTATGGTCGGTTGGCGGGATGAGCGTCATGAACTTCTCGTGGATGAGCGGCTCCCATTTCGGGTCGTGCAGCGCCTCTTCGATGCCGGAATACACGATGCCCATTTTCGAGGCGGTGTCCTGCATGTTGTGGTACACCAGCTCGGAGTCGTATTGGGCGCCGACGCCCGCCAGGTAGGCGCGTTCGGCCTGGGGAATGCCAAGGCGATCGAACGTGTTCTTCACGTCGTCGGGCAGCGATTCCCAATCGTTTTTCTGGTCGGTGTTCGGCTTCACGTATGTGACGATGTTGTCCATGTCCAGTCCGGCAATGGACGGGCCCCAATCAGGCGCCTGCATGCTCTTGTATATTTCGAGCGACTTCAGGCGGAACTCGAGCAGCCACTCGGGTTCGTCTTTCTTCGCGGAAATCTCGCGCACGATTTCGGGCGTCAGGCCGGCGTCGAGGCGCTCGAAGCCCTCTTCTCCATATCGGAAATCGTAGAGGCTGCGGTCGATGTCCGCGACCTCTGAATGTTGTTTTGCCATGTCGCGCCTCGCTTTTACGCCTGAGCGGCCGCGGCGGCCTGCTCGAACTGCTCGAAGCCTTCGGTGTCGATCTTCTCGATGAGAGACGCCGGGCCTTCGTGCACCATGCGGCCCTTCACCATCACATGCACTCGGTCGACGTCGAGGCGCTCGAGGATGCGCGTGTTGTGGGTGATGATGAGCAGGGTGCCGTCGCAGGTGCGGCGATACGCGTCTATGCCGCGCGAGACGACCGACAGCGCGTCAACGTCGAGGCCCGAATCGGTTTCGTCCAAAATGGCCAGTTTCGGCTTCAGCAGCAACAGCTGCAGCATTTCGAGCTTCTTCTTCTCGCCGCCGGAAAAGCCCACGCCCAGCTCTCGATCGAGGTAGGCAGGGTCGAAGTCAAGTTCTTCGCACAGTTCTTGGGTGTGCTTGCGGAACTGCTTGCCCTTCAGGTTGATGCCTTCGCGGTTCGCTGCGGCCGCGCGCAGGAAGCTCGACAGCGGCACGCCGGGAATTTCCACCGGTGCCTGGAAGCTGAGGAACATGCCCGCGTGGCTGCGCTTGTCGGGTGAAAGCGCGGTGACGTCTTGGCCGTCGAACGTGATGGCGCCCTGGGTGACGTTGTACGTCGGGTCGCCCATAATCACATGGCCGAGCGTCGATTTGCCGGCGCCGTTCGGGCCCATGAGCACGTGCGTCTCGCCGCGCCCGACGGACAGGTCGACGCCGTGCAGAATCTGCTTTTCGTCGACCGAGGCGGCAAGGCCGCTTACGCGAAGCAGCTCGCCCGTAGAGGTTTGTGATGCCATGGCAATTGCCTTTCTCTTATATATACCCCTTTTGAATACAAGAGTTGTTGGCGGGCGACGCGGCCTGAGCCCTCCGCTTTCGCGGCCCCAATGCCAGGCGCGTGCAAGCCTTCTAAACCAACCTATGTAACTGGTTAAAGATAAACCAACCACGGTGCATGTTCAAGGTGGGTTATGCACGGCAGAGATGAATTGGCATGAACTAAATTAAGAAGTCGCTCAATCGACGGGCGATTGGGGCAAAAGTGGCGGTTTTACGAACACCGCGGACGCGTAATGCGCTAGATTTAGGAATAACTTGCGGGGAGTGTCATTGCTGCGTGGCGCCACCTGTTTGCGACACGTTTATGACCGAGGAGGCTTCGATGCCCGAACAAACCGCGCCGAGCGGCGCCAAGCTGTCCAAAGAAGAAAAGGCCGCCGCGAGGGCCGAGAAAAAGGCCGTGAAGGCCGCGCGGCCGAAAATGCCGAAATGGTTGCACGTGCTCACGGTGCTGTTCGCGCTGAATTTCGTGATTACCATTGCGAGCCTCATTTTCACTTCGCGCGACTTGGTGAGCTACAACACTGTGAATTTGCTCGACTGGGCGAACATTGTCTTCGAGATGGTACTGCTGTGGATGCTGTGGTGCCGCTTTAAAGTGGCGCGACCATTCGTGCTGTTCTATTCGGCGTTCAACGTTACTGTGGGTGCGGCATACAGCATATATTTGGGCACGTTCGATGTGTTTTCGCTCGTGTTCGATTCATTGTTCGATATCGCGCTTTTCTTGTATTTCCTGCTGTCGAAAAAGACGCGCGCCTACCTCACCCAGCCGTTCGGCATCGACAAAGAATCGGCGCTCGGCGAAACCCATGAGTTGCGCATTAACCGCCGCAGCTGGGCATTTTTCCGTAATCTCATCATCTATTACTGCTTTTTTTCGCTTGCGGGCCATTGGATGGAGTCGGCGTTCTGCATGCTGATTCGCGCGGGCATCGTCGCCGGCGAGGTAGACCTGAACAACACCATGCTGTGGCGTGACTGGTTCTACCCGTTCCCCATGGAAGGCATCGCGGTGGTGCTTATCGCCGTGCTGCTGTATCCGCTGTTCATCAAGCTGCGCGAGAAAATTACCATTCCCGGCATTGCCTACGCCATAAGCTTCGTGATAAATGGCCTGGTATGCGTCGCCATCGAATACATCATGGGGCAGTTCGTGAACGCCGATTTGCAGCTGTGGAACTACTCGGACATGCCATTCAATTTCCAGGGCATGATTTGCCTGCAGAACGGTCTAGGCTTCGCGTTCGCAGCTTCGGTGATTTGCTGGTGCGTGTACCCGCTGCTGGAGCGCTGGTTCGCCAAGCTGCCGAAGAACGTGATGAATCTGGCGTTTGTCGTGGTGCTTGTGTCGTACGCCATTCCGCAAGCGCTCTATCTTACCGATTCGCCCGTGCCGTACAAAGATGAGCTGCAAACGATTATCGAGAACGCCGACGGCATCTATGACGACGAGGATATCGCCAATGCCCAAGCCGAACTCGATAAGCTGATTGCGCTCGAGGAACAAGGCGTCACGCTTGCCGGCGCGCCGTCAGCCTCCGGCTCGTCTTCGGGCGAATAACATGACGGAGCATCTTCCGCATATCGCCAATTTGCAGCCGTATGTGCCTTTCGGGCACGGTGATTTGCCGCGGCTTCCCCTGGGGCTGCGGCTTGTGCAAGCGTATTTCGCCGCCGTGCTCGTTGCATGCTTGGGGTTGGGCGCGTATTTGAATCCGAACGGGTTCACGTACGACTTGTCCATGGTGTGCGCGTTGCTTTTGTCGGGCACTGCGTGCATTTCGGTTTGGCTTATTCAAATTCGCTCGAAACGAGCGCCTCGGTTCATTATCGCGGCACTCGTGGTGACGAGCGTGCTCATTGCGTGGGATTTGAACATGGACGGCGCTATCCATTCGCTTTCCAACGTTTTAGGAGGCCATGCGGCTCGCGTGCTGGTGGGGTTGCAGTTTGTGGCGGCGTTGGCGGCGCTCTCGTACATCGTGACGTCGCAGCGCGCGCGAGCCGCTTTGAGCTGCGGATACGATTATTCCGAAGTCGCGGGCGGCCATACTTGGGAGCTGCCGTTTCTCAAGCGCATTCGCACGTGGGAGTTCTGGCGCGATTTGGCGTTGTATTTCGTGGCGTTCTCGTTTCTGGGGCATTGGGCTGAAATCGCGTTTTGCTGGCTAATCAGGTTCGGCCTGGTGATGGGCGATTACGACCCCAGCAACCTTATGTTGTGGGAGCAATGGCTGTTTCCGTTTTCCGCCGAAGGCATTGCTTTGGTGATGATTGTGGTGGTGCTGCATCCATTAAGCCGTTGGCTGTTGAAGAAATTCAACGGCAGTGTGGCGCCGGCGCTTGTCGCGAGCTTTTTCGCGAATGCGTTGGTGTGCACGTCGATCGACTTCACCACGGGCATCACCGCGAACTACGACTACCACCTGTGGGATTACCGCGCGCTGCCGTTC
>CALBLG010000112.1 GCA_937895975.1 uncultured Slackia sp.
CAGTTCAACGGCACGATTCTGTACGTGAGCCACGATATTGACGAAGCGTTTCGCTTTTGCGATCGCATCGCCGTGGTGGAATCGGGCCACATTATGGAGATTGGCCCAAAAGAAAATGTGGTGAACGACCCGCAGAGCTTGGCCGCTATCAAGCTTTCGGGCTGCAAAAACACCACGCCGGCGGAATACGTGGACGATGCGCACGTGCATCTTCCCGAATGGGGCATTTCTTTGGCATCGACGAAGCCCGTGCCGCGCGATGTGAAGTGGTTCGGCGTGCGCGCGTTTCGCCTGCGCAAGGCGCATCCGGGGCAAGCGGGCAACGTGTTTCGCATGCGCGCCGACCGCGTGAGCGATTCGCGTTTCGAGCGAACCGTGATGCTCTCGTTCATCGAGCACGAGGAAACTGCGCAGATCGAAAAGGATTTCGCCGAAGAAGACGAGTCGATGAAGTTCTTGAAGCTGCATGTCCAGTGGAAAGTGGACAAATTGGCGGTGCCGGCAAGTGAGCTGCCCGAGGAGGGCGACGAGCTGCTGATCGAGATTCCCACCGAGAGCATGTATTTGGTTTCGAAGTAGTTCTCGCTGGCGTTTCGTGCCAATGCACATCGTTTCATACCGTCGCGTCGTCGGAAAATGCGTCTGGCGACGCTTCTTTGTTCTTGCAAGGGTATAATCCCGTCAGAAGAGAATTCAACGTACGCGTGGGGGCGCGGACGTTAAGGGGAGGCCTTATGAAAGACTCGCACGGCCGCGTGATTGATTACATGCGCATTTCGCTGACCGACCGGTGCAATTACCGGTGCATTTATTGCATGCCGGCTGATGGCGTGAAGTCGCTGTGTCACGCCGACATTCTGAGCCTTGAGGAAATCGAGCGCGTGGTGCGCGTGGCCGCGGGCATGGGGGTGAAGCGCTTCCGCCTGACGGGCGGCGAGCCTTTGGTACGCAAGGGCGCGGTTGATTTGGTGCGCGCCATTCGAGAGACGCCCGGCGTCGACGACGTATCGCTGACCACCAATGGCGTGCTGCTTCCGAGATATGCCGACGAGCTGAAAGCTGCCGGGCTTTCGCGCGTGAACATTTCGCTTGACACGCTCGACGCCGACCAGTTCCGCTACATTACGCGCCGTGGCGAGCTGCACGAGGCACTCGACGGCATCGAGGCGGCGCTCGCCGCGGGCTTCGACCCGGTGAAGGTGAACGCCGTAACCGTGCGCAGCCTGGGACAGGACTTCTTGGCGTTCGCGAAGATGACCATCGACCGTCCGCTGCACATGCGTTTCATCGAGTATATGCCCGTGGGCGAAAGCGCCGGCTCGCATGGGTGCGGTTGGGGCCGCGAGGACGTGATTCCCAGCGAAGAGCTGTTCGACGAGATAAACGCGCGCGCGAAAGCCGAGGGGCTCGAGGCGCTTGTGCCGGCGGGCGAGGGCAAGCCGAAAGGCTGGGGCCCGGCACGGTATTTCATGTTTCCGGGCGCCCAGGGGACGGTGGGGTTCATCAGCCCATTGTCGCGCCATTTCTGCAGCGAATGCAATCGCCTGCGCATGACGGCCGACGGCAAGATTCGCCCGTGTTTGTTCTCGGACGTGGAGTACGACATGCGGGCCGCGCTTCGCGGCGACGGCGGCGACGAGGCGGTTTGCGCGGTGCTCATGGAGGCGTTGGGGGCAAAGCCCGATGACCATCACGATAAGGTTGGAACCGAGCGC
>CALBLG010000113.1 GCA_937895975.1 uncultured Slackia sp.
GCACGAGCACGAGCACGAGCACGAGCACGAGCACGAGCACGAGCACGAGCACGAGGGGCATTCCCATCATCGCCACGAGCATCGAGGCATGCCCGAAATAGAAGCCATCATCGATGCGGCCGACATAACCGATAGCGCCCGCGACCTGGCGAAGCGCATCTTTGGCTTCGTGGCGCGCGCCGAATCGAAGGCCCATGGCGTGCCGGTCGACCAGGTTCATTTCCATGAGGTGGGCGCCGTCGATTCCATCGTCGACGTTGTCGCCGCCGCCGTATGCCTTGATGATCTGGGGGTTCGCGATGTCGTAGTCGAAAATATGTGCGAGGGTCGCGGCACGGTTCGCTGCCAGCATGGCATTTTGCCCGTGCCTGTCCCCGCCGTCGCGCATATCTCGGCCGAGGCAGGCATTCCGCTTTCCATAACCAATGTGGAAGGTGAGTTGGTAACGCCGACGGGCGCCGCCATCGCCGCTGCTGTTCGTACGCGTTCGACGCTGCCCAAGAAATTCATCGTGCGCGCAATGGGCCTGGGCGCGGGCAAGCGCGAGTACTCGCGGCCCAGCTTGCTGCGTGCCATGATTATCGATTCTCAAGATGAACAGGGAGCATCCGCCCAATTAGGCTCGCCGCATATGTGGAAGCTCGAAACCGAAATGGACGATTGCTCGGGCGAGGCGTTGGGCTTCGTGCTTGAAGAGTTGTATGCCGCCGGCGCCCGCGAGGCGCATTATTTGCCCGTGTTCATGAAGAAGAACCGTCCGGGCTATCAAGTGCAGGTGCTCTGCCTCGAGCAAGACATTCCCACGCTCGAATCGGTGTTGTTTGCGCACTCCACGACTATCGGCGTTCGTCGCCAGCCGGTGTGGCGTACGGCGCTTGCCCGCGAAGAGCGCCAGGTGGAAACTCTGTTTGGGCGTGCGCGCGTAAAGCTGGTCACGCTGCCTGACGGCACGCGCCGCGGCTACCCCGAGCACGATGACATCGCGACGCTCGCACGCGAAAATGGCGCGGGCTATCAGGATGTTCGCCGCGCGGTGTTGGCTGCAATCGACGCTCAACTTTCGTAGCTGGTAAACGCTGCTTGCCAGCAGGATAGCTCCCGTCGTCCCCCTCTGCCTTTAATCGCTTTGCAAGAAAAAATGCCCTTCGTTGGCAAGAATTCCGAGTTTTGCAGCGATTCTTGGGGCGTTTGGGGCCTCTTTGCGCCTGTTTTGCTCTTAAGCGAAAATGTGACCTGGGGAAACGCCGCCCTGATGCCTGCGGAACGCTGGCAGGCAGCTGCAAAACTCGGAATTCTTGCCAACGAGGGGTCGAAACGTGGAAAAGGTCGATTTTGGCTGCGCTTCGACCTCGGACGCGAGGTTTTCGCTATCATCGAGCGTCGGAAAACCTTGCGGCACAATGGTGCCGCACCTTGGAAAGGACGTCCGCATGCCTCGCTTCATGCCCGATTCGACGCTCGTGCTTTCGGGCCTCGGTTACGCGGCCGATGGTCCGTATTTGCTGGTCAATGACGTATTCGAGAAAAAGCAGATGCGCTTGCCGGTGCTTGGCCGCACGTTCACGTTGCGCCATACCTCGAAACGCTATTGCATAGGTCCGTTCGATTTGAAGGAATACACGTCGGCCGCGTGTCCCAACAGCGTCGAGCTCATGCCGTTTGCCCAGTACAAAGACGACATGTGCCCGGCGTGCCGCGAGGAAACGGGCTTCAACCCCGCGTTCTACAACGCCGACAGCATTTCGGCGCAGCAGCGCGCGTACAACCTCACGCCGCATTTCGTGTACATGGCGTATTTCTCGCCGTTGCATTTGAAGGTGGGCATTTCGTCTGAGACGCGCGGTATTGAGCGCTTGCTCGAGCAAGGCGCGCGCGTTGCGGGCATCTTGAAGCGGTTCGCGAACGCCGACGAGGCCCGCGCGCTCGAGGCGCATCTGTGCGCGCAGGAAGGTATCTATGAAACCATGCGCTTGGGCACCAAGGTGAAGTTGCTCAGCGAGCCGTTCCATGCCGAACGTGCCATTGAAACCGTGTACGAAACGGCGCGCGCCCATGGCGTGGAGCCCGAATGCGGCGTGCTCGACCTGACGAAATACTACTTCGGCGATGTGCCGTCGTGCCCCGAAATCGTGCAGCTGCCCGACGGCGCTCCTGCCGACATGGTTGCCGGGCGTTGCGTTGGCATGGTCGGCGGCGTTTTGATGCTCGAGCAAAACGGCAACGTGTTCGCCGCGCCCGTGAAAGAGTGGGAATCGTACGAAGTGGAGCTTACGGTAGGCGAACTTTTGTGCGAATACGAATACGAGCCTCAACAAATGGGCCTGTTCTAGGGAGTGCCGTGCAATTCCGCCAGCCTTCTAAGAACGTGTTGCCGCCGCTGCGCGAAAAAGGCGGTGCCACAACCCCTCCCTCGGTGGCACCGCCCGCATTGGAATCATAGCCGTTTTTTCGGTCAAATTCTTCCAGGCGTCGCAAAAAGTCGTTGCCTCGGGTGCCCTGTTCCGGGCGTATCCATTACGATTGTCGCCACCGGTTTGTGCTCAAATGCGGCACGCTGGCCACGTCTGTCATGGTGCATGCTAGAATTGCGGCTATGAATACTTCCTCAACATCAACCGCTCGCGACACCATGCGTCGCCACAGGCAGGTGCGCGAATATTCCGTGGGCGAAGAAATCGGCAATGCCGTTACCCATGGCGTGGGCGCGGCCCTGGCCATTGCGGCCATCCCCATCTCGATCGTGCATGCGGTTGGCGATGGCGGCGGCGTGCTTTTGGCGGCGGCGCTCATCTATTCCATTTCGATGCTGCTGGAATACTTGGCGTCTACGCTGTATCATGCGCTGGCCGTCGATGGTGCCAAGCGTGTGTTCAAGGTGCTTGATCATGCGGCCATCTACCTGTTCATTGCGGGAAGCTACACGCCGTTTTGCCTGGTGACGCTTGCGGCGTCGGGCGGCATGTATTTGTGCGCGTTCGTGTGGGCGCTCGCGGTTGTGGGCATGGCGGTCGAGGCGTTTTGGGTGTTTCGCCCGCGGTGGGTATCGGTCGTCATCTATTTGGTGATGGGCTGGTGCGTGGTGTGGTTCTTGCCCGCGCTTATCGCGAACCTCGAGCCCGCGGGCTTGTGGCTGCTGGTTGCGGGCGGCTTGTGTTACAGCGTTGGCTGCGTATTCTACGTGTTGAAGAAAATTCCCTTCATGCATATGGTGTTCCATCTGTGGGTGCTGGCCGGAAGCATTCTGCAGTTCTTCTCGATATTGTTGTTCGTGCTGTAAGCACACCCGCATGGCTGCGGCGATTACGAAAGCGGTGACGTGCCCTTATGGACGCAGGCCCCAATTCCAGTTCCTCTTCCGCCCCCGACGAAAAGGCTTCTTCGCAGGGGCTGTTCAAAAACGTGCTTTCAGGCATTTTCGGCGGCAAACAGCGCCAGGAAGTGTCTGAAGAGGAGATTCGCACCATGGTGGCCGACAACGACGAGTTGGCCGACGAAGAGAAGCGCATGATCCACGACGTGATGGACCTTGGCGACGCCACGGCGGCCGAGGTTATGACTCCTCGCGTGGACATGATGATGGTAGGCGCGGA
Source organism: uncultured Slackia sp. (assembly GCA_937895975.1). Lineage (GTDB taxonomy): Bacteria > Actinomycetota > Coriobacteriia > Coriobacteriales > Eggerthellaceae > Slackia. Next base: position 3,591 of record CALBLG010000113.1, read on the forward strand.
CGAAACGGTGCGCCAGGCGATTGATCGCATGCGCGGCACGGGCTATTCGCGTCTGCCGGTGTATCGCGAGGACGACGACGACATTATCGGCATCGTGCGGTACAAAGACCTCATCGACCCGTTGCTGGAAGACAAAGAGGGCGACCTGGCCGCCGACTATGCGGCCGAGGTGGGGTTCGTGCCCGAAAGCAAGAACCTGCTTCCGCTGCTCAATGAGATGCAAACGAATCGTCAACAGATGGTGATAGTCGTAGACGAATACGGTGGCACCGCTGGTTTAATAACCATTGAAGACATCGTTGAGGAAATTGTGGGCGAAATCGTCGACGAGACCGATTTCGAAGACGCCGACATCAAACAGCTCGGCTCAGATTCGTGGTGCGTGAAGGGCTCGTGCCCCGTTGACGACGCAGCCGAGGCGGGCTTCCCCGTGAAAGCGGGCGACGACTACGAAACCGTGGCTGGCTGGCTTATGGACGAGTTCGATTGCGTGCCGCAGTTGGGCGATGCCTTCGAGAAAGACGGTTTCATGTTCAAGGTGCGCAAGGTTCGCCGCCGCCGCATTTCCGAGCTGCTGGTGACGAAGCTCGCGTAGGGCAGAGGCGCCGCGGGCACTGGCGTACTTTTTGGGCCTGTGGTATAGAGCGAAAGCGAGGCGAAAACATGGCGGCAACGAAGCGAATCTATCGATCGGATGACGAGGCGATTGGCGGCGTGTGCGCCGGCCTCGCCGAGCATTTGGATATGGATGTCGCTGCGGTGCGCATCCTTGCCATACTGCTGTTCATGGCGTCGTTTGGTCTGGTGTCGGTTGCGTACGCATTTTTGTGGCTTGTGCTTCCGAAGCACTTGGCCATCTCTTCCGAAACGCTGCCGTGCACCGCGTATTCCGACGAAGAAGGTGAGGTGCGCCCCTGCTCCGCCGACGACCCGTGTTGCGGCGACGGACCCGCCGGGTGGTCGCGCGCATGCATGTGGGTGGGAATTGCCCTGCTCACGGTGGGCGCGGCGTTTTTCTTGGGCGCATTCGTGCCGAGCGTCGAATGGTGGCGTTTCCTCCCCGTTGCGGTTTGCCTGACGGGCGTCGCGCTTATGGTGACTCCATCGCGATCTATGCCGCGTTTGCGCCGTTTTTCGCTGGGACTCATGCTCATGTTCTCTGGGTTGCTGGTTTTGGCCGTGTCAGTTGGCGTGGTGTCTTTCTCGACGGTGCTGTTTGCGCTTTCGAAGCTGTGGCCAGGCGGTTTGGTGATTGTCGGCTTGGTGGTTATTGGCTCGGCGCTCGACGACGACCTGTTTTATCTTGGCGCGGCTGCGTGCTTGGCTGTGCTGCTGGCGGCGGCGACGTTCGGGTTTGCCGACCCCGTGCCGCTGCAGACGGCGGAAATCATGCGTTCCGGTGCGCCTATGGCGCCGGTTTTCTAAGGAGCTCGCGTGGCATCGAACCAACCAGGAAAACGCAACAATGCACCCCAGGCGGCCGTGGCGGTGGGCATTGTGCTTATCATCGTGGGCGCGTGGAGCTTGTTGGAGGCGCTTGTTCCTACGGCGACGATTGATCGCATTGCGGCGTTCGTTCGCATGCTATGGAGCTTTATCTGGCCCTGCGCGCTGCTGGTTGCGGGCGGCTATATTTTATGGGCCGCGAAAACAGGCAAGCTTTCGGGTTTCAGGCAAACGAATCCCGGCGGCGCTTTTCGCCGCTCCCGCACCGATAAGCGCCTGTTCGGCGTGTGCGGCGGCATCGCGTATTACTTTGGGGTTGATGCGACGGTCGTGCGTATCGTCGCCGTTATATTCCTGGTCGCATTCCCGCTGATGGCCATCATTTCGTATTTGGTGATAGCTCTGTTCGTGCCGCAGGTTTAACCGCTTGCCGCTCGTGTCGCCCGAACGATTTTGAGGCGCGATAAAACCACGGTATAATGGCCAGGTTTTCTTATGTGCTCGCAGATGCGAGGCGCAAGTTCGCTGCGTTCGTGTGGCTTGAGCGCGCCGGTGTCTTTGTGTTCTACGGAGACTAGAGCATCTTGAATAATGGAGGTTGAGTGGCTCGCAGAGCTGAAAACCGCCGCAACCAGCATGCGTTCGCGGCGGCGTTTATTGCCGTGGCGGTTGTCGCCGTTGTCGCCGTGGGGTTCACGGCGATCACGCTGCAGCCCGCTGTGGCATCGCACGACGTGGACAACGCGACGCTCGGCATCGGCGAGGTTCGCAATACCGTTGACGACGACCAGGCTTTTGGGCTTGCGAGCGACGATTCTCACGTCAATCGCATTTCCGATGCCAATTCGCTTGCGCACACCGCCTCGCGTACCATCGAGGTGAAAGATCCCGACCCAGTTATCGTGCTTTCGGCATACGACACGCTGAATGCGAATACCGTCGCAGCGGCGCAAGCGCTGGGCACGATGAACCCGCTGCCTACCGCGCCGCGCATTTTGCCTGACGAGGACGACGGCTGGTCGTGCGGTATGGCGTCGTCGTACAGTTTTTCCGACAACGATGACGGCTTGGGCCATTTCGGTACCGACGCTACGGCATCGGGCAGGGCGTTGGCCTCGAATGAAATTACGGTGGCCGTCCCCGAATCGCAATCGAATATGCTTGGCCGCGCTGTGGCAATTCGCTATGGTGAAACCATTGTGGTGGCGACGGTAACCGACACGGGCGGCTTCGAGAAATATGGGCGCGTGCTCGATTTGGCCCCTGGGTGCTGGAAGGCGCTCGGCGCCGCCGAGATTACAGACTGGGGCGTGAAGCCCGTATATTACAAATTCCTCTAATGCTGGCGCGCCGGGCGCGCCTCTAAGGAGCGGGCGAATGGCGAACATCATCATCGTTGGGTGCGGGCGCGTGGGCTCTCAGCTGGCCACATTGCTTTCTCAAGGCGAGGGCAACGTGTGCGTGGTCGATCGCAACGCCGCGGCGTTTGCAAACCTCGATCGCAACTTCAACGGCAATACGCTGCAAGGCGTGGGCTTCGACGAAGACGTGCTGGTGCGCGCTGGCGTTGAAGAGGCCGACGTGGTGTGCGCCGTTACGCAATCGGACAATTCGAACCTTATGGTTATCGAGGTGGCGCGGCGCATTTTCCACGTGCCGCACGTTATTGCCCGTCTGTACAACCCCGCCCGCGAGCGTGCGTACATGCAGCTGGGCTTGGACTACGTATGCGGAACATCGCTCGTGGCGGAAGAGATTTTCTCGAAGATAATGTCGGGCCATGGCAGCCACCTGGATACGTTTGGCGATTTTGAGGTGCTGCGCTTCTCCATCGATTTGTCCACGACGCCGCGCGGCCGCATGAAGGTTGGCGAACTGGAGCGCAACCACGGCATTCGCATTATCGCGTTCGAGCGCCGCGATGGTTCGATGAGTTCCATTCCCACGCGCGACAGCGTGCTGTACCACGGCGACAGCGTGCTGGCGTGCATTCGCCACGACCTGCTGGGCGCGTTTTCCGTTTACATGCAAAGGTAGGGTGCCATGTATATCGTTATTATGGGCGGCGGCAAAGTCGGCGAATACCTGGCCAGTGTTTTGTTGGAGCAGGGCCACGAGGTGGCGGTGCTGGAAAGTGACCGCGACACAGCCGATCACCTGTCCATCGAGCTGCAGGGCGAATACCTCATCATCAATGGCGATGGCTGCGATTCCGACTTCCAAGAAGACGCGGGCATTCGCAAGGCCGACGTGTTCGTCGCGGTTACCGGTCGCGACGACGACAATCTGGTGGCGTGCGAAATCGCCACGCGCGTGTTTAACGTGAACCGTTGCATCGCGCGCGTGAACAACCCGAAAAACCGTCGCATCTTCCGCGAGGTGGGCATCGAAAGCGTGTCGTCCACCATGCTCATTGCGAACATGATCGAGGAAGAAGCCCTGTTGGGCGGCGTGGGCGTTGTGTCGTCTCTTTCGCGTGGCGATATTGCGTTGCTCGAGATTTCCATTCCGCAGAAACTGCGTCATTTCAAGGCAAGCGATGGCGTGCCCGCCGATATGATCGACCTGCCCGAGGGCAGCCTGCTTATCGCGGTCGATCGTCGCGAATATGGTGAGGCCGAGGTTGCCGCCGACGAAATGGTGCTGTACCCGGGCGATAAGGCCGTGGTGGTGGCCGAGCACGACGTGGTCGACGACGTAAGAGCCGTTTTCAACGCGCTGTAGGCCGTTCTGGATGTCTGAACGTGCCGAATGCTCGGGGCATTTAACACGTTTTAATGTGTTAAATGCCCCGAGCATTCGGCACGTTCGTCTTTGGCGGCTATTGCGCCGTATAATAGCCTGGTCAATTCGCCGGAAAGGACCAGTATGATTTCTCGCTACACGCGCCCGGCCATGGGTGCCATTTGGGAGCTTGAAAACAAGTTCAACATTTGGAAGGAAATCGAGCTGCTCGCATGCGAGGCGCAGGCCGAGCTGGGGCAGTGCGGCATCACCAAGGAAGACGCCAAGTGGATTCGCGACCATGCGAATTTCACGGTGGAGCGCGTTTCCGAAATCGAAGCCGTGACGAACCATGATGTAATCGCGTTTCTCACGAACATGGCCGAGTACATCGATGCCGACGTTCCCGAAGGCGAAGAGAAGCCGAGCCGTTGGGTGCACTACGGCATGACGTCGTCTGACTTGGGCGACACGGCGCTGTCGTACCAAATTACGCAGGCGCTCGACATTATTCTGGCCGACGTGAAGCAGCTCGGCGAAACCTGCAAGCGCCGCGCGTTCGAATTCCAAGACACGCTGTGCGTGGGCCGCACGCATGGCATCCATGCCGAGCCCATGGTGTTCGGCATGAAGTTCGGCAGCTGGGCCTGGGCGCTGAAGCGCGCCGAAACTCGCCTGCAGCAGGCGCGCGAGGTGGCCGCGACCGGCGCCATTTCGGGCGCGGTGGGCACCTATTCCAGCATTGACCCGTTCGTTGAGAAATACGTGTGCGAGAAACTGGGTCTGACGCCCGACCCGCTGTCCACACAGGTCTTGGCTCGCGACCGCCATGCGCAGGTCATGTGCGCGTTGGCCGTATGCGCCTCTACGCTGGAAAGCATCGCGCTGCAGGTGCGCCTTATGCAGGAAAGCGACGTGATCGAGGCCGAAGAACCGTTCAAAGCCGGCCAAAAGGGCTCGTCGGCCATGCCGCATAAGCGCAACCCCATTACGGCCGAACGCGTGTGCGGCCTGTCGCGCATCGTGAAGGCAAACGCGCAGGTTGGCCTTGACGACGTGGCGCTGTGGTTCGAGCGCGACATCTCGCATTCTGGCGCCGAGCGCGTGGCTTTGGCCGACAGCTTCATCGCGCTTGACTATATGTTCGGCAAGATGCAGTGGATGCTTGACGGTCTGCAAACCTACCCCGACAAGATGGTGCTGAATCTGAATCGCACCCGCGGCCTCATTTTCAGCTCGAAGGTACTGCTGGCGCTGGTGAACACGGGCATCACGCGCGAAGATGCCTATGTCATCGTGCAGCGCAACGCTATGGCTGTGTGGCACGACATTCAGAATGCCGTTGACGGCCCCACGTATCGCGAGCGCCTGGAAGCCGACCCTGAGGCCAAACTTTCCGCCGAAACCTTGGACGAGATTTTCGACCCATGGGCGTTCTTGCATCACAAAGACGAGGCCTTCAAAAAGCTCGAGGGCTTGGAGTTCTAAAAGGGCGGGGACGCGTTTTTTTTGGAACTTGGCTTAATTTTGGGAAATGCTCGCAGGCGCGGGCATTTCTGTTTTAGTACCAGGGGCGTGACGGCATTTCGAGCGATGCGTCGCCGCGCCCGCGCTTTTCGTTAGTGCGCACGCGCCGTGCGCCGTTAGGACACGCTATGGCCACCCTGCAACAACTTCGTTACCTCATCGCGGTTGCGGAATACGGATCCATCAATGCCGCCGCGCGCGAACTGTTTGCCACTCAATCGAATCTGTCTACGGCTATCAAAGATCTTGAGCACGAGCTGGGCGTTACCATTTTCACGCGCAGCAACCGTGGTGTGTCGCTGACCAACGATGGCACCGAACTTTTGGGCTATGCTCGCCAGGTGGTCGAACAGGCCGACATGCTGGAGCGCCGTTATGCCGAGCATGGCTCGAGCCACGTGCGCCTGGCCGTTTCCACGCAACACTACGCCTTCAGCGTGCAGGCGTTCGTGAATGTGGCCGAAACGTGTACGGGCGACGAATACGACCTGGTGCTGCGCGAAAGCACCACGGCGGAAATCATCGAGGACGTGCGCAGCTTCCGCAGCGAAATCGGCATCTTGTTCACCGACGACTTCAATCGCCGCGTGCTCGAACGCGCCTTTGACGAGGCTGCGGTCGAATTTCACCCGCTGTTCGAGGCGTCGGCCCATGTGTTTGTAGGCGAGGGGCATCCGCTGGCATCGCGCAGCATCATCGCGCCCGAGGAGCTGGCCGCCTATCCACGTTATTCGTTCGAGCAGGGCACGGTGAATTCGTTTTATTACGCTGAAGAGCCGTTGGCGTGGCTGCCCAGTGCGCGCAACATTCGCTGCTCCGATCGCGGCACGCTGTCGAATCTGCTCATCAGCCATAATGGCTACACGCTTTCCACGGGCATTTTGTCCAGCGAAATGTCGCATGGCATCGCTAGCGTTCCGCTGGATTCTGATGAATGCATGCGCGTCGGCTACATCATGCATCGCGAGCGCCGTCCCAGCGAGCTGCTGCTGCGCTACATCGACGAGCTTCACGCCATCGCGGGCACCGACCCCGATGTGAGACTGCTTGGATAGCGAGGGTGGGACAGTTGCCTCAGGGGAAAGTGTCCCAGCAAAGCATTGGGACACTTTCCCCTGAGGCAACTGTCCCACCCTCTTCGGCCCCGCCTGCCGCTCGCTTTCCCCATGCCGCCGTTTGCCCGATTGCCGTGTGAACAGGCTGTGTCAGCTTCCGCAAAGGGATGCTTCCCGACACTACAATGAAGCGTTGTGTCGAAGCAAAATTCCCAATAAGGAAGGAATTTCCCTATGTGCGGCATCATCGGATACACCGGAAATTTGCAAGCGAAGGACATTTTGATTCGCGGGCTGAAGCGCATGGAATACCGCGGCTACGATTCGGCGGGCATAGCCGTGCAAACCCCGTTGGGCTTGAACGTAAAGCATAAGGTGGGCAAGGTTGCTGGGCTTGAAGCCATGGTGGAAAGCATGGACATCGACGGCACATGCGGTATTGGCCATACTCGCTGGGCCACGCATGGCAAACCCAGCGAGGCCAACGCGCACCCGCATACGGCGTGCGCCAACGATATTGCCGTGGTGCATAACGGCATCATCGAGAACTATGCAACGCTGAAGGAAGAGCTTATTGGCAGGGGCCATGTGTTCTCGAGCGAAACCGATACCGAGGTTATCGCTCATCTTGTCGAAGAGGCGTATAACGGCGATTTGCTGGAAGCCGTGCGCCAAGCGACATATCGCTTGGCTGGCGCGTATGGCATTGCGGTGGTGTGCGACGCCGAGCCGGGCGTCATTGTATGCGCCCGCAAAGATTCGCCCATCGTGGTGGGCCAGGGCACATCTGGCGCGCTGGTGGCCAGCGATATTGTGGCGCTGATTGACGAAACGCGCGACGTGGTGGTGTTGGAAGACGATACCTTCGCGAAGCTCACCTGCGCAAACGGCGAATCTAATATCGAATACTTCGACCAAGAGGGCAACGCTATCCACCCGTCCGTCACGCATGTGGATTGGGATGTGTCTGCGGCCGAAAAGGGCGGTTTCCCCGACTTCATGCTGAAGGAAATTTACGAGGAGCCACGCACCATTCGCGATACGTTGGCGGGCCGCATGGTGAACGGACATCTGCAGTTCGACGAGCTTGCGCTGAATTACGACGAGCTGGCTGCCATCGATCGCGTGTACATCATCGCTTGCGGCACCAGCTACCATGCGGGCCTTATCGCGAAAAACTTGATTGAAGCATGGAGCCGCATTCCGTGCGAGGTGGAGGTGGCCAGCGAATTCCGCTATCGCAACCCCATCATCACGCCGTCGACGCTGGTGGTGGCAGTGTCGCAATCGGGCGAGACGGCAGACACGCTTGCCGCCATTCGCGACGCGCGCATCAAGGGCGCGAAGGTGTTCGGCATTACGAACGTGGTGGGCTCGCCGGTCGCGCGCGAGAGCGACGGCGTTATCTACATCAAGGCGAACAAGGAAATCGCCGTTGCTGCCACGAAGAGCTTCCTGGGCCAGGTGGCCGCGCTTACGCTGCTCGCTATGCTGCTGGGCCAGCTTCGCGGCGGCCTTACCACGGCGCAGATTCGCATGCTGTTCCGCGAAATGGCCGACACCGCGCAGCAAATCGAGCAAATCCTGGCCGACACCAGCGCCATCGAAGAGGCGGCGCTTGCGTGCAAAGACGCGCAAAACGCCCTGTTCATTGGACGCGGCATCGGCTCGACCATTTGCTACGAAGGCGCGCTGAAGCTCAAGGAAATCAGCTATTTGCATGCCGAAGCGTACGCGGCCGGCGAGATGAAGCATGGCCCCATCGCGCTGCTCGACGAGGGATTCCCGGTTATCGTGGTGGCCACGAAGAGCCCCACGTACGACAAGGTGATTTCGAATATTCAGGAATGCAAGGCGCGCGGCGCACTGGTGGTGGCAATCGCCACCGAGGGCGACGAGGAAATCAAGAAGCACGCCGACTACGTGATTTACATTCCGAAGGTGCGCGATTGTTTCAGCGCCATCACGGCTAGCGTGCCCCTACAGCTGTTCGCGCGCGACATCGCCATCGCTCGCGGCTGCGATGTGGACCAGCCGCGCAATTTGGCGAAATCGGTCACCGTCGAGTAGGGGAAAGCCTGGGTCAAACGGCGGTTCTGGGCCAAGGGGGACTGTCTCCTCGGCCCAGCTGGTTGGCAAGCTGCTGGGGCAAGGCGAGCGCGCAATGGATCAAAGGGACTGCCTCCACGACCCAGATGCGGCTCTTTCCCGCACGCTTAACAGATTGTGGAATTTGACGGGACGCGAATGCGGGCTTTTCTGCAAAGTTACAATTCTGCTGTAGAAATTGTCCCGTGATAGGAGGGCGCCGTGTCGGTTGGTTTGGGCGTCGATATCGTTGAAATTGAGCGGATGCGGCGCATTCTCGATCGCACGCCATCGTTCGCGACCAAGGTGTTCACCGATGCCGAGCAGGATTATTGCAACCGCAAAGGCAACCCTGCGACGCATTACGCTGCGCGCTTCGCCGCGAAAGAAGCCGTGTGCAAGGCTCTGGGCACGGGCATTTTGGCTAGCGGCATTGGCATGCGCGATGTGGAAGTGGTGCGCGATTCCCACGGCAAGCCGGCCATTGCGCTACATGGCGCCGCGGCCCGCATCGCCGAGGAGCAGGGTGTTGTCGATGTGCCCCTGTCCATCACCTATACCCATTCCGTTGCTGTCGCAAACGCCGTGGCCATTACGAAGGCGTCGCAGGCCGAGCGCGAGAAGCGACGCGATGTGAAGGCCGAGCTTGCGCAGCAATTCAAGGAAATGCGCGGGATGCTCGACGATTTGGGCGAGCAAACCGCGGCCGACGCCGAAGCGAAAGGCGCCGGCGAGCCCGTGCGCAATGAAGGGGGCGTTCGATGAAAACCATCACTTCCAAGAAGGCCGCGCGCCTCTTGCCGACGCTTTCTGTCAACGACAACAAGTACACGCGCGGCGTGTGCGAGTTGGTGGTGGGCGAGCCGACCTATCCCGGCGCAGGCGTGCTTGCGTCCATGGCCGCATCGCGACTTGGCGCTGGTTATATTGAGGTGTACGCGTCGATGGAAACGGCCGCATCGTTGCATGTGCTTCAACCGTCATGCGTGTGCTGGCCCATTGAATCGTATGCGGAATGCATCCATCCAACCAGCGAGCGCCATCCACGCGCTGCGGTTGTGGGTTGCGGTTTCGCGGGTGTTGAAGCGTCGGCTGCGTGCGTGCTCGATGTGCTCGAAAACGCCCAAGAGCCCGTGCTCATCGATGGCGGAGGCTTGACCGCAACGCATACCGACGAAGGCAAGGCGGCGTTGCGAAAACGTTTTATTGATGGGTACCCAACTATTATCACTCCGCACGGCGGTGAGGCCGCACGCATTCTCGCCTCGCTCGATGCGTCCGATTTGGAAGCGCAGCGCCTTCATGCCGAGAAGCAGGACGTGCCCGCCGCCGCGGCCGATGCGTTGCTCATTGCCCGAGCATTGGGCGTGATTTGCGTGCTGAAAGGTCCCGACACCTATATTGCTGACGGCAACGAGGAAAGCGTCAACGACGTGCTGCAGCTTACCTGCGGAACGCCCGCGCTTGCCAAAGCCGGCACGGGCGACGTGCTCGCGGGCATCATCGGCTCGTTGCTCGCCCAGGCTGTCGACCCCAAAGATGCTTGTGCTCTGGGCGTATACCTGCACGCTCGCGCCGGCGTGCTTGCCGCGTCCGACTCCGACGAGCTGTGCGTGACAGCCGAAGACGTGGTTGCCCACCTTCCCAAGGCTGTGCGCGGTTTGCGCGCGAAATCCGCCAAGTAATCGCGCGCTGAAGTGGGACAGGGTATGGGACAGGGGACTGTCCCCCGTCCCATACCCTGTCCCATAGGCACAACCCGAGACTGGGGCGGGGACTTGTCTCTTGTTTCACTCGATTCCGTTCCGTTGTTGGTCAAAGGGACCAGCTCCTTTGACCCATTTCACATTTTGGAAACAAACAGCCTCGTCGTCTTTTGCATAATGGCCGTGGCCCTATATACAATGGGAATAAAGAATGCGGCTTGGCTGAAGGAGGCTGCAATGTCGAACGACAATATTCATGTGGAAGTGCTCGACTCGCGCGACGAGTTCCGCCCTGGGCGCAGCGGCGGGTCGGTGAATTGGCTGCAGTTGCTTTCGGGCATGCTGCTGCTCGCCTTCGGCTTGGTATGCGTATTCTGCCCGTTCGAGGTACTTATGGGCATTTCGACGGTCATCGCCGTTTTTGTGATCATCGCGGGAGGCATCGACGTTGCGTCGTACGTGCGTTATCGCAATACGCTGTTCTCTCAAAGCGGCTGGAGCCTGTTCTTCGGCATTATGATCGTGCTGCTCGGCGTTGTGCTGCTGGTGTTCCCGGCGGTTGGCGTTGCGGCAATGGCTTGGGCTTTTGGGTTGGGCATCGTGATTTTCGGCGTGGTGCAGCTTGTTGCGTCAAGGCCGTTTTTCCTGATGGGAGCCGGCCTTGGCTCCATGGTGGGTATTTCGGGCGTGGCAGAAATCGCGCTGGGCGTGCTCATCTGCGTGTTCCCGTCTTCAATCGGCCTGTTTCTGGGGCTGTTCGCCATCGTGTACGCCGTGAACACCATCGTGTTCAGTTTGCCAATCGGCCGCGACCGCACGAATACCCTCTGGTAAGCGCGGAGCCGAACGTTCGGCTGCTGCCGTCGCTATGCCGTGGCAGAAATCGAAGCTTTAGTGCACTGTTTCTATATGGATAGGCATCTTAGAACGTTTCGCAATTGGCAACGTAGAACAAACGAGTCTTCTGACCTGCGGAAATGTCACAAGTTGAAAAAGCGGCCTTTGCGCGCCCCAATAGAAAGGTGCACTAAAGGTCGCTTTTTTGACATTTAGTCGCGCAAAATGGAAAGGTGATGCACTATCCCTACGATTTTTGTCGTCGTGAACATGTGCGCCCGCCGCCCTTTCGCAGCGGCGCAGCGGGCAGTCCCGCTGCGCCTGCTTCGCCGGTATGTCCGCTATTCTGCTTGCGGTACAACGCCTGTGGCCAGCACTTCTTCCATTTGAGCTTCGTCGAGCACGGCCACGCCCAGGCTTTCTGCCTTCGCGAGCTTCGAGCCTGCGCCGGGCCCCGCTACCACGAAGCTCGTTTTCTTTGAAACCGACCCTGTTACCTTTGCTCCCAGCGCCTTCAATGCGGCGCCGGCTTCGTCGCGCGTGCGATGCTCGAGCGTGCCGGTAAGCACGAACGTCAGCCCAGATAGGGGCTGCGCTTCGGCCAGGCTCGCGTCGACTCCCGTTTCCAAGGCCGCGCGCGCTGCCGCGTCGGTGGCGTTGTCTTCCAGCGAAAGGCCCGCCGCTCGCAGGCGTTCGAGCACCTGCAGATTCTCGGGGACGGCCAAAAACTGCTTCACGCTTGCGGCGATTTTCGGGCCAATGCCGTCAATCTCGGCGATGTCCTCTTCGCTTGCGGCAATAAGCGCGTCGATCGACGGGAACTTCGCCGCAATCACTTCGCCCACGCTTTTGCCCACATGGCGAATGCCCAGCGCGAACAGCACGCGCCCCAGCGGTTGCTGTTTCGACTTCTCCAGCTCGTCGCAAATTTTCACGGCGGTCTTCGCGCCTACGGGAATGGGGTCGCCCGCTTTGATGTCGCGCTTGGCGTTGTCGGCGGTATAGAAGCGGCCCGTGTCGAGCTGCGAGACGCTTTCGACGGTGAGCATGTAGAAATCGGAAACGTCGTGCACCAGGCCCGCTTCAAGCATCTTGTCGACGAGCTCTTCGCCCACGCCGTCGACGTCCATGCATCCGCGGCTCACCCAATGCAGCAGTCGCTCCTTGGTTTGCGCGGGACAGTCCATCGAAACGCAGCGATAGGCAACCTCGCCCTCGTCGTTCACCACGGGGCTTCCGCATGCGGGGCAGCGCGTGGGCATGTGCCATTCGCGCGATCCTTCGGGGCGTTTTTCCAACACGGGGCCCACGACCTCGGGAATCACGTCGCCGGCTTTGTGCACAATAATCGTGTCGCCCACGCGTACGTTCTTGCGGCGAATTTCATCGATGTTGTGCAGCGTCGCGCGCGCAATGGTGGAGCCGGCAACCGTTACCGGGTCGAACTCGGCGACCGGCGTAAGCACCCCGGTGCGGCCCACCTGGATGCGGATATCGCGCAGCACGGTCTGCTTTTCTTCGGGCGGGAACTTGAACGCGATGGCCCAGCGCGGCGCACGTGCGGTAAAGCCCAGGTCGCTTTGCTGGTCAAACGCGTCGACCTTCACTACCACGCCGTCGATGTCATAGTTCAAATCGGCGCGATGCTCAAGCGCGTTCGCGCAGAATTCGTGCACCTCGGCGGGCGATGTGCATCGCGCGACGTTCGGGTTCACCGAGAAGCCCGCCTCGCGCAGCCAATCCAGGAATTCGCGCTGCGAGTGCACATGCAAAGGCTCAGTATCGGCCACGGCATACAGGAATGTTGCCAGGTCGCGCTTGGCCGTGACCTTCGGGTCTTTTTGGCGAAGCGAGCCGGCGGCCGCGTTGCGTGGGTTGGCGAAAGGGTCGCGCCCTTCGGCATCGGCCTCTTCGTTCAGCCGGGCGAAACTGTTTTTCGGCATATATACCTCGCCGCGCACCTCGATGCGGTCACCGCGATTGGCGCCCATGTGCGCGAGCGCGGGCTCGGCAAGGTGCATGGGCACGTCGCGGATTGTGCGCACGTTCAGCGACACGTCTTCGCCCGTGGTGCCGTCGCCGCGCGTGGCGGCGCGTACGAAGGCTCCGTTCTCGTAAGTAAGCGCAACGCCCAGCCCATCGATTTTCAGTTCGCACGTATAGGCCGCCTTGCCCGCGCCCAGCGCGTCTTCGGTGCGTTGCAGCCATTCATCGAGCTCGCCCAAGTCCATGGCGTCGTCCATGGAATACATGCGGGCCATATGCGTGACCGGCGCGAACTGTTCGCTCACGTAGCCGCCCACGCGCTGCGTATACGAGTCGGGTGTAACCAAATCGGGGAATTTCGACTCAATACGCTGTAGTTCCACGAGCAGCTTGTCGAAGGCGGCGTCGGTAATTTCGGGCGCATCAAGCATGTAGTAGCGGTATGCGTGGTAGTCGAGCAGGTGACGCAATTCGGCCGCGCGCGCAGCGGCGGCGACGTGCTCGGGCGTCTCGCCGTCTGCGTGCGCGTCGCTGGCGATATTGTCGAAAAGGCTTGCTTGTTCCATGCCGGTCTCCCTTGCGTCAAAATCAAACGGCTACCAGGGTACCACCAACGTTTCGCGAGGGAGCGGAGCAGATGATTCGGCCTTCGGTTCTGCATGGGTTCTGCTTCGGTTCTGCAGGGGCCGCCCAAATTCCTCCAAGGTTTTCCGCCTATACGATGACGATTTTTCAAGAGCGCCGCCGTGTCGCGCTATACTGTCCGTATCTTTTGGTAATCGTCGCATGCGGCCGGCTGGCGCGCGTGCGATTCTCGCGACTTGGGGAAGGGCTTCGAGCATGCAAGACAGGCTGAGCACATACGACGAAAAAGTTCTTCGCCGGCTTATCCAGCTCGAAACCGCGCGTAGGCAAGAGGGCCGTCAGGCTCCGCTTGCGTTCATCAAGCGCGATACCGAGGCCGGCGCGGCCATGCGTCGCCTCGACCAGATGGGCATGATCGGCGCTATTTACAAAGAGGGCAACCCGTATGTGGTCGAAGTGCTGGCCAAGGGTTATTCCTACGTGGGCTTCATCGATTCCGAGCGCGCCGAAATCCAGCGCCTCGAGCGTCATCGCCAAGAGGATCGCCGTCACGATTGGCTGGTCAGCGTGTTCACGGTGGTGGTTGCCATGGTGGGCGTGATTGCTGGCTTCCTCATTGGCAAATTCGTATAGACGAAAGCGCAAAAGCGAAATATTTTGACGTCGGGCCCGGTAGCATGCCGGGCCTTTTGCTACCCCTCTGCTAAAACTTGCCTCGATAGGAAAATTCATGAATGCTTTTGGACAAATGTATGGTGAAATATTCTTGTAGGCTCACAAAGCCGGGCTTTGCAGAGGCCGGCTTTTCAGAAAGGATTTTCCATGCTTGAAAAACGCGTTCAATCGTTGAAGCTCTATTCGAACTTCATGCTCGGCTTGGCCGTTGTTCTGGCCCTGCTCGCTGCGGCCTTTGGCTTCGGGGCGTGCGACGCTTCGTTTATGTATGAGGACGTGGATGTTTCGGGCATCGATGCAAGCATTCTGGGCGGCGCTCTTGCGGCCTCGCTGCTCATGGAGGCCATTTTGTTCGTGATCGTTGGGCTGCTTGGCCGTCGCGGCGCGAAGAACCCCGAGAAGATCATGGCCTATCTGGTGTTCACTGGCATCGGCATGGCGGTGACCCTCATCGGCCTTATTTCCGGATTCGTGGGCGGCAGCTCCATAGAGGCCCTGTCGAACCAATTCGTGTCCTTCCTTATCGCCGGTGGTGCATTTGTCATGGGCTGGAATGTGAAGCAGGAACTGTAAGTTTTCAGTCAACCTCATATATGCCGAAAAGGCCGGGCTGTCGTAATGGGCGCCCGGCCTTTTTTATGCGAACAAATCGAACAGCACCTTCACGAACAGCAGCGCCAGAACCACCAGCATGACGGGGCGTACCACTTTGGCGCCGTCTTTCATGACGAGACCCGATCCAACGTAGCTGCCGGCGATTGCGAACACCGAGGCGATGAGCCCCAACTGCCAGTACACGGCGCCGTTTATCGCGAACGTTACGAGCGCTGCCACATTCGATGCCAGGTTTGCGCATTTCACCTCGCCATTTGCCTCGCGCACGGGAAGCTTGGCCGCCGCCGTGAACGCGATCAGCATGAATGTGCCCGTTCCTGGGCCATAAAATCCGTCGTACATGCCACAGAAAAACGATGCCGCTGAGATGATGACGATTTGCTTGCGCGCCGAGATGCGCACGTCGGCCGGCACATCGAGCGCTCGTTTGCGCAGCACGAAAAACGCCACGATGGGCAGCGCGAACACCATAATGGCCTGAATTACGCCATCGGGTGTGAGCAGCGCAATGTGCGCGCCCACGAACGACCCGGCAAGCGCGAACACTACGGCAGGGAGGGCCAGCTTCACCTTGATGAGGCCACTTTTCGCGAAGCGCGCCGTGGCGATAACCGTGCCAATGGCGCTGGAAACTTTATTGGTGCCTAGCGCTACGTGCGCCGGCAGCCCTGCAACCAGGTACGCGGTAAGCGAAATAAGACCTCCGCCACCGGCGATGGCGTCGACGAGCATCGCCAGAAATACAAGCGGGCACACAATGAGCAGCGTGATGGGGTCCATGGATTCCTTACCGTATCTTTGCTATCGTCGCGAGGGTGAAACGCACGGGATTATAATCCATGAGCAAGTAGCTTGGAAGTCGGGCGGGCGAAAGGCTCGAATGGGCGTGCGGCCGCCGATGATGAGGAAAGAAGGCTTCTCATGGGCAATCAAAACTACAAGAAGCTTGGCATAATTGGCGGCTTGGGCCCGGCGGCGACGGCGACGCTGTTCGAGCGCGTCATCGATTTGACCGAGGCGGAAACCGACCAGGACCACCTCGATATCACTATTCTGAATCGTCCGCAGACGCCCGATCGCACGGCGTATATTTTGGGCAAAAGCGATCAATCGTACTTGCCGCCGTTGCATGAGGCCGCGCTCGAACTGGAAGATTTGGGTTGCGAAGTGCTGGCCACCGCGTGTGTGACCGGTCATTACCGCAGCGAGGAATGGACGGCCGGCTTGAAAACTGCGCATTTGGTGCATATGCCGCGTGAAACGGCGCGCTATTTGGCGCTTGCGGGCAAGCGTCGAGTGGGCATTATGGCGACCGATGGCACGGGCCACGCGCGCGTTCTGCAAGACGCGCTCGAGGCCGAGGGACTTGAGGTTGTGCTGCCTGATGCCGAAAACCAGGCAAAGGTCATGAGCATCATTTACGACGACGTGAAGCGTGGCCGACCGGCGAACATGCGCGCGTTTGACGAGGTGAGCGCGCATTTGCGCGAACAGGGCTGCGATAGCGTGATTCTGGGCTGCACCGAGCTTTCGGTTATCAATGCGCCCGCGAAGTCGCATGGCATGGTGGTCGTCGATGCCATGGAGGTGCTTGCCGTGCGCAGCGTACAGGAGTGCGGCGCTCCAGTGAAGTGGGATCACACCCCCCTCGATAACGTGTACGACGATTAATCGGCTGGTTGCGTGGCGGGCCGGGTTGCAGCGCCCTTGATTTGGACTACACCTATTTGAACCGAAAGCAGGAACGATGCAAAAACTGAAAACCGTGTGGCTCAACGGCACGTTTGTGACGCAGTCCGATGCCGCGTGCCGCGTGGATTCTCCGTCGCTTGCGAACGGAATGGCCGTGTTGGAAGACGTTCCTGTCTTTTCGGGTGCAACTGGCGTGTTCGCGCTTCGCGTGGCCGACCACGTGCGGCAATTTTTGCGCTCGGCGAAAATTGCCCAGATGGATGTTCCGTTCACGGCCGACAAGCTTCAGGGCGCCGTGGCGAAAACCGCGTCGGTGGGCGAATTTTCTTCGGGAAACGTGCGCATGATGGTGCTGTATATGAGCGCCCCCGAGGCTGGGTGCGCCCCCGAGGTGTCGGTTGCGATGTTCTGCACGCCTGCGCCCTCTTTGTGCGACGAGCCCATATCGGCCTGCATCTCTTCGTGGCGCGCAATTTCGAACAACGCGCTGCCCCCTCAGGCGTTGCTGGTCGCCATGCGCGCGAATGCCGAATTCGCATTGCGCGATGCAAGGGCTTGCGGTTTTGGCCAGGCAGTGCTTCTAGACGAAGCGGGCGACGTGTGTTCGTGCGCGGGCGCGGCGCTGTTCACGGTGCGCGATGGCGTGCTGTCTACGCCGCCCGTGTCGTGCGGCGTGCGCGAATCGGTCGAGCGCGATACGGTGATCAATTTTGCGATGGACCTCGACATACCCATCGTCGAGGAACGCATAACTCGCGCGGATTTGTACTGCGCTGACGAGGTGTTCTTCTGCGACGGGATTGCGGGTGTTTTGCCTGTGTCGTCGGTCGACGGGCGGACGGTTGGCATGCCGGGCAAGCGCGAAAAGCTCGTGCTTTCCGCCGAGCCTGGAAAACCCGGCCCCATAACGAAAGCCGTTCAGGGGCGTTATGCGAAGCTGGTTGCTTGCGGCCTTGAAGAATATTCAGCTTGGGTTACCCCAATTGCGTGATGTCGCTGGCGCCTTCGACGCGAAATGGCGATTGCTCTCGGAGGAATGTTGCAAGCTTGCAATCGGCGTAGCCGTTTGCCTTCTGCGGTGGAGCACCTCGGCTTGATAAAGACGCGTGCGGTTATCGTTGGCGCGCGT
Organism: uncultured Slackia sp.; assembly: GCA_937895975.1. Classification (GTDB taxonomy): domain Bacteria; phylum Actinomycetota; class Coriobacteriia; order Coriobacteriales; family Eggerthellaceae; genus Slackia. Next base: position 21,656 of record CALBLG010000113.1, read on the forward strand.
AATGAAAACTGTGATTTTGTGGCACGAATTCTAGTTACAGGGGAGTAGATGTAAAAAAGAGCGGCGTCTGGAACATAAAAGCAAGGTATATATTGCAAATTAGACGTTGTCGACGGCATCAGGGGCCCTTGCAAGGCGAAAGAGGTCGCGAATTTCCCCGAAAATCGGATTTTGTGCCAGAAACTGAGGTTGCGGTTACGCGGGGCGCCGTTGCAACTGCTTGCCCCGATGATTCCGGCGCCGAAAAAGGAGAGGTAAATGCCATTCGAAACTTCGCCCACCTACATTTTCGATCTGCATTGCGACACGCTTGACAGGCTTGCGCTGCACGAGGCGTTTCCCGATGCGGGGTTTGCTGCACAGGATGCGGCGATTCCCGACAATCGCATGGCGTCGCTCGCTGACAACGATTGTCACATCGCGCTCGGGCGCATGGCGAAGGCGCGCTATGCCTGGTGCCAGTGCTTCGCGGCGTTTGTCCCCGACCACATGCCGGCCGATTGGGGTTGGCAGGTGTTCTGCGCGGTGCGCGATTATTTCCAGGGTCAGTTGCGCCAGCATTCGACGCTTATCGAGCAGGTGCTCGATGCTCGCGGCATTCGCGAAATCGTAGAAAACGGCAAATGCGCGGGCATGTTCACGATTGAAGGCGCTTCGTTCCTCGACGGGTCGCTCGACCGCTTGCGCGAGGCCGCTGACGCGGGCGTGAAGATGCTCACGCTCACTTGGAATGGGAAGAACGCCATCGCGTCGGGCAACCAAACGACCGACGGGCTTTCCAAGTTCGGCGCGCGCGTTGTGCATGCCATGGAGCAGCGTCGCATAGTGGTTGACGTGTCTCACTTGAACGACCGAAGCTTCTGGGATGTGGTGCGCGAAAGCTCCCGGCCCTTCGCTGCGTCCCACTCGAATGCGCGATCCGTGTGCGGCCATCCACGCAATCTTACCGACGATATGTTTCGTGCGCTGGTCGACCGTGGCGGTATTGCGGGCTTCAATTTCTGCCGCGAATTCGTGCGCGAAGACGGTACTGATCCAACGCGTGATGACGTGCTGTTCCATATCGACCATTTCTTGAAGCTGGGCGGCGAGCATGCCATTGCGCTTGGCAGCGACTACGATGGGTGCGATGTGCCAAGTTGGCTTGCCCCGGCCGAACGCGTCGGCGAACTCCACGTGCTTTTCGCGAAAGAATTTGGTCGCGAGATAGCCGATGCCATCTGCTTTGAAAACGCTGCGGCATTCTTCGAGCGCAACGAGGAACTATAGCGGCGCGGTAGGAGGCGCTTCAGGTCGTTCGGCATGCATCCTGCCGGTTTGTTGGGGGTCCGCAAGCGGTACCAACGCCAGCAATCGGTGCGTTGCTTGGCCGGTAGACTGGGCTGCAAGAAAATGTGAGCTGTGTTTGGTTACGCGGGGAAACGGGCCTTTTCTGCAAGAAAAATTGAGTTGTGTTCGATGGCTAATGCCGTCCGTCCGCCAAAGCGGCGCTTTTGCGGTGCGCGTTTGGCAAAACGCCTTTCCCGAGGGACTTGGCGCCCCGGTTTGCAGCACGCCACCGTACAAAACCGGCCTTTTCTTGCATCCTGGGTTCGGCGAGATAGTTCACTGATGTAGCATAAAACCATTGTCGTCCCAAGGGGGTTCCATGCGCGAATACGATGTCGCCATTGTGGGCGCGGGCGTGGCCGGATGCTGCACGGCTCGGGAATGCGCCCGCTTCTCTATGAACGTTGCGGTGTTTGAGGCGGGGCTCGACGTGGCCGATGGGGCCACGCGCGCGAACAGCGGAATCGTGCACGCGGGTTACGACCCTAAACCCGGCACGCGCAAGGCGCGATACAATGTGGCCGGTGCGAAACTTTACCCGCGATGGGCTAATGAGCTGGGAATTCCTTATATTCAAAACGGTTCTATGGTACTCGCGTTTACCGAAGACGAATTTGCGGCAATACAAGGCCTGCGCGAACGGGGCGAAGAAAACGGCGTCGAGGGCCTGCGCGTGATTGACGCTGCCGAGTTGCGCGAACTTGAGCCGAACGTTTCGCCTGAAGCGCTTGGCGCGTTGCTTGTGCCCACGGGCGGCATCTGCGACCCGTACGCCGTGGCGTTTCGCAGCGCCGAAAACGCTGCGCGCAACGGCGTCGAATTCCATTTCGACAGTCGCGTTGCGGCGATCTCGGCGGTCGAGGATGGCGGCTATGTGCTGCGCGTCGAAAACGTCGACGGGCTGTGCGCCGAAGCCGTGCACGCGCGCGTGGTGGTGAACGCCGCGGGCGTGCATGCCGACGAGGTGCACGACATGGTGGCGCCTCATGCATTTTCAATAACTCCCCGTCGCGGCGAATACAGCCTGATGGATACCGATATGGGCGGTCTGTTTGCGCATACGATGTTTCAGGCTCCCACAAAAGCGGGAAAGGGCGTTTTGGTGAGCCCTACCGTGCATGGGAATTTGCTCGTTGGCCCTAATGCCGTCGTGCAAACCGATAAAGACGCGACGGCAACAACTGCCGAGGGCCTGGACGAAATCGCGTCGGCGGCGAGGAAAACCTACCCAGCACTGAACATGCGCGGGCGCATTACCACCTTCGCGGGCGTGCGCGCCACGGGCGATACGGGCGATTTCGAGATTGGTGAGGTGCCGCAGGCGCCCGGCTTCTTCGACATTGCGTGTTTCGAGTCGCCGGGGCTCACCTCTGCACCGGCGGTGGCCGAAGATATTGCGCGGCAAATTGCCGCGAAGCTTGGTGTTGGCGAAAACGCGCAGTTCAACCCTGTGCTTGAACTGCAACCGCCCTTTAAGACCATGGGCGATTCGCGGCGCGCGAAGGCTATTGCCGAAAACCCCGCCATGGGCCATATTTTGTGCCGCTGCTGCGAGGTGACCGAGGCAGACGTGGTTGCGGTGCTGCGCACGACGCTTCCCGTGTTGTGCCTCGATACGCTGAAATGGCGCACGGGCGCCATGATGGGTCGCTGCCATGGCGGTTTTTGCACGCCCGAGTTGGCGAAAGTGATTGCGCGCGAGACGGGCGTTTCGCCCGACCACCTGCCGAAACGCTTTGCCGACTCGAGCGTCGTGGCTGCGGCGCCCGAACACTACGCAGACCTTGCTGCTGTCGAAGCGGCACATGCGATTGGCGCGTGCTCGTGCCATACGGCAGGTGCACTTGCCCCCGAAGGCTTCGGTGCGACCGATTATGACGTCGCCGTGATAGGCGGTGGCGCGGCGGGCATCGCCGCTGCGGCATCGGCCGCGCGCGAAGGCGCTCGCGTTGTGCTCGTCGATCGCGAGAGCCGGCAAGGCGGAATTTTGAAGCAATGCATTCATAATGGCTTTGGCCTGCATCGTTTCGGCGAGGAATTGACGGGCCCCGAATACGCTTCGCGCGAACTGGCGACCCTTGACGGCCTGGCTGTTGACGTGGTGCGTGACGCGAGCGTGCTGCGTATCGAGAACGGCCTTGAGGGCGTGCGCGACATCGCGGTTGAAACTGTGTCGCCAGCGGGGGAGCGCACAATCCGTGCGGGCGCAGCAGTGCTGGCCACGGGTTCGCGTGAGCGGGGTGCGGGCGCCTTGGGAACGCCGGGCACGCGACCTGCGGGCGTGTTCTCGGCTGGGTCGGCGCAGAATTTCATGAATCTGCAGGGTTGCGCACCGGGGCACGAGGTCGTCATTCTGGGCTCAGGCGACATCGGGCTCATCATGGCCCGTCGCCTCACGTTCGCGGGCGCGCACGTGGCGGGCGTGTTCGAAATCAACCCCACGGCGAGCGGCCTGCGGCGCAATATCGTGCAATGCCTCGACGATTTCGGCATTCCCCTGCATACATCGACAACCGTGGTGGGTATAGAAGGGAAATCCCACCTCGAAGCCGTCGTGGTGAGCAAGGTCGACGAGCGTTACGCGCCAATCGAGGGCACCGAGCGCCGCATTCCGTGCGATACGTTGCTGCTTTCGGTGGGGCTTATTCCCGAAAATGCGCTTGCGACCGAGGCGGGCGTAGCGCTTGACCCCATGACGGGCGGGGCGATTGTCGACGACCGCTTCGAAACCAGCGCATTGGGTCTTTTCGCCTGCGGCAACGCGCTGCATATTCACGATTTGGTCGATTTCGTGTCCGACGAGGGCGATCATGCGGGTGCTGCGGCCGCTCGCCGCGCACTGCGTCGAGCCGTGACGCCTAATGCAACGCCGCCTGCGACTACATCGCGTGACGGCGCTGTGCCTACCTGCGCGGGCGATGGCGTGCGCTACATCGTCCCCCAATTCGTGCACTCTGCGACCGAGCGCGTCACATTGCGCTTCCGCACATCGGCTTCGTTCGAGAATGCGGCCATTGTCATTGAAAAGCGCCAGGCCACAGGCGAAGTTGAATTGGTGAAGCGCCGGCGCGTGCTGGTTGCCGTGCCGGCAGAGATGCAAAGCGTTGCGCTGCCGGGTGCGGCCTTTGAGGGCGCGGCCGAGGTGTTAGTGCGCATCGAGCCAGCTGACGCACAAGGGGAAGGCGGTGCGCGATGATCGAGGAAAAAAACGTGCAGAATCAACCGCCGCGTTGGCGGGGCGTTGCCGAGCGTCGCAAGGAAGGGCCTGTTCAAACGGGTACGCCGGCGCGCGCCTATGAGGAAGTGTACACGTGCATTTGCTGCCCGCTGGGCTGCAGGCTTACGGTGATGCTGCAACAAGGGCCGGCCGGTTTGGATGTGACGGGCGTTGTGGGCTATACATGCCGCCGCGGTAAAGACTACGCACGCCAAGAGGCCACGCATCCCGTGCGCATGGTAACGGCGGCCGTTCCCGTCGAGGGACGTTTGCGTCCGGTAAGCGCGAAAACGGCGCAGCCCATCGCGAAAGATCGAATGCGCGCCGCGCTCGAGGAAATTCGCGCCCTTCGCGTGCAACCGCCCGTACGCGAGGGCGATACGCTGCTCGAAAACGTGGCGGGCACGGGCATCGCGCTAGTTGCCACGAAAACCGTGGAGTAGCGGGCGAAACGCTGCAGGGGTTTGGCTTCAACAAGGAAAATGGCCTTTTGTTGGCAAGAAATCCGAGTTTTGCAGCGAATTTCGCGGCAATTCCCGACGAAGTGATTTGCGCTAGAATTGCGAGCTTTTTCTGAGCTGGGGTTTTGTATTCGATGCTTGCATTTCGCTTCAGATTTGGCTGCAAATCTCGGATTTTCTGCCATCAAGAGGGTTGTTTTCTTGCGGCGTCGTGCTCTGCCATGGCTTTCGGCAGGTCCATGAGTTCTTGCTGGGAATGCACGCCGCATTTCGAGAAAATATTGCGCGCATGGGCGTGTACGGTGTTCAACGAGATAATGAGCTCGTCGCGAATATAAGGTCGGCTGCGACCGGCTAAAAGCAGCGCGCATATCTCGGTTTCGCGTTCGGTAAGGCCGTATTGCCGCTGCAGTGAACGAGCTTGCAATTCGAATAACTCAGATAGGGAAGGCGATATCGACGTGGCGCCGGTTGGCGTCTTGCTTTCGGCGCCGGCGTTGCAAGCGCTTTCCGCGGGCTGCAGCGCCGCGTCGGGAGATTTCGCGCCGCTGCTTGTTTGAGCCGTGCCCGTCGGCTTCTCGTTCTCGGGCGCTTCCTCCTTCGCTAAGAACAACGGGTTTTTCGCGCGGCCCGCGAAAAACCAATCGGGATTGAACCCGAACACCATCGCGGCTAAAACGGCCGCTCCCGTGATGAGCGTCGCCGCGCCGGTAAGCGATTCCTCATGTCCCACGGCGGGAAGCGAAAAGGCCAGCCCGCAGACGATGCCCAATCCTTCGGCGGCCACAAAGCTCGCCATGGCCACAACGGGGTTGAAGCCTGCGCGACATACATGTTTTGGCGTTACGACCCAAATGGTGAATTGCGCGCCGAATACCGCGAGAAAGTTCGCGGCGTATGCCACGCTTTTGTAGTCGTACAGCGCATTGGGACCCATGGCGAAAATGCCGCAACCGAGCACCATAAGCGGCATGCTCCAGCGATACATGAGCGAATAATTCAGGAAACGCACATGGCGTAGGCACAGCAGGAACATGCCCACGGCCACCGCTGCCGCGCATGAAAACGGAACCAGGTAGTGCATGATTCGGTCGCCTACCACGCTGGGCGACGATATGACGCGAAATGACGAGAACTGCACCCAGAACAGGCAGTACATAGCAAGCAAGGGGGCCATGCTTTTCAGCTGAGGCGCTATGCGTCCCGCGATGGGCTTGTTCGAGCTGCATGCACATTCCCCAACGAAAGGGCACGTCCAGAAATCGGCGCATCGAAACGCGAGCGCCATGCTGCCGATGGGCATGAGTATGCAGGCGACGGCGAATAGGGGCCCCTTGATCGCGAGCAGCACGAAATACGTTGCGAATGCGAGCATAAAGGCCATAGGCACGGCGGCTTCGAGCTTCGATACCTTAAAGCCACTGAGCCGCTGGCACCAAATAACCGCCATCACGGCCAGGCCCGACCCGGCCAAAAGGCCGCCTGCGGCCGAGACGGGCACGTTCCATGATTCGTGCAAAAAGCTCAGCCATATAAGAAGCGATCCAACGCCAGCGGCGGCCGCTCCGATGGCGCCCGCCGTGGTTTTCCCGGCGAATGGCGTGCGCGCCCGCAGCGCGACAAGGCACAGGGCGGTAATCGCCATGCCGAGCCCCGCGTAGATCCACACGTGCTCAGAGCTGCGCAAGACGCTGGCGTGAGGAATAAGCCCGCATGAGAAAAACGAGCAATACATCCAGGCGAGCAAAAGCCCGAGCCCCAGCGCTTCGCGCCAGCTGCGGCGTATTTCCTTCATAGGCGCATCCCCCTTGCGCAATTATTCAGCTCCCTTGTGCAAGTGTAATGCAGGCTTTGCCAAGCGGTGGCGCTTTCTTTTCCCAAAGTGGCCGCGAATAAAAAATAGTCACGATATGGTTAGGCGTGACCTGGTGTTTTGCATTCATTAAAAGAATCTAACCATGGCGTTACGATGCGCTTGGCCTCGCAAGGCGGCATTCTTGAATCAGGTTTCGGGCTATTCACAACAAAGGAGGGGGAAGATGAAACCAATCAATCTCGATCGGCGCACGTTCGTCAAGGCGTCTGCTGCTTTGGGCGCGCTGTCGATCGCGGGTGCCGGTGCGGTGGCAAAGCCTGCAACGCTCGCCGTTGCCGCCGAGTATCCGGAACAGCGTCACGGCCAGCCTGCTGAGGCGACCGTCGACGCCAAAACGGGGAAGTGTCCATCAATGAAGACGTGGTCGTGCGCTACAGCGCGTGCCTGGGCTGCTACAGCAGCTGCGGCAATCGCTTGAAGCTCGACCGCGCGACGGGGCGCTTGCTGTCTGTGGGCGGCAATCCCTACAACCCGTCGAGCGCGTTTCCGTATTTGAATTTCGATGAGCCGCTCGAAAAGGCGTACAAATCTATGAGTTTTGCCAACGGCGAGGGCAACCTGTCGCGCGGCACCGTATGCGGCCGCGGTCAGGGCACGCAAACCACGTACAACCAGCCCGATCGCATCACGGTGCCGCTGAAGCGCGCCGGCAAGCGCGGCGAGGGGAAATGGAAGGCGATTAGCTGGGAACAGCTGATCAAGGAAGTGACCGAAGGCGGCAAGCTGTTCGCCGATGCTGGCGAAGATCGCGAAGTCGAAGGCTTCAAAGCGCTCCACGACACCAAAACTCCTATGAATGCCGACTGCCCCAGCTTGGGCCCCATCTCGAACCAGTTCGTGCTGCTCGGCGGCCGCGGCGATGGGCGCACCATCATCGGCACACGCTTCACCAATTGCTTCGGCTCCATCAACCAATACGGCCACGCCGCTACTTGAGGCGGCTCCCAGGTCAACCGTGCGTTGACAGAATCTGCTACACGCAACACCCAGCCCGACCTCGAGGAAGGCGAGTACGTCCTGTGGATGGGCGGCTTCCCGGGCGCCACGGGCAAAAGCTTCCAAGGCATTGCGAAGCGAACCGTCGAATTGCTCAAATCGGGCAAGGCGAAAATGGACGTGCTCGACCCCGTTCTGGGCAACGGGTGCGTTACTCCCACCATCCCCAACATCCATTGGGTTCCCACGAAAACGGCCACGAGCTCTGCGTTCTCGCTCGCCGTTATCCAATACGCGCTCGACGAGGGCCTCACGACGCCCGAGATTCTCGAGTTCGCGAATTACAAGGCGGCGGTCGCTGGCGGCTATGCCGGCTACACCAATGCGACGCACCTGGTGATCGTCGACCCCAACCACAAGAATTATCGCAAGCTCATGCGCCCGGCCGATGCGGGTCTCGAAACCCCCGAAGCCGACCCCAAAGCCACCACCACGCCCACGTATTACGTGGTGATCGACAAAGAAACCGGTGAGCCCGCCATCAATACGTCGGCCACGCACGGCACGCTCGAATTCGAAGGCGAAGTCAATGGTGTGCAGGTGCGTTCGAGCTGGCTGTTCTTGAAGGAAAACGTCTACGAGCACACCATCGAGGAATATTCCGAGATTTGCGGTGTTCCCGTCGATGAAATCAAGCGCATCTCGAAGGAATTCTTCGGTCACGGTACGAAGTCTTCCGCCCGCGGTTTGGGCGGTACGACGTGCGTCAACGGAACCGACGCCACGTTCGCGTTCCGCGTGCTGAACGCCATGGTTGGCTCCAACCAGATGACGGGCGGTTGCAACGTGTACCGCGTGGGCGCGAAAACGACGGCCGACGGCGCACGCTACAAGCTGGCGACTATCGCGAACAAGCCGGCGGTTTCTGCGAAAACCGCAGCGTATATCTGCCGCACCGGCAAAGCATGGACGGCGACCGACGAATATAAGGCGCGCGTCGCTGCGGGCGAGAAGAGTCCCACGCCCAAGCTGCCATGGTTCGCGGGCTCGCAAACCTCTGACAACCAGGCGCTTATGTCCATCGTGAACCAGTACCCCTACCAGGCGAAGATTCTGCTTTCGTGGATGAACGATTGCATTCAGGCGACGCCGGGCGCCCTGCGCGACGAAGTCGTCGAGCGTCTGTGCGACCCCGAGGTCGTGCCGCTGCACATCGCGTGCGACGTGTTCATGGGCGAGCATGCCTCTCTCGCCGACTACATCGTGCCCGACACTACGCCGTTCGAGAGCTTCGGCGTCGTGACCAACGAGGGCTACTGGCGCGGAAAGGGCAACTCGGTCCGCTGGCGCGCGAAAGAGCCCGAAAGCATGAAACTTTCCGACGGCCGCTGCGCAAGCTTCGAGGCATTCGTGTGCGACGTCGCGGCCGCGTGCGATTTGCCCGGTTTCGGCGAAGACGCCATCGAGGGCGTCGATGGCAAGAAGTGGCCTCTTAACGATGCGTGCGACTATTTCTTGAAGGCCGTGGCGAACCTCGCCTACGACACCAAGCCCGTTGACGATATTTCCGAGCAAGACATCCGCACGCAGGCGCTCGACGAGCTGCCTAGGGAATGGGAACAGGCGGTTTCTGCCGAGGAATGGCCCAAGGTGCTCAACGTGCTTTCGCGCGGCGGTCGTTTCTGGCCCATCGAGACCAGCCAAAAAGACGGCAAAAGCGCGTTCGCGGCGGAATACCTCGCTTATATCTACAGCGAGGCGAAGGGCGCCCAGAAGAACAACTTCACGGGCGAATATCCCGATGGCGCCATGCGTTGGGTCCCTGAAGATTTCTGCGATCGCACGCCGATCGCCGAGGCCTACGACGCGAAGGAATTTCCGTTCCGCTCCACGAACTACAAGCCGCGCTTCCGCTCTATTTCCATGCAGGCGAACAATCCGATCATGCGCGATCTGTGCGCCTCGAATTACTTGGAAATCAACTTGGAAGACGCTGCTGAGCTGGGTATTCACGATGGCGATCAGGTGCGCATCACCAACCCGGGCGGCGATGTGATGCAGGGTGAGGCCATGGTGCGCGCGGGCATCGCGAAAGGCACGTTCGGCGTGGCCTATGGCTATGGGCACCACTCCTATGGGGCGAAAACCTACAGCATCGACGGCGATACCTTCGAAGGCAGCGAAGAGGTCGGCTCCGGCGTCCACCTTCAAACCATGCTCGACCCGAAGCTTGACGACGGCGTGATTTACCCGCTTGTTGACCATGATGCGAATTCGCCGGGACGTTCGGGCGGCATGTACAAGATCGAGAAGGCCTAAAGGGGGTGTCTGCAATGAGCGAAGAAAAACGATTCGGCATGCTCATCGACCTGTCGACGTGCATCGGCTGCAACGCGTGCGCCGTTGCCTGCAAGCAGGAAAACGATGTGCCGCTGGGCAGCTTCAACACGTGGGTTGAAAGCTGGGATGTGACCGTCGACGGCCGCACGTGCCGCGCGAACATGCCCAAATTGTGCAACCACTGCGAAGACGCCCCGTGCGTGAAGGTGTGCCCCACGGGCGCGAGCTTCAAAACCGAAGAGGGTGTGGTGCTCGTCGACGCCGATAAATGCATCGGCTGCAAATACTGCATGGCGGCCTGCCCCTATCAGGTTCGCTGGGTGAATGACGCCGGCGAGGTGGACAAGTGCACGTTCTGCTACCACCGCACGTCAAATGGGCTTTTGCCCGCGTGCGTAAGCACATGCGTCACGCGTGCCTGCTATTTCGGCGATTTGAACGACCCCGAAAGCGACATCTCGAAAAAGATCGCCGAGCTGGGAAGCGAGGGGCTTTACGCCGACCTCGGTCTTAAGCCGCAGGTCACGTATGTGGGCCTTTCCGAAACGCTTGATGCGCCGGTTGCATCGGCGATCCATCGTGGCGGCAACGTCGCGAAGAAGTACGAGGGGTGATCGCCATGGTATGGGATTGGATTATCGCGACCTATCTGTTTTTGGCTGGCATGGGCGCGGGCGCGTTCGTGCTCGCTTCGATCGTCGGCTGGCGCCGGCCGAACGATTTCAAGGTGAAGCTTGCCGGTCTTGTTATCGCGCTTGTGGCGGTGGGCGGCGGCACGTTGCTGCTTATGGTCGACGCGCGCGCGGGCCTTATGAACCCGTTGCGCTTTGTGGGCCTGCTCGCCAACACGAGCTCCATCATGATGTGGGGCGTCGTGCTGCTGTCGGCATTCCTGGTGCTCGATTTCGTGGCCATCATTCTCGAATGGCGCACGAAGAAAACCCCGAAGGCGCTCGATGTGATTGGTATGCTGCTCGCGCTGGGTGTGGCCGGTTATACCGGCGCGCTGCTTGGCGATGCCCATCTGGCGTTTCCCTTGTGGAACCCGGCCATTTTGCCGGTGCTGTTCGTAGTGTCGGCGGCCTCTGCGGGCTTTGCTGTGGTGGTGCTCGCGGCGCACATCATGAAGGCGCCCGAGCTTGAGGCCATGCATTTCACGCACGTCACGGGCCTGGCGCTGCCCGTGATCGAGGTCGCGCTTATTGCCGTGCTTCTGTTCGCTACCCAGGCGATCGACGGCTCGGCTGCGGCGGCTGCTGCGGCGTCGGTGGCGAATCTTACGACGGGCTCGTATGCGGTCGCATTCTGGCTGGGCCTGGTTGTTGTGGGCTTGGCGGCTCCGATTGCGATCGAGCTCGCGATGCGCTCCAAAGAAGAGCTTTCCAAAGGCGCGCTTCCCTGCGTGGCGGAATGCTGCGTGCTCGTCGGCGGCTTCATGCTGCGTTATCTCGTGATCATGGCGGCGCTGCCCACGGCAATGCTGCTTTAGATCTTCGGCCCGCCCGATTGCCGCGTGTTGGCGTCGGGCGCGGCCGCCCAACTCGCCTGCGCCAACCGCGCGGGCGATTCCTCCCCGTGCCGGCGGTCGGCTCCCCATTTTTGGCCGCCGGCTTCTTTTTAGGAGACGTTATGCAAACTTCTGCATACAGCCAAAGCCGCGTTGAAGCGCGCGCGGCGTGCAATGTGTACGCGGCGCTCGCCGCCGTGTTCGCCGCCGAGCCGAATGCCGAGGCGGTAGAGGGCATCGCGAACGTGGCGGCCACGCTTGACGTGCCGTGGACCGAGGAGGTGCACCTCGATTCGCTGCGCGCTCGCTACACCGAGCGTTTCATCGTCCCGGGCAATCCCCATTATGTTCCACTGAGCGAGAATTGCGTTCGCGCTGCGGCGCAGCAGGGCGGGGCGCTCGAATTCGGCCAGGTTGATGGGCCTTTCCGCGAGCATGTGTCGAAATGCTATGCTGCGGCGGATTTCGCTCGGCCTTCGGGCATAGCCCACGACGATTCCTTGGCCGCCGAGCTTTCGTTCATGGCTTTTTTGGCCGCGTCGCAGGTCGAGGCTGAAAC
>CALBLG010000114.1 GCA_937895975.1 uncultured Slackia sp.
CTTGGACAAGCTCCGCGCGCAACAGCCGGCCAGACGACCTCGTCTTAGGTCCTTACAAACCCTTCGCCATTTCTTCAAGCCGTCGTACGCGGTGGTACACGGCGCTCTTCGACAGCGGCGGGTTCGCCCTCTGGCCGAGTTCCTTCAAGCTTGCATCAGGGTATTGCAAACGCAGCTTCACGAATTCGCGCAAGCCTGGCGAAAGCTCCTGCATCTTGCCGCTGTCTGCCAGCTTGCGAATGCTCACAATCTGGTCGATGGCAGCCTCGGCGCTCTTCGCCTGATTGGCGACTTCCGCATTCACCTTGCGGTTGATTTCATTGCGCACGCTTTTGCGCACACGCTCGTTTTCCATGAACAGGGCGCACTGGTGCGCACCCACGAACGCGAGAAATTCCGAAATCGCCTCGCCGCTCTTCAAATACACAATGTACGAGTTGCGGCGATGCAGCACACGCGCGTTAATTTGGCGGTCGGCCATGAGCTTCACCAGGCCGTTTGCCAGCTGCTCGCTTTCGACGGTAATCTCGAAATGGAAATCGCCGCGTGGCTCGGCGATAAAACCACTGCCCAAAAACGCGCCGCGCAGATAGGCCGCCGCGCAGCACGTTTTCTCGACCAAATGCGGCAGCACGCCCATCTCCAGGCCCGTATCGGCCAGAATGCCCAAATCGTGCAGCGCGGCCTCCAAGCCCTGCTGCGAAGGCACAGTAATCAGGTAATTAGGGGTTTTATGCAGCACGCTTCGACGAACCGTAAGCTCGGTTTTCAGCTTGTAAATGGCATGCAGCGACCGAATGACCAGACGGGCGACCGAGCTAATTTCCGTCGCGATTTCCAGTTTATAACGGCCAGGACCAGAAAACAGCAATGTGCCCTCGATGCGCGCGATGGCCGCAAGCGTCGCCTTGTCGCAATGGCTGCACGTAGGCGGAACGCGCGTGAGCTCGTCTTTAACATCGGATGTGAACGACATGGAAGGCCGCTTTCTAGCTGGAACAGAGTCGAACGATAAGTATAGCGCAAATCAACCAACGAGCGATGCTCGGGGCGCCGTCCGTCAGGGCCACGGTTCGCTACCGTTCGCTGTGCTCACTATGCGCTCACCTGGCCGCGCTTAACTTTGAGATTAAAAGCAAACTTGAGCGCGGACGACCCTGACGGACGGCGCCCCCCGAGCCTCGCTTGCACGCGATTGTCCCAGGCGGAAGGCCCGACTGGGGTCGTCGGCGTTCATTCAAGCTCTTAATTTATCAAATGAAACGCCGCCAGGCGGGCGCATAGTGAGCCGAAGGCGAACGGTAGCCCGACGTGGCCTCAGTCGGGCGTTCCGCCTGGGGCAATCGCTTGGGATGCGGCTTTTACGACCGCACCTTCACGACGTCGGCGGCTCGCCTCTCAACCTCTCGGTCGCGCGTATGGCTCGGCTGCGTGCGTGACAAACGCAGCACTGTGCGGAATGCGTTGCGCAACGCGATGGGGTCGTGCCACGTGGGACGCTCGGGGTCGACCAGGTCGCGCACCATCACCACGGTGCCGTGCGCTTGAATGGCCTCGGCGTCGTCGCACGAAATGCGCACGGGCCGAATTTCTTCCCCATGGATGCCCGTCTGCGGCACGCGTCCATCGAGGTCGACCTGCTCGCATGCGCCATCGCCTGGGTGCAGCGAATCGGCGCTGTGCACCAGCATGTAGTCAATCAGGCCCTCCATGCCGTGACGGCACAGGGCTTCATAGTGTTCGAGCGCCGTCATGCCGCGCGTTTCGCCCTGCTGATCGGCCAACGAACACACGAACAGCGTGGCGGCGTTCGATTCGCGAATGGCGTCGATAACGCCCGGCACCAACAAGTTCGGCAGAATCGACGTGAACAACGACCCCGGCCCCAGCACCACGATGTCGGCCTCGCGAATCGCCTGCAACGCGGGCTCGTACGCACGGACGGGCGTGGGCGATTCGAGCCACACGCGGTACAGCGTAGATTCCGAGTGGCTCGCTTTGGCTTGGCCATCGAGCTTGCTGCCGTTCCAGGTTGCCGCGCACAAGCGCACCTCGTCGAGCGTGGACGGATACACGCGCCCGCGCGCATTCAGCAGACGCGAACAAATATCGATGGCCTCGGGAAACGACCCCGTCGATTCCTCGAGCGCCGACAGCATGAGATTGCCCAACGTATGGTTTCGAGCAAACGAGAAGCGGTATTTGAATGCCCTGGTCAGCGGGTTGTTTTCATCGGCCGCCATCGCAACCAGGCATTTGCGGATATCGCCCGGAGGCAACACGCCCGCCTCTTCGCGCAAAATTCCGGTGGAGCCGCCGTCGTCGGCCATGGCCACCACCGCCGACGTGTCGGCCTCGAGCGACAGCAGCGTGCGAATGCTCACGGGGGCTCCCGTGCCGCCGCCGATCACCACGGCCTTCACGGGGGCGGCCGTATCGTGCAGCGCCTGCGCACCCACGGCCTGCTCAAGCTTGGCGAACGCGGCCGTGGCCGACGGGTCTATCGAGAACGGCGCGCCCGATGCCTGCGTGGCCTCCATTATTTCGCTCCGTTCGCGGCGCCGTCGGAAAGCTCGTTTCGCACCGATTCGGCCAGCGGCAGATCGCGATGCGTCACGCTGACGCGATATCCGCGCGTGCGCAGGTAGTCGCCCGTCGCCTCGGCAATGGCCACGCTGCGGTGTTGGCCGCCCGTGCACCCCACGGCAATAGCCAGCTGCTGCTTGCCCTCTTTCACATAGCCGGGCATCACGCAATCCAGCAGGCCTTTCCAGCTCTTCATGAACTCGACCGTCTCATCGCGATACATCACGAAGTCGCGCACGGGCGCATCGAGGCCCGTGTACGGCTTCAGCGCCGGGTCGTAATAAGGGTTCGGAAGGAAGCGCACGTCAATCACGATATCGGCGTCGAGCGCGGCGCCGTGCTTGAAGCCGAATGAATACACGGTCACAGCCAGACCCTCGCGTTCGCCGCCCTCGCCGAACAGCTCGCGAATCTTCGCGCGCAGCTGCATGGGCAGCATGTCGGTGGTGTTCACCACATCTTGCGCCACCACGCGCAGCTGGTAGAGCAGCGCGCGCTCGGCCTCGATGCCCTGCGCGATGGTCATGCCCTCGTCGCACAGCGGATGCCTGCGGCGGCTGGCTTTGTAGCGCGCGACCAGCTTGTCGTCGTCGGCATCCAGAAACACCACGCGAAACGGCACGCCCGACGCCTTCAGCCCATCGAGTTCGCCATCGAGGTTCGCGAAGAAGTCTTTGTTGCGCGCATCGCACACCACGGCGAGTTTGCGCGTCAAGGCGCCGTCTTCGCCGCGTGTGACAGCCAGCAGTTGGCCAAGCAGACTCGCCGGCAGATTGTCGATGCAGAAATACCCCAGGTCTTCGAACGCATGCATAGCCTCGGTACGGCCCGCGCCGCTCATGCCCGTGATAATCACCAAGTCGTTGGGGCTTTCGCCCAGCTTGCGTTCAGCCATAAGGCACCTCTCACTTCACAGAAACGCGCTAAATGCTCAAAGCGTTTAACACGTTCGTTTACCTAGTCGCGTGCCCAATCTGGCACGCCATCGTTTGCGTCATCCTCGGAGCCGCTGGGCGAATCGGACGCAATGCCCTCGCCCAGCTCCCCGACTTTCTCGCGCTGGCCATTATACTGCGCCAACACCGCGCCCACCTCGCGCGCGACCTCTTCGGGCACAGCGCCCAGACCAACGATATCGTCCACATCCATCTCGCGAAGTTTGCGAAAGCCGCCCGCAGCCGACAGCAACGCTTTCTTGCGCACAGGTCCCAGGCCCACCACGTCGTCGAGAATCGACTTCGTCATGCCCTTGCCGCGCAGTTCGCGGTGGAATGTGATGGCAAACCGGTGCGCCTCATCGCGCACCTGTTTCACCAAGTACAGCGACGCCGAGCCGCTCGGCAGAACCACGGGGCCCGTTTCTTGCCACGGCACGAACAATTCCTCGTCGCGCTTGGCCAGGCCGGCCAGCGCGATATCGTGAATGCCCATCTCGTCGAACATTTCCAGCACTGCATTCAATTGCGGTAGGCCGCCGTCCAAGATGATGAGGTCGGGTTTGCTGCCGAACCGCTTGTCGGCCATGCGCTCGGGGCAATAGCGGCGCTGCATGACTTCTTGCATCGACAGAAAGTCGTTCGCCTCGTCGAGCGGCGTTTTTATCTTGAAGCGGCGGTATTGGTTTTTGTCGGGGCGC
>CALBLG010000115.1 GCA_937895975.1 uncultured Slackia sp.
AAGTACAGCGTGCCGTCGTCGTTGAAATCGCCCTCGTTAATGTAGGCGTCGACGTACTGGTCGAGTTCGTCGCTCGTGAAGTATTGGGAAATGTCGGCGAGCTTGCCCTGCTTTTCAACCGTGTAGGCAGTATCGGAATAGGTCGAGAAAATATCGGGCAGCGGGTCGGAGCCCACTTCACCTGCCGCAGAAGCCGTGACAGCCTTTTCGAGGTCGGATACCGAGCCTTGGCTGTACGCCTCGACGTAAATGCCCTTCTCTTTGCCGACGCTTTCGTTGAATTCGCTCACCAGGCTGTCGAACGACGCCTGCTGCGCGCCGTTGTAGTAATGCCACACGGTAAGCGCTACGGGGTTGTTGGGGTCGAGCGACACCTGTTTTTCCTGTTCGGCGCTTTGCTGCGAAGCACAGCCAACCAGGCCTCCCACGGCCAGCGCGGCAGAAAGCGCGGCCGCTGCAACCTTCGACGTTATATTCATACGATTCCCTTCCCATTTTGGGACACTTTCCTCTGAGGAATCTGTCCCATCTTCTGATTTCGAATTCTACGGCAAAACACGCGTCTGCACAGGCTCCCGCGCGACAAGAGGCTTTTTCAACCGACTTTTTCGGGAATCATTAACTTTTTCAAACGACTTTTTCGGGAATCAGCAACTTTTCCAAGGGACTTTTTCGCAATAGCGCAACTTTTTCAAGGGAGTTTTAGCTTCGGTACTATTCTTTTTGCTGGTTCGACGACGTAGGGCCGCTGGAAAATCCAACAAAATCGGCTGAAGGCTCATCGAGGAAAACACCGTCTGCCCCTTCGGCACCCACGTCGCTATCGCCCTTTTCTGTGCCATCATCTGTTGATGATGGCACATCGTTCTTCACCGCATCACTCTCGGCCGTAGCAAAATAATCGGGACCATAGTCGGGAAGTTCAGGAATGCCACCTTCTTCCCATTCCGTATCCTCAACCTTAAAATAGTCGGCCGTATCGGTAAACGACGCTAGATTACGATAGTCCTCAATAATCGGAAGTCCCATATAGCCACGCAATTCGTTTTCGAATGGCATAAGAAATGTCTCGTTGAATTCCTTGTTCCATTCTTCCTGGGTCAAGCCTGCTTCATAGAAGTACCGCACGCAATTGGCAAACTCGTTCTCATCATACACGCCCATACCGCCCTGACGCGTCCATTCTTTAAGCACGTCGGCCTGAATATTTTCAGGAACCTCGATATGGAAATCCTCGCACGAGAACGCGAATTTGACCCAATAATCGCCGTCGATGAGCAAAGGCAGCCTGTCGAGCGAAGGAATAACCATGGTCACACCCATTTGACCGTCAAGCACCCCGCTGCTTATCGCATGCACTTTCGAAGTTGGCGCCATGATGAGCTTTGCCATATTGGCGCAGCCCGCAAATGCGCCTTTCGCGATTTGCACCTCGCCCATCGAATCGGGGATGAGCGCATCGAGATCGACTATCTCGTCATCGCAATCGATGCTGACGATTTGGGTTACGCCATTTTCGGTTATGTATGTTATGCCGTCTATTTCCTCGGCGTCCATAATCGTCGATTTATCGACCTGTTCCATGCCGAGCATTTTGCGCAACCTGTTTTCGCCTTCAAGAACACGCGACGCTATTTCAACTTTCACCTGGCTGTCCGTCGGGGGAATACCGGTTGCCATAAAGAGATCCCAATAAACGTTTTGCGCCAAATCGTCGTATCCCCATCCGCCAATGAATGGGTAAATCCACTCATTCAGGTATTCATCCTCAGAACCCTCGGGTACGTGGATTTTCAGGCGATCTCCTTCGGCAACCTCAGGCTCGGACAAGCCCAAGAACGAAAACGGAGACCCAGTATTAATCAAATCGAGAGTTACCGGCATACTGTTCCCGAATGTGATGTCACTCAAATTTTCGCACGATGAGAACGCGCTGCTTTGGATAGCGCTGTACCCGTAGTAATCATTCACCGTTACCGAAACAAGGTTCGCGCAATTACTGAATGCCGCTGTCGAAATATACATCCACGAGCCGTCAATACGCGCCGAAACGATGTTGGGGCAATTCTCGAAAGCGCTCGAGCCGATATTGGTGTTGACGTCATCCCGCACGCCAATACGAACATCGCCCGATATCGCCGAATTGGCGAAAGCACCCGGTATGTTAAACGAGTATTTTGAATCAACTTCGTTTTTCAGGTACGAAATACCATCAACGACCTCAAAATCGGTCAAATCATCCCAGTTGATTTCGAATGGCGTCGTAATTCCACTAAACGAGGCCGAATACATGCGTTTTGTGGAAGCGGGCAAATTCGCACAAGACGGCATGCGATAGCCCGACGCAATGGCGACGGAAAGACCTTCATACATAGTTCCTTGCGTGCCAACGCCGTACAAAACCCGGCAATCATCGCCCACGTCGACCATTTTGAAATCGGAAATTCCCCAATCGTCGCCGAATTCAATGAAGTGCCAATAATACCCATCACCGCCAGTGGGCGCATACATAACACAATTATTATTGGGGAAATCAGGCGTCGCGAATTGCGCATGCATCGCGCGAGAAGCGACATAACCCATGCTGGGGCAATTCGTAAGCGCATACGTCTCAACGTTGAGAGCATCGCGCGAACCGAACAGAACACCCTCCAGGCTATCGCATCCCGAAAACGCAGACGGTCCGATTTGTTTTGTTTCTTCTGCCGTTTCCACCCATCGAAGGTTTTTGCACAGGGAGAACGCGTTAGGGCCAATGGCATCGGGGCGAATCGCTTCGCCATTATTGTCGAGGAATGAACCGTCGAAAGAAACGATATCCGAAGGAGCCTCGACGAGCGTGGTTGTCGTATTTCCTTGGGCATCCGCAGCAACGTACCAATGGTAGCCCTGGGCGTTGCTGGCACTCAACGCAACACGGGCATTGGGGGCGCCGGCCGCACTAAGCCTGTTTGACACATATTCAAACTGGTCGGCTGTTTCGCACACGATAAGCGAGACATTGCCGCCCGTAAAGCAGTCGTCTTCAAGCACAAATGGAGCATTGTCGCTGAATATTACCGTTTCCACGCCCTCGCAAGCATCGAATGCGCCCGTTTTGACGGTATGGGGCATTTTCAGTGCGATGGACGTTTGCCCCGCATCAAGAACCCTCAGCAAATCGTCATCCGAGAAAATCATGCCATTTGCAATATGGTACTTCGTCGTGGGGTCGGAAGCCTTTGAGAGCGTCAACCCATCGGAGCCTTCGAATAAGTAATAATGAGTGGAAATATAGCTTTCAAAGATATCGTCGTTCACAACGACGTTGCATTCGTCGAGCATCGAGAAATCGATATCGGGAATTTCACTCAACGTTTGCGCATGCAAAACGATCTCGTTGATGTTGTTGGAAGCGGGAAAATTAACCGTATGCACTGTTGAGGGTATATCGAGTTTTTCCATACTCAAAGGAATACCATAAATAGTGCTTTCTCGTTTGTCAACAAGCAGCCCATCTTCCGTGGACGAATACACCGGATTGTCGTTTGACACGACGTATTTGTCATACACGCGAAGACCCGGATTAGACAAATCAATGCGAATCACGGTGGAAGGAACGCTCAGCGTATTGGCGACAATCGAACCAGTGGTTGTTTTAATCGCCTGAAAGCCTTCGGGCACGATGGCTGTTGTTTTTCCGTCAATCCCATACAGGTAGCTCGCGCTATTCGAAGAGAGACCCGTAAGCGTTTGCAAATATGCGAGGTTTGCGCTACCGCTTTCGTCGAAATCGGTCAGATCCTCATTGATCCAATACACCCCAAACGATGCGTCACACCCATCGGGCAACGGCACGATGCTTTTTGGAGATATAACATGACGACCTTTGTCCGGTGCGTAATAGTAGATATTTGAAACCTCTTGGCCGTTATCGACCCAGCCCGAAATAAGATTCGTAAGCGGTTCGTCGTCCCCTATGCCCATGATTTCGGCACTCCAGCGAGTGAGATTAAGCGGCAGATGCCAGTCATCTTGCGTCCCCTGATAAATGACTTTAGAAGAAGAGCCATCCTCATGAGCGGGTTCGGTAATGTAAAACATGAGGTCGCGAGTGGAATATGGAACATCCATATCAATCCAATCGCTCGTATCATTAAAGCGATAGGAAACCGTGATGGTCATTTCCCCAGAAGCAACCTCGGGATAATTCTTGATCTTGAAATACTGGTACGAATCGAATTCCTCGTACGAGCAAGACCATCGATAGACAACTCCATCATAAATAAATTTCGTGTTTAGAGCGCAGAAGATAGTCCATGGGTCGAGTTTTTGACCTTCGTATAAGGGATGCTCGCTCCAGGTATCTTCCACAATCCACGGAATAACGCTTTCGATATCTTCCTGGGTCATGTTTTCAAGCAGTGGGTTCCCTTTGGTAACGTCGATAATCGGGTCGGTAGAACCCGAAGGGTCGTTATCCTTTTCCGGAATCGGATCTTTTTCCAGCGGATTCACATACGGTTTATCATGCAAACCGCCATTGTTGTCACCGTTGCTGTCGTCGTTGGCATTACCATGGCCACCTGTGTTGTCGGTCTCGCCGCCGTTGCCCGCACCGCCATTCGCGTTTGCGGCGCCGTCGATTCCGCCGCTTATCACAACACCGCTCGCGTTCAAGCCTTCACCGGTACCGCCCGTGTTGCCGCCGCGTGACACCAGCACGCCCGTCGAAGCATTGCCCGTAAGGTTGTAGGCGATAGTTCCGCTCGTCCCCCCATCAATCGGCAGATTGCTGGGCGTGTCGTCGATGCCCCTGTCGCTTGCGGTTTTTTCCATGTCCCCATCTTCGCCTTGGCGATTAGCGTCGGCGTCGGTTTCACTGGGGTTGGCGCGGTAGCCTTTCTCAGAGACATCACCACCGCGCGTGTAAGCCGATTCGAAGTTTTGCGGATTAAATTCAACAGCGTTGCTTGCCAAGGCAGCAGCGCCAATCCCAAATGACCCAGCAACGACCAAAGACGCCGCCGCAGCGGTTAGCTTGTTCGTGAATTTACGCATTGCGGCACCTCCTACAAAGCTTTCAAGAAATAGCGATCCGCGCGCTCGAATACCGTTTTCGGCGCCGGAAGTTCTTTGTGCAAACGCTCGTTAAAACGTCGCAGCGTGCGCAGCTCATTGGGCCTCAACACATGCCCGCCAAAAGCGTAGGCTTGGTGAAGTTCGATGACGCGCCGATATTCCAACACATCGATTTGCGGGAACGCCGCGCCGAAGCGCTGCGCGCAATCCAGAGGACGCTCGCGATCGAAGCCGCAGCCCGAAGCCTCCATAAGCTTTGACAAGCAATGGTAGAGCGCGGGCACGCATACCGCCTGGTCATCAGCCGCCACTTTGTCTTGAGCGGTTCGACGACGAATCGCACGCTGGCAGAATGCAGCCAACGCCACAGCCACAACAATCAACACGCACGCCGACAACATCGCGGCGATCATAGGCAGCACGGGCAATTCGATGGGAGCATCGGGCTCGTCTTCGTCCATCTGCCCCGCAACCGACTCGCCCTGCATGGCCACGTCTTGCGACCCGTTGCTCCACGCCTCGCTCACATCAATCACCGAATCGACGTTCAACGACTGCGTATAGAAGCCCGGCGTTACCTCGATAGGCGTCCAGCCAATACCATCGAGGTATATCTCGACCCACGCATGCGCGTCATGCGCGCCCAACACCACAGGCTCGCCCGCGGCGTTCGCCGCCGAAACATCCTTTGATTCAGCTCGGTAGCCCTCGACATAGCGTGCGGGAATGCCCTGCTCGCGGAAAGCCAACGTGGCAACCGTGGCAAAATATGCGGAATTGCCTTCGCGCGACTGCCCCAGGAACCATTCCGCGAATGGCACGCCCACCGCAGGCGCATCGACATTCTCGCTATAAGAAGCCAGCGTGCTAAGCATCGTGCGCACGCGGCTTATCACGGAATATTCGCTGACCGCAGCCTCTTCATCCCATGTTTCGGAATTGAAGATGTATTCGCGGATGGCAGCGGCCTCTTCATCGCTCACATCAAGATAATGCTCTTTCGCAAACGCGGAATACACGTTTTCGGCGCTGGCGTAATCGGTATCGAAATCGGCAAGCCACGAAGCATCGGCAAGCACATCGGCCGTGGGAACATCGTCCATGGCAAACGTATACGAGCGCGCGCCGATGAAACCATTCTCTACCAAGCCGTCCAAATTCAGCGATTGGCCATCGTCGAACGACTGAAGGGTATAAGGCTCATAGCGATACTTCGAGTTTGCTTCAACCACATTCACACCGACGGTCGTGGTGGCGTACGTCTTGCCGCCATGTTCGGCCTGTTCCGCATCGAAAGCCGCGCGCTGTTCTACCGGAACCAAACCTTTGCCTTCAAGCCAAGGCACAACGCCCTTCCATTCACCCTCGTAAGCGAAATAATCGAGCTTGTTCCACATATCTGCGGACCCATCGAAATTCGCTCCCACAAAACCTCGCAACAGCAAATCGTCCGACACGCGGCCGTTGATGGAAAGCTCCAGGCAATCAGAGTCGCCATGATTCATGGCGTACGCCTGCGCAAGGTCGCCCTGCGGAAGAGAGTCGTCGCCATAACGAAGCTGCAGTTCGGCCGCCTTGATGGACGCAAATGCATCGGTAATGGCGGGAATGGGCTTATACAGCAGCGCGCATGCGGCGAACAGCGCGAAGCCCAGCGTAAGCATGCCCGAGGCGACGCCCGCAAGATGCGCCACGGAATACGACGAATTCTTCAGCTGGATGAATCGGCATTGGATGAGCCATGCGCCAACGCCGAGTACCGCGCCGCCGCCAGAATAGCCCAGCGAGAATCGCAGCGAGAACATTGCCACCGCGATAACCGCCACCAGCGACGCATACGAAACGCGCAGGCGCGAAAGCACCCAGCACAGCATGCCCGCGACAACGCCCAAAAGCACAGCGAAAACAATTGAGCCGCACACGATTCCACCCGAAGACAGCAAGCTGAAATAGGTGCCGAAAACCTCGTTGTGGCGGGCAAGGTACACATTTAAAAACGAGAAGAATCCCTCGCGCGCATCAGGAATGGCAAGCGCGAGTGCGGCGCACGCCACCAACACGACAGCAATCGCAACGGGAAACATTGTGCGCAGCGACGGCACTAAGCGACCGGCGAGGCTTAGAGCCACAGCTGCGGCAACGCCTGCTATGCTTGCGGCAACCAGCGCCGCAACCGAAAAGCAACCTGCCGTCATCAACGCGAACGCCACGACCATAATGGCCGGCGAAGCCGCGCTTACAAACGCGAGCGCCAACGGCGACGACGACCTTCCGCCGTCGTATTCGCGCGCGGAAAGCACCTTGGCGGGAACGACATTGATATGTTCTTGGTTTTGGCCCACGTTACAGCTCCAAGCTCTTCACGCTCGCGCCAACCGAGGCCGCGTCGACGTGCACAATGGGGTATTTGTCGTTGCTCGACACACCAAGGCCCGTGTCGCTGCCGACATATACCACAGTAAGATTCGTAATAACGGCAAGGCGCTCGAACGCCTCTTCCGATATGAAATTCGTCACCATGACCGTTTTGGCCACCATGCGCGATGAAGACCATTGGTCGATAAGCGCGGCAAGCGTCTCGCTTCGGGCGCGGCGGGGGTATGCCGTGGCCATAAGAACATCCAACATCCCATCGAACGAGGGGCGAGAATCGATGCTGTCAAACGCCAACGTGTCGCCCTCGGCATGGGCCACGTCGTGCACAATCCCCTGTCGAAGCAGCGACAGGCTGACCGATGCCGCCAGCGAAAGCGTGGAATCGATCACGGGAATGCGACCGGGGTCGCCCTGTTCGCCCACTTCAATGCCCACAACCAAGGCCACATCGCAGTCGGCGGGGCGGGAAGGCTCACGCACAATAAGATCGTCGAGGCGGGCGGAAAGCTTCCAATGCACGCGCTTCAGCGAATCGCCCGCGCGGAATTCGCGCGTGTCGAACACTTCGGTAGCATCTTGCCCCTTCTTGTTGCGGTCGTATTCGGCACCCAAGATATCGGGGTGCGACGATTGATTCACGCGCGCTTCCAAATCGAACAACGTGGGATACACCACATACGACGACGAGAGCGTCGCCTCGGGAATGGGCGCGCGCACAAAGCCCAACGGGTCGAACGAAACCGCCTCGACAAGCGATATTTCAACCACACCACAGCACGTGGTGTTCACGGGCAGCGAGAAATGCTCCACTTTGCCCGCCGCAGGCAGCAACACGACCGGCGTGCGCTCGACGCCGCCCGTCATGACGTTGCGGCATTCTAGCATAAGCTCTATACGACCGCGCCAAAACACGTAGCGCTCAACCTGCATTTCGAGCGCAAGCGACTGGTCGACCACGCAGGATTTCCCCAAGCCGAACGAAATGCGAGTGCGCTTTGCCGTCAGCCGTCCAAGCACGATGCTCAATATGGGTACGAACACCGCAACCAGCACAATAGCCAGCGACGCGGCTGTGTTCGACATCAGCATCAACGCCGCCGACAGTAAAATTGCGACGATGCCTATGGCGATATTGGTCCTCATGGAATGCCGCATGCTTCCGCCTGCTACGCGCGTCCGCGTGCTTGGCCCATGGAAGGCACGGCAACCTCGTCCATGACGCGCACCAGAATATCGGCCGCCGTCACATTTTCGATACGAGCTTGGGGTTTCAACACCAAACGGTGTGCGCACACCGCGGTGAATACCTCGCGCACGTCTTCGGGCGTCACAAAGTCGCGCTCGCGAATAAGCGCGCACGCACGCGACATACGGGTAAGGGCAATGACGCCGCGGGGGCTCACGCCTAGCTCGACAAGGTCGATCTCGCGCGTGGCCTCGCACAAGCGCACGATGTATTCCAAAACCGAGTCGGCAACTTGCACGTTGCCCAAGAAGTTCTGCACTTCCAGCAAATCGTCGCGGCTCACCTTCGTTTGGATTTCATCGAGCGGGTTGGAATATCGCTTCGCCTTTAAGATGTCGATTTGGTCGTGCAGCGACGGGTAGCCAATGCTCAGGCGCACCATGAAACGATCGAGCTGGCTTTCAGGCAACGGCTGCGTTCCAGCCGACCCCAGCGGGTTTTCGGTCGCGATACACACAAACGGGCGCGGCAGCGGGCGCGTAACGCCATCGACGGTGACCGATTGCTCTTCCATGACCTCGAGCAGCGCCGATTGCGTTTTGGCGCTAGTGCGGTTGATTTCGTCGGCCAACAACAGGTTGCAATTCACCGCGCCCCAATTGAAGCGGAACTCGTTGACATCGCGGTCGTACATGGAAAAGCCCGTGATGTCAGAGGGCATGGTGTCGGGCGTGAACTGCACGCGTTTGTAATCCAGGTCGAGCACCTTGGAAAGCGCCAGGGCAAGCGTGGTTTTGCCGGTGCCGGGCACATCTTCCAGCAGCACATGGCCGCCAGCATAGATTGCCATAAGCACCTTTTCGACCACTTCCCGCTTTCCCAAAAGGGCGCGGCCGACCTCAGATACGATGGCTTTGGATTGTTCGACGATCACGAGCGTGCTCCTTTAAGCGTAGATTCCGCAACGGCTGCTGCCAGCTGCGCCTTCAGTTCAACATAATCGAGCGGCTTTCCCGCATGGCCGTTCATGCCCGCCGCGCGCGATTTGCGCGCGTCTTCGGCATAATTGTTGGCCGACAGCGCGATGATGGGGACGGTTTTGGCATCGGCGCGGTCGAGGGCGCGAATGAGTTCGGTGGCTTCCCAACCGCTGAGCGTAGGCATTTGGATGTCCATCAATATCGCGTCGTAATAGCCTGGTTTCGATGCAGCGAACTTATCCACCACAATAGGGCCGTCGTCGGCTATTTCAACCTTGGCTCCGAGCTTTGCCAGCACCTCCTCGGCAATCATCGAGTTAATGGCGTTGTCTTCGGCCATAAGGAAGCGCTTGCCATTGAAATCGTAGTCGATGTCGCGCGCATCGGCGTCGGGCTTGGTTTCGAATGTTTCGCCATGCGCGCGCATGTCCTCGACCTGCTTCGGGGACGCAACCTCAAACGGGATGTATGCCGCGAAATCGCTGCCGCGACCGAGCTCGGTGTCCACCACAACTTCGCCGCCCATCAGCTCGACGAGCGCCCCGGCGATAGGCATTCCCAAACCCGTGCCGCCATAGCGGCGCGCGATGGTTCGGTCTTCCTGTTCGAAAGGCTTGAAGATTCGGCTGATGAAACGCGGATCCATGCCTTTGCCCGTATCGCGCACGCGAATCATGTAGTTCACTTCGTCGCCGTGGCGATACATCTCGCGGAAGGTGAGCGTTACCTTACCGCCTTCATCGGTGAATTTCAGCGCATTCGAAATGAAGTTCACGATAACTTGGTTCAGGCGCATGCGATCGCCCAGCAGGTATACGCTTTCGCAATCGAGCGTCTCTACCACATAGTCGATGCCCTTGTCGGCAGCCTGCTTCTCGAACATCGACCGAATCTCGCCTGCAACCAAGCGCATATCGAACGGCAGCGACTCCAGTTCCACACGACCGTTGGACAGGCGCCCCATATCCAGCACGTCGTTGACCAACGTAAGCAGATAGCTCGAAAGCTCGTCGGCGCGGGCGAGGTCGTCGAGCAAGCGCGATTCGTCGGCTCTATGGTCGCGGGCGAGCGTAATCATGCCTTTAATACCATTGAGCGGGGTGCGAATCTCGTGGCTCATCTGATTCAAGAAATCGGTACGATTCTCGGCGGTTTCGAGCGCTGCATCGCGCTCGATCGCCAGTTCGTTGTACGCATCGCGCTCGGCAGACATGTCCACCATTTCAACCAGCTCGTACGAGCCGCCCATCACCGACTCGATGGTAAGGCGAATCCGCATCGGCGGGTTCGCGCTGTTCGGCCGTTCGAAATCGAGTTTCGTAACAAGGGGGTTCGTGCGATCCCATTCGCGAACCTCACGACGATACTTCGCCCTATCAACCTCGGGAACGAAACGCAGCAACGTTTCGACGTCGTCGGCAACACGCTCGGGCTCGACGCCAAACACCGTTTGGAAATTGCTGGAGATGTAGACCGGGAATAAATCGACCGAGCGCAGCAACACTTGCACGCTGCCCGACGTCGTTTTATATGCGACATCGAACAGCTCGTGGTCGCGCCCATCGTCGCGTTTTTTGCTTCCACCGAATAGGCCCATGGGCACCCCCTTCAATCTCTCTATTGTCCCACACTAAACAGGCTCGTCGTATGGGAAATACCCATATGAGGGAAATAAGGGGCGTAACGACGCACATAAGCAGGGTGCGGAGGCGCTTATGAAGGAGCACGAATCCAAGCTAGAACTTATTACGGCAACAAAAAAGCCGCTCGGTTGAGCGGCTCGCAGTTCAAATGGTGCGCCGTGAGGGATTCGAACCCCCGACGTACTGATTCGTAGTCAGTCCCTCTATCCAGCTGAGGTAACGGCGCGTGCTTTGTCAGCTCGTTCATAATAACAGCCTTTCCCCGCTAACGCAAAGGGTTTTTTCAAAAATGTTAAAGTTTGCTTTTGAACTGGGAATATATGGTGCATGCTTCTAAGCTATACTTTAAACATGGAAACTATTGCAGTGCATATCAAGCAAGAGATGCGTCGTTTGATTATCGAATCGCGCGATGCAATGAGCGAAGACCAGCGCGGGGCCGCATCGGAAGCCATCTGCAAAAAGCTGGAACGCCAATTCGATGGCATTGCGCCCGGGTCGATATGCGCCCTGTATGCGCCGATGGGCAGCGAGGTTGATGTTCGCGGGTTTGCGGAATGGCTCTATGCACAGGGCGTTCGGGTTGCCTTCCCCTGCATGAATGCGAAAGGCGCATTTCCAAGGATGCATATGCGCGAAGTTTCACATGAAGCGTGGGCAGGCGGCGCGGTGCCCTTCATCGTGAAGCCCATCAAGCGCTTCGCCGAGAACGAAGCGGCTCTTGCTCAATTTCCCGTCGTGGACCCTACCAGCATCGATGCGATAGTCGTGCCCATGGTCGCCTTCGACAGCGGCTTTAATCGCCTTGGATACGGAGGCGGCAATTACGACGAATACCTCGCCTTGGTTTCACGTGAAACCAAGGCGGTCGGTGTGGCATTCGAGGCGCAGCGCGTGCCCCATGTTCCCACCGAACCGCACGATTTGCCGCTGCCGCGTATTGTTTCGGCGTAACTGGCAAATGTTTGCTATACTAGACAAGCTTTATGCGGGTGTGGCCAAGTGGTAAGGCAAAAGCTTCCCAAGCTTTCATTCGCGGGTTCGAGTCCCGTCACCCGCTCCAGAATTTTCGCAGCCAAGGAAATCTTCCTTGGCTGTTTTCATTTCCGCTCCGGCGAGGGGCTCGAACTGACACATAACAAAAATTGCCAGTCTTTGGGCAAGAAACTGGCAAGGTTTCATGCGTAGCATCCTTTCATCTACTATTCGTAACACATGTTATAATATGTGTTATTAGAAGGGGTTCGCATGAAAAGCTACTCTTCTCGGGAAATTATGAGGCTGCTTATAGAAGACGGCTGGTATGAGGTTTCCAGCGTTGGAAGCCATCATCAATTCAAGCACCCCATAAAACGCGGCCGAGTCACGCTCAAGCATCCCGACCGCGACATTCCCCCAAAAACACTGCGAAGCATCGAAAAGCAGGCCCAGCTTTGCTTCGATGCGAAGAAGGGAGCACGCCGTGGTTAAGGACAGGGCTTTTTATCCAGCGGTTTTCACATATGAAGAAGGATGCGAGATCGCGGTTGAATTTCCTGATTTGGGAGTTGCTACAAGTGGTACGAACGACGATGACGCACTCATGTCGGCCCGCGAGCTTTTGGGATGCGTACTCTACGGGCTCGAGCAAGACGGCGAAGATATCCCCGAGCCTTCGCCCCTTTCGACACTGAGCAACGCCGAGAACGAACGCACAGTGCTTGTTGATGTGTACATGCCCTCGATTCGACAAGCGCAGTCGTACAAAGCCGTCAGCAGAACTGTCACATTGCCCGCATGGCTTAACGCGCTTGCCGTTGAAAACGGCGTCAACTTTTCACAAACCCTGCAGGAGGCATTGCGAAAGCAGCTCGCGACGTCCTAAACGCTTCGAGCGCCAAATTAACCATACGAAAAAGGCCCCTTGCGGGGCCTTTTCGTTATTTTGCAGCGCCGATGCGGCAGATGGTGGTTCCGCAATCGGGGCACTTGCCCTTGGTGATGGGCTTGCCGTTTTTGGTAACGCTTTCGACGGGATCGACCATTTCCTTCTTAGCCTTGCATTTAACGCAGTAAGCCTCGATAGCCATACGAAACCTCCAATGGTTCTCAATGGGCGAACGCCCCTCGGGCGCTCCTTCAGAACGACCGCCTTGCTGGCAGACGTTATCACATTGATGCATCATACCCCACATTCAGGCTTCCCACCTTGGGATTCCTTTTAATGGCGCCCAGATTGGCTCCATGGCATTAAAAAAGCCGCCCGAAGGCGGCTTTTCGTTGTTTGCTAGATATTCTTCAGCAGCTCCACCACGAAGTCGGCAGCCGCATCGACCGACGCGACGTCGATATTCTCTACCACGTCGTTCGCCTGCGCGTAACGCGCGGGGGCGTATCCGTCCATACCGACCAGGCTCATGGCCTGCACGCGGTGCTTGCCCGCATAGCTGGCGGGGCTTTCTTTCCAATCGATGTCGGCAGACTCAAGGTGCACATTCGACGCCTGGGACGCCTTCTTGATGAAGCGCTTCATGCGGGCCGAGCACTTCGATTGCTTCAACTCGCCCTCGTGCTCGAGATACGAAAGCGTGCCGCCGCCGAGCGCTTCGAGGTTCACGACCACTGCGCCGCGCATTTCGGCCGCATGCGCCGCCAGGAAGGCTTTGATGCCGCCGTTATCCGCCAATTCAGATCCAAGGGCCACGAACCACACCTCGGTGTTGATGTCGCCTGCTGCAAACGAGTAAATCTGCTGGATGTCCTCGGCGGTTTCGATCTTGTCGGATGCAGCCTCGGCATGGCGCAGGGCAGCCTCGTACGCCGAAGCATACGAATCGGCCGAAACGGGATCGGATGGCACGCGCTGCTCAACAGGATGCTCGGACGCATGGTCGACCGCCGAGACGCTTGCCTCGGAAGCAGCAGCCGGCTCGGACGCACCGCCCGCCACGCGGGCGCGCAGGTTCGAGAAAGCACCGCCTTCCCAGTCGTCTTCGTCGCGGAAGCTCTCCCAACTGCCGCGCTGCTTGCCAACCTGGCGCGCATCGAAGTTCTCGTCCACGCCGAGCCACTCGCTCGCGCTTTCCTCTTCGGCCTTCTTCTTTTTGTGGCCGAATTTGCCGAAGAACTTGCCGATGCGCGACTGGGGCATTTCCACATACCCCGGGCCGGCGAAGGCGCCCGTTTCGGTGAATTCCTCCTGAAATACCGTGTCGTCGGCGTCGTCGACATACATGTCATCGGGGTCAACGCCGGCAAGCAGTTCATCACCCACAGGCTCGGCACCAATGGCGCCGATGGCGGCGAACGAACCGGTAAGGCTTACGTTGGCGTTCTGCTTCATAGACGGATCGACCTCGTACGCGCCACGCGAAACAGGGGCGACAGGCTCATCGACCGCGGGAACGCTGGTCGCAAGCAGGCTTTGCGCAGCCTCGCGGCCATTCGATTCCGCAGCCGAAGCCAAGGGGGCACGCTGGCGCAACTCGTCGAACGAGATGGGCTTAGGCTCGGGCGCCACCATGGGAGGCAGCTCGATGCGCGGCAAATCGACCACGGGAATGTTCGCAGAAATCACCTTCGCGGCCGGCTGCGCCGGAGCATCGGCTTGAGGCACAACCGAGGGGACGGACGATTCCTGGGCAATCGCAGCTTCATACGCGGCAACGCCCGACTGTCCCGAGATAGCGGTAACGGCCACGGATTCCACCGCAGCCATGTCCTCGGCCTCAGCGGCGGTTGCCCGCACGGTTACTCGAGACTTCTGGGCGCGCTCGGCCACAACGGCGGTGCGGTCCGCAGGCGGCACGTAATACATCATCTGGGGCAAACGAGTGGTTTCCGCAGAGCTTGCAGGCGCTGCAGCCGGCTCGCTTTCAGACGCCTGAACAACAGGCTCGCTAAATGCGATGGGCGCTGCGGGCTCGGAAAGGTGCTCTTCGGAAGTCGTCACAGGCGCAACCGCAATTTCGGAAGCGGGCTGTTGGGCGATTTCGCGCGCCTTATCGAGGTTTATCGCGCCGGCCTGCACGGCAGGCATGGCCGACGTCTCGTCGGGAATATCCTGGACAGGCTGGGAAGCCTCAACGACGGAAGATGCAACGGGCTCAGCGGCGGGCGCCGCAGGAGCTTCGACCGCGTCTTCGGCTTGAGACACCTTCGCGGGCGCGGCAGACTCAGCGGGCTTGGCGGCATACAAATCGGCAGAAGGCTTGGGCGCCTCAATTTCTTCGTGCGAGGGCGTCGCGGCCTCAGCCGTCATAGGGGCAGACGGCTTCTCGACGGGAATGCACGTCGCCTCAACGGGTTTTGCAGAAGCACTCGGAACGTTTTCGGGGTGCACCGAAACAGCAACCGCAGGCGCGGCCGGAGTGTTGGGGTAATCGGCATAGCGAGAGCGGTATTCTTCGCCCTTCGAGCTGGCTTTGGCCTCGCCCATCTTCTCGCGGGCCTTTTCCGTCGCCTTGCGATACCACTCGGGAACCTCGACGGGGCGCGCAGCGGCTGCGGCCCTCTCGGCGGCGGCTTTGCGAGCAGCCTCTTGCGCGGCCCTTTCGGCGGCCGCGGCTTCCGCCTGGTGGCGGGCGCGATTGCGCTCTTCGTCGGCGGCCGCGGCGGCAGCTGCGGCTTCGGCCTGGGCATGTTCTTCGTTCAAAGCCTGGGCTTTCGCCGCTGCTTCAGCCAGCGTGCCGATGGGGGCACCGGAAAGCGCCGCCATGGTTTCCTGGCGCTGGCGCGAAACCTCTGCATCGTCGAGCGAAGAGATGGGCGCGTCCTTCACCTGCACCAGATTGTCAGACACGCTTGCGGGGGCTTTAGGCTCGCCCGCGAACGAAATTTCCTCGGCGGGGGCGATGGGTTCGTCGGCCGAGACCTCGCCATTGCCCAAGCGGCGCGCCACTTCGAGCATTACGGCGATGCCCGAAGCGTTATCGTTCGCGGCTTCGGTGTAGGGGCCGAATTTTTCCATCAATGCGAATACGAGTAGGGCCAGAGCAGGCAGAACGCACAGCGCGGCCAACACGGCAAGCACGACGGACGGCGTGCCCTCGGGCAGCGCCACACCGCGCAGCAAAACCAACACGGGAGCCGCAACCATGCCGCCCAAGGCGCCATAACGCAGCGGTCGCAGCGCACGAACCAACATGCCCTTCGTTTCGCGGCGAACCTTGCCGCTGTCGTAATTCGCAACCACGATAACCTTGCGGCGACGCGCGCCAGTCGATTCCATCGCTTGCGTGGGCTCGTATTTCGCCACGACGTTCTGGCTCACGCCCTTGGTGAACACCTGCGACAGCACCGGATGGTCGGTTGCCTCCAGAATGCTCACAGCCGCCGCAGCCAAGGCAATAACAGCCATTGGGACCGCCGCAATGGGCAGCACGATGCCGAAAATAACAGCCACAATGGCCACCGCGTAGCAAATGATGGGGGTCATCAATGCATCGGAATTGCACGTGAAGTCTTCGATCTGCGCATTAAGATGCGCGTCCTTCTGCAGACGTTCCGTAATATAAAGCGCAGCTTGTTGCTCCTCTTCGGTACCCGCTGGGCGCGGGCCGATTTCTTGAGAGAGATACGCTATATGGTCCATTGGTGTGCTCATATCGGCACCTTTCGCAGACGTTGTTCGTCAGGATGTGGGCATATTCGTTTGAAAGTATACTCCATCAGTCGCGAACACCGAGATAATCACGAATAAACGCATCGGCGGCAGCGGCGCGCGACCTTTGGCCCATATAATCCGAACGTGCCGGGGCAAGCGAGTTTTCCAGCATTTTGCGAATAGGTTCGGCCGCGTCTTGCGGCAGCGACGCGCCCAGCTCGGCCGCCTGCTTGTCGGCGGCATTGTATAAATCGTTGTTCGATTCGGCCGTCGATTTGTCTTGGAGATAAATGGCCTCGTCGCTGGCTATTGCATACTCTATAGCCTCTTTTCGCTTGGATATATAGTCGCTTACCGCCTGGTAATCGGCCGCATAATGCGTCTGCGCCTGCACCAAAAGCCGCTGCGCTTCCTCTAATTCCTGAAGCGCCTGCTCACTTTTCTCTTGCGAAGCACGGGTATTCTCCTCATTCGTCTCTGCCACCAAAGACGCAGCTTCGCGCGACAAATTATCGGCGGAAAGCAACGCTTCCCAGCACTTCGCCATGGTTTGGGCTGCCTGTTTGGCGGCCAACTCTTCTCGAAGAATGGCATCCGCAAGCTCGAGCATGTCTTTTCGCGCGTCGGCCGCCTGGTTCAATTGGTCGGCAGCATCGGCATCGGTACCCGAAACACCCTCTTTCGACGACGCCGCATACACCTGGGCGCCCGAAAGCCTCACCCTCGCATCATCGAATTGCGCGATGCATGCCTGCATGTCGCCGGCATCTGCGTCGTCAAACGACGAAGTTACCAATGTATCGGCAGAAAGCACCACGTCATCGGCCGAAACCAGCTCGTCAAACCCTTGCGAAAGCAAAGATTTGTGTTCTTGGCGCGTTTCGTATGCGCCCATGAACGAGTACGCGGCAAAAGCCACGGCCAAGGCGCATGCTGTAAACGCGCACGCCAACCCGCCGATGCGGCGGGCGCGGCGGGCCGCCTTCCTTCGCTTGATTTCCGCTTCGGGGTTCGCGAGCGCCCTATCGCGCGCTTGCGAGCTCTCGTTTCGCCTGTCAGACAACGAAAGCGCGATTCCCGCCACATCGGCAGCACTGACGTGCGATTTTTCCCGATTTCGACGTTCTGAAAGCGCTTTTTTTCCTGACAGCGAACGCGGAAACGTGAATGACGGGCCTGCATTCGTCGCAACATCCGCGGGCGAAGCCCCATCGTCAACCTGGGAACGCCTGCCGTCGAGAATAGAGAGCGACAACTCGTTTGACGTTCCCCTTGTATGCTTTTTTACGTGAAGGCTCGCCGCAATGCCGTGACGAGCCCCGTTGTGTCCCTGAAGTGCCATTCGACTATTGTATCGCAGGGGCTATATCCCGCGGCGAAGCGCCTCTATAGCCTCGGCGCGCGTGCATTTCCGCACGTTCCTCGACGGCAGCGAGCGCAGGAATACCTTTCCGTAGCCCTTCGTAACCAGACGCTTATCCGCCAAAACAAGCGTACCCGTATCGGTTTGTGAACGAATAAGACGGCCTGCCGCCTGCTTCACCTCGATAACCGCTTGGGGCAACGTGTAGTGCGACCAGGCGCTCGAGTCGCGCGCCGCGCGCTCGCACGAAAGCGGATCGGTGGGCTTGGCGAACGGCAGCTTCGGAATAACAACGCCCTTCAGCGTGGCCCCTGGCGCATCAAAGCCTTCCCAGAAACTTTTCAAAGCAAACAAGGACAAATGTTCGTCTTTCAAGAAGTCGTCGCGGAGGCCCTTCGTGGAAACGCCCCACTTTTGGCACACGAGACGCAGGCCGGCCTCTTTCAGCGAGGGATCCACCGCATCGAAGCAGGCTTCCATCTCGCGGCGATTCGTGAACAGCGTGAGCATGCTCCCGTTCTGAGCGAGATGCGCCTGCGCGAGAAAATCCTCGAGCGTTTCAAGATAACCCGGCTGGTTGGGCTCGGGAATATCGGTAAGCACCAGCACCTGCATATGGTTGTCGAAATCGTAGCTTGATCCAAGCATGCAGGTATTGGCCTGCGATTGCTCGGTTTCATTCAAGCCCATAGCCCCAAGGAAGCTCTTGAAGTCTTCGCCAACCGCAATGGTTGCGCTCGCGTAAACCACCGAATGGGTTTTCTCGTACAGCGTTTCATCGAGCGTGGCGCCAATGTTCACGATAAGCGCCTCGAGGCATTCGGCCACGCGCTCGGGTTTGCGCGAGAGCTTCGCGGCGTATACATAGTTCGGATCGGTCGTGTCCAAGATAAGGTTGCATGCCTGCAGCATGGCCTTCGCGTCAATCACCACCGTCGCTATATCGCGCTGCGCATCGGCCACACCATCGACGCCTTCCAAAAACGCGACCAACTCGCTCGATGCGGCAACCAAACGCTCGGCCGATTCTTGGAATTTCTTGCCGTAGGCGCGCAAATTCGCGAACGGCTCGCTTTCGCGCACCGCATCATTGATCCACAGCTCGATATTCTCGTAGTTGCGGTTCTGCCGGTTCGTATCGCATGCCACCAGATCTTTCATATGGTGAGCAAACTCGATCGCATCAGTCGCAAACGCGCGTCCGCGCTTGGCTGCCTTCTCGGTAAGGCCGTAGAACAGCGATGCGGCTTCGGGCATATTGGCCTCGTCGACCGGTGCACGGCGCTCCAGACGCACGAACGGGTTGCGCTTCGCATCGGATGCGGCCAAGCGATTCGCCAGCCTCACGATTTCAGACGCATCGAGCTTCGTCGCCAGCGCACGGCGAGCCTCCGATTCGGCGCCGTGGGCCTCGTCGACCACCCAATATTTCGTGGGCGGCAGCAAAAAGCCCTCGGCCGCCAAATCGCAGAAAAACAGGGAATGGTTCGTAACCACCACGTTCGCCGATTCGGCGCGCTTGCGAACGCCGTGCACGAAGCATTGAGTGCCATAGAACGGGCACTTGCGCTTCAGGCATTCGCGCGATGTGGTGGTGATGGCATAGCGGGGCAGCGCGCGGAAATCGAGCTTCAAACCGTCCATGTCGTCGTATTCCGTTTGCTCTATATACGAAAGCAGCGCGGCAATCGAAGGTGCCTGGCTTACATTTTTGCCCGTCACGTTCACCATGCGCGCGCCGTCGCTCACGATGTGCGACACCTTGCGAAGGCAGGGGTAGTGCGAAAATCCCTTCAGCGCGACATACGTCAAATCGCCCGCACCGGCCTTTTGCAGCGTGTCATGCAGCAAAGGCAATTCCTTGTATACGATTTGGTCGAGCAGCGCGTTGGTTTTCGTGGCTACGCCGATGCGCGACCCGCTGCGCAGCGCGCCCAAAGCGCTTGGCAGCAAGTATGCCATCGATTTGCCGACGCCTGTGCCGGCTTCTACCACCAAATTCGTGCTGGTCGAAAACGCCTTCAGCACCTCTTTGGCCATAATTACTTGCTCGTCGCGCGGTTCGAAGCCCTCATACAAGCTCCCCACCAAACCATCGGCTGTAAACGCGGCCTCTATTTCGTCAACGCTGGGAAAGTTGACCGAAACCTCGCCGGTTTCTTCCCCCGATGCGGGGCCTGTAGGCGTCGGCTTCGGCGCAGGCTCGTTGGTCGTGAACCTATCGCGGCGCATCGCAGAAAGCGAAAACGGGAACGTTTCCACCTTGGCGCCCGAAGCCGACACCATGCTCTCACGCTGCATAGCAGCGATAAGGGAAAACACCGCGCCCGTCGACCATTCCGACACAGATGCCAATTTCGAAACATATTCCACCAGGTCGTTCGGCATATCGGCCACCGCAGCGAGCAAAATGCGGTACACCGCGCACAGGGCCTCGACATCGGCATCGGCGCGATGCGTCGAAATGGGGGCGTCGAACGCATGCACCAAATCGATAAGGCGGTGCGATTTCAGGCGGGGAAGAGCAATACGAGCCAAATCAAGCGAATCGATCCACAGGTTTTCGAGCAGCGTTGCGCCCGCGGGGTTTTTCGTCACGAAGTGGCGATCAAACGCGGCATTATGCGCCACGAGCGTCGCGTCACCGACAAATTTCACCAGCCGAGCACACGCCTCTTCCGGGGTAGGGGCATCGGCCACGTCGGAATCGAAAATATTGGTGAGGTGGGAAATATCATCGGGAATATGCTTGCCGGGATTCACGAACGTCACGAACCACTCGACGATTTCGCCGCATTCCATGCGCGCCGCGGCGATTTGGGTAAGCTCGTCCTTGCGCTCCGACACACCCGTGGTTTCGGTATCGATAACCACGATATTGCGGTCGAGGTCGCCGAAATCGGCCCGTGCGGCCTGTTCTTTCAAAGAGGCATAACGCTCAACCACGTCGGCAGGCGTGCCATCGGTCACAAAGTCGTATACACTCGCATGTTGATCGTCTTTTTGCATTCGTGCACTTCCGATTCGCTCATTCGTCTATATGCGCTCTGAAGCCTACCATGAAAGGAAAGCCGCATGACCTCTCACAAGCCCGGCGATATATATTTTGGCGAGTATGTTCGCTTTTCAACAGCCGACAAGAAGGCAGGCGCAGCGCTCGCCGGCCCCGACAACGCCATCGGCGATGTCGGCACCATTGAATTCGTGCTGGATGAATCGAAACGCCAAATCGCATGGCTGAAGAACCCCTATGGGCAATTGGTCGGCTTTCTGAACAACCACGACTCGTACAACGCCGCCGTCATGGCCGCAAAAGGATGGGAGCTGCACTATGTGCTCAGCTTCACCGCCTACAGCGAAGAACCCGAACCTGGGTTGTACTGGGGACAAGTGGCGCTTATCGGATTCGCGCCGCGCCATGCCAACGAATTCAATGCCTTCTTGAAGAAATTCTCGAAGAAGGCAGCCGATGGCATGCGGCCGAACCCTGCGTTGACTACCGACATGATTGCCGGCGTGTTGGCGAACCCCGAATCGTGGGAGCCTACGAGCAAAGTGAAAATCCCGAAAGGGTCAGGGCGCAGCGCGATTCTGAAAGACCATCGCAGCATGCACGACTCCATGCTCGACGCGGCACGCTCCAAAAACGTCGGCTGTTACTTCATCAGTTGGGCTTTCATCTTGGCTGTCGTAGCCCTCGTCGTATGGGCGCTTCATAAATTCGGCCTTTTCTAAGCCAATCTAAGCCATTTAAACAACTCTAAACGACTAACGAGCCCTGCGAAAGCAAACCGCCATCGCAGGGCTCGTCTTATTGCGTTTTACAGAATCCATCCCAAACATGCGGTTGGGCTTAGGGCATTCCCGTCAGCAAAGTCCTGGCTCGCGCAAAAGCGCCACTGGCGCTTTTGGCTCGTGCGGAAAATGCTGACAGAAACGCCCTAAGCCCAACCGCGTCCATAATCACAGAA
The DNA here is from genome assembly GCA_937895975.1 of uncultured Slackia sp. Lineage (GTDB taxonomy): Bacteria > Actinomycetota > Coriobacteriia > Coriobacteriales > Eggerthellaceae > Slackia. Next base: position 22,165 of record CALBLG010000115.1, read on the forward strand.
AACAAGAGGGCTGCTCATGGGGTGTCGTTCGTCATTTTCCGCACGAGCCAAACAGCACTTAATGTGCTGTTTGCGCGAGCCAGGACTTTGACGAACGACACCCCATGAGCAGCCCTCAATCAGGTCTAGCTAATTTATTCCAAACCCAGCGCCACAATCTTCTCGCACAGCTGGGGGAATTCGATGCCCGCAACGCGAGCAGCGTCGGGAACCAACGACGTATCGGTCATGCCGGGAAGGGTATTGGTTTCAAGCAACCAGCACACGCCATCGGCGTCCATCATCACGTCGCTGCGCGAAATACCGCGGCAACCCAGTACCGAGTGCGCCGCAACCGCAAGCTCTTGCACAGCTTCGGTTTGCTCGGAAGTCAGCGGAGCGGGGCATAGGTGCTTGCTGCCGCCCTGGGCATATTTCGCATGGAAGTTGTAGAACTCGTCTTCCGTAGGAACCACCTGAATAATGGGAAGCGCGCGCGGGTCATCGTTGCCGATAACGCCCACAGTAAGCTCGATGCCCTCAACGAATGCCTCAACCATGGCTTCTTCGTCAACGCTCAGCGCCAAATCGATGGCGCCGCGCAGCTGGCCGAGTTCGCGCACGATGGTCATGCCAAGTGAGCTGCCTTCAGTAGTAGGCTTCACCACGCAGGGAAGCCCGATTTCGCCAGCAAGCTCCTCGAGGTCGGCGTCGTCGAGTTCGTCGCCCTTACCAATAACAGCCGAAGCGGCCACGTTCAGACCCGCCGCCTCGTACAGCTCTTTGGCTTTACCCTTGTTCACGGCCTGCGCACTCGCCAGCACGCCCGAACCGGTATACGGAATGCCCGCCGTTTCGAGGAAGCCTTGGATGGTTCCGTCTTCGCCGCCGCGGCCATGCAGCGCAAGAAACGCGATATCGTAATTCCCCTCGATAAGCTTTACCAAGTCGGCCTTCTTGGACGGGTCGATAAGGTCCACCGAAAAGCCTACCTCTTCAAGCGCGGCCGCGCAGCATCTGCCGGAATTCAAAGACACTTCGCGCTCGCCGCTCGTACCGCCGTACACCACAGCGACGGAATATTCTTTCGGATTGCCTGAATACGCCATTTCGTTCCTCACTCTTGTCGTCGGCCGGCCGCTGGAAGCGCAGCGTCGAATCTCTCTTCGTTCAATATAGCGCAAGCACTGCGCGGCACATGCAACGGCTTCATTTCCCCTCAAACAGGTCAGAAGCCTTGCTTCTTGCAATGCTTGCATAAAGTGGCTTTCACCACGTTTATGTCTATAGGCTTAGGAAGGTGGTCATTCATGCCCGCGTCTCTTGCCGCTTTCGCGTCTTCCGAAAACGCATTCGCCGTCATGGCAATAATGGGAATCGTCAATGCATCGGGCTTGCCACTCAGACGAATGGCTCTCGTTGCCTCATAGCCGTCCATCTTGGGCATCATCACGTCCATCAAAATGGCGTCGAAAGTTCCTGCCGGTTTGTCGCGGAACGTCTCGACGACACGTTCGCCATCATTCGCGCGCACGACCGCGGCGCCCTCGCTCGACAGCAGTTCCGTCGCAATTTCCGCATTCAGTTCGTTGTCTTCGGCAAGCAACACGGTAAGCCCGTCAATCGAGCAATCGACGTTCGGCGTTTCATCGGTGCGATGCTCTTTTGGATTACGGTCGATATCGAACGGCATCGTTATCGTGAACTCGGAACCTTCGCCCAGCTTGCTTTGAACCTCTATGGTTCCGCCCATTTGCTCCACGAGCGCCTTCACGATAGGCATGCCCATGCCCGTGCCCTGGTAATTGCTTCGCGCATCGTCGGACGCTTGCGAGAACGGCTCAAAAATATGCTCAAGAAACTCCCCGCTCATGCCAATACCCGTATCAGATATCACGAATCTATAGGTCACCACGTCATCATCAACGCCGAGAAGCTGAGACGAGCACGTCACCATACCGCCGCGCTTGTTGTATTTCACGCAATTGTCGACAAGGTTCAGCATAACCCGTCGCACATGCACGGGGCTGCCGTATACATCCGGGTATCGAAGGTTGCACGCCTCATCGTGGACGATAGTCACCCCGCGCTCCCGGGCGCGAATCTTCGCCAGAACAAGCACATCGCGGAACAGATCGACGAGATTGAACGATGTGCGCTCAAGCACGATTGCGCGGTCTTCGATTTTGCTCATTTCCAGAATATCGTTGATAAGCGTCAGCAGGTGATCGGCGGCCACCTTCGCCTTGGCTCGATTATCGCTCAGAAGCTCGACGTCGTCGGGATGCATCTCACCCACTTCGAGCAAGCCGACGATGCCATTAAGCGGAGTACGAATATCATGGCTCATGCGAGCAAGAAACGCCGTTTTTGCGGCATTGGCGGCTTGGGCTTTTTCTTGCGCCAGATGAGCTCGGCGCAGCGACCACACCAAAACTGCAATGATGGCCACCAATAGAGCAATGGCGAAGCTAATAACGGCCACCTTGTTTTCATCGAGAAACCTCGCAAACGACGATTCTTCAGAGACGGGGCTGTAATGGGCATATGAGCCGGTGGCCATCTTATCGCCCGACAGCACGATGCCTTTATTGATGATGCTCAACAATTCATGGTCGCCTTGACGCATCCAGCAAGAGAATTCCACCGATTTCGCGAGCTCGGCAGTCTTTAGTTCGCCAAGGTTCGTAGATTCCGATACAGCATCGAAACTCGCCATCGGGACAATGCACGCACCCGCGTCGCCCTTCTTCACCGCTTCGACGCAATCGGCAACAGTATCGTATTCCGTGATAGTCGACTCAGGATATCGCACCCGTATCGTATCGTCGTCGAATACCGCAGACGAATACGTGGCAATGCTCGAAAGCGCCTCGCCCAAGCTTCCGCCGCGATACAGCGCAATAAGCGACGACTCTACGAGCGTAGAAGATTGAATGGAGCCATCTTGCTCGGCGAGCCAATAATCGTTGCACACAGGCATGGCTGCATCTATAGAGCCTTCATGCAGCGCTTCTTCCAATTCGGCGTTCGTTGCATAGGGGAACGTATGCACCGCAATACCGAACTGACTCTCTAAAATTCCCACCAACGAAGAAAGAGAGCCCTCCATCGAGCCATCGCTCGCTTGGCTGCAATAGGGAAGCGTGTTGTTCAAGTACCCAATGTTGACGGCGTTGTCTTTATCGGCGAGCCACGCCTTTTCGACCCCAGTAAGCGACGACGCTCCGCCGTCGCTTACCGAATATCGAGTTTTCACTTCATCGTTGTAGCGCGGGTTTGCCGCGCGCAGCGCAATCATGGCAGAATTGATGTCATCCATCAAATCTTGGCGAGAAAGCGGCGTCACAAAATAGTAATTGCTCTCGCCCACATAAAACATCGGCATCGCATCTTCAGACGAGAGCGTGTCGTTCATGATGATGGCATCAACATCATCATTCGACAATGCGTCGAACAATTCATCGCCTGTGTCGTAATACCTATACGAGCATTCGATTTCCTCGCCCGCAAGCCATTGCATGCCAACTTCGGTCTGCATCACATTGGCGTTGCAACCAATCGTCAACCCATTAAGCGCCCGTGGGTCGCCTTGCGTCAAATCGTCGCGGCCAGGCTTTGCATAAATGTAGTAGCGTTCCGTTCCCTCTGGATTCGACGAGAACAGCATCTTCCGAGCACGCTCGTCGGTATACGAGATATTCGGCATGAGGTCAATCTCGCCCGCTTCAAGCTTTTCCATAAGCTCGGTGAACGTACCCGTTACATATTCGTATTTCCACCCAGGCGTGTAATACGAAAGCGTTTGCAGATATTCATACCCCCAGCCAGATAGATACTCGCCCGGAGTTCCCGATTGAAAGCCTTGATTGCTCAAAAGCCATCCCACGCGCACCGTTTTCGTTTCGTTTTGAGTGGAAGCCGACTGCGCCGTTTCAGCGCTTGAGGCATCTTCCGCGATTGCGTCTGGCGCAATGCCAGGAATGGCGCCTAAAGCAAGCATGGCGCACAAACCGAGTGCGCATGTCGTTTTCAATATTGAGACGAAACGGGGGAAGGCATTCATACCGCAACCTATTCAGCGTGCTTCTGGTTCTTTAATTGTCCGCATGCGGCGGCGATATCCCCGCCACGCGAGTCGCGCATGGTTGCTTCCACGCCCGCACGTTCGAGCGCTCGCATAAAACGCTCGACTCGATGTTTGCCGGCGGGCTTGAATGGCGAACCGGGAACGTTGTTCAACGGCAGCAAATTCACATGTGTCTGAATGCCCTGACAGAATTCAATGAGCGAATCCAGGTGCTCGTCGTCATCGTTGAAACCGTCGATAAGCAGATACTCAAGAGAAACGCGACGACCGCAATCGGCCTGATATGCCTCGATGGCGTCGTGGAGCTTCGGCAGCGTTTGATTTTTCATGCGCGGCATAAGCGCGTCACGCGTTTCCTGTATTGCCGAATGGAGGGAAATCGCCAGTACGAACTGTTCAGGCTCAGCACCGAATGCCTGAATGCCGTCGGTTATGCCGCACGTCGACACGGTCATGTGTCGAGCGCCGATATTAAGACCGTCTTTCCCATTCAAAAAACGAAGCGCTGCAAGTGTGTTGCCATAATTTTGGAAAGGTTCGCCTTGCCCCATAACGACCACGTTGCTTACGCGCATTCCCATATCCTCCTGGGCAAGCAGCACCTGTTCAACAATTTCGCCAGGGAGCAAATTACGCGAAAACCCCTCTTTGCCCGTGGCGCAAAACGAGCAGGCCATAGCGCAGCCAACCTGCGACGAAGCGCAGACGGTCAGGCGGTTGTCGGTGGGCATCGCAACCATCTCGGCCGTTTTGCCGTCGACATACCGGACGATATATTTGCGGGTTCCATCCTTTGAAATTTGGCGATCGTCGATTTCAGCGCAATACAGCGGTGCCTCGCTGGCGAGCCGAGCGCGCATATCCTTCGACAGATTCGTCATGCTGTCATACGATTTGGCTCCCTTTTGGTAGAGCCACTGTTCAATTTGCTTCGCACGAAATGTAGGAAAGCCTGAGTTTTGAATGAACTCGATCAAGCCTTCACGGGAATACGCCTTAATGCCTTTTTCGATATCGACCATATCAACTCCATTCGATGGGGCACGGTCGCACAAACGGCCCATCATTCAAGAAAGGCCCCCGAGAATCATCGAAGGCCTTCCGCATGTATACCTTTTACTCTTCCGAGTGCTCCATCAAGTCGTAGAGCCTGTGCAGATCTTCCTCGTCCTTGAATTCGATTTCGATCTTATTTTTGCCGTTTGCGGAGCGAATGCGAACCTTCGTGCCGAACGACTCGGTAAGGCTTTTCGCGGCCTTCCGATAGAATTTCGGCGTAGGCGGCTTCTTCACCGGATTGTTCTTCCGCTTCTCGCGGCCGGCAATAAGGCGGGCGAGCGATTCGGCTTCTCGCACCGAAAGCTTTTCCTTCGCAAGCTTTTCAGTCAGCTTGGCACGGCCTTCTTCCGATGGAATCGACAAAATAGCGCGAGCGTGGCCTGCAGTGATAATCTCTTCGTACAGCATCTGCTGCGCATCTTCAGGCAAATCGAGCAAGCGCAACGCGTTTGCAATAGTGGAACGGCCCTTTGAAACCGCATTCGCGACTTCAGACTGAGTACGATTTCCGCGTTCCATCATCCGCTTGTAGCCATAGGCCTCTTCGATGGGATTCAGGTCGCTTCGCTGAAGGTTCTCGATAAGGGCCAGCTCCAGAACTTTCATGTCGTCGGCCTCTTTGATGCGCACCGGCACCTTTTTCAAGCCGGCAATCTGCGATGCCTGCCAACGCCGCTCGCCTGCAATAATTTCATAGCCCTTTGCGTCTTCACGCACCAGAATAGGCTGAAGCAAGCCGTCTTTTTCAATAGACAACGCCAGCTCGTCGAGCTCATCTTTATTGAAATGCATGCGCGGCTGGTTGGGGTTGGGGTGAACCAGTTCAATCGGCACTTCATCCAAGTTATGCTGCGAAACAACCTCTTCGTTTTGGCTGCCTTTAGAAGCAGATTGCGATGCGGCCGCAACGGGCTCAGGAGCGACAGGCGCCGAAACCGCAGCAACTGCAGGGGCGGCGCTGACGGATTCGCGTTGAAGAAGGCGCGCGTCGATTGCACTCGGCCTGTCTACCTCTTCCATATAGCGGGCAGCCGGCGTAACCGGACGCTCGACAACGCCCTTGATGGTAACGCCATCGTTCTCTTCGATAAGCTCAGGCTTTGCAACCACATCTTTTACCGCCATGCGAGCGCCAAGGGGCTCGGTAGCAGGCGCAGGCTTGGCGTAGGTTTTGGGTGCAGAGTATTTCTCGCCGTCGAGCGTCTCGCGATCTTCAGGTGCCAGGTCTTCTTCGCGAATCACCTCGCGCTCAACAACGGGCGCAGGAGCAACTTCGCGCACCTCGGAAACAGCTTGTTCCGCATTGCGCGCGGCGGCAGGTCGCATCGGCTCGGCCGGGGCCTCATAGCCTCCAAGCAGAGAATTCAATCCCCTGCCAAGGCCTGCTTTCTTATTCTTAGCCACGTCGGCTCACCTCTCTTGCAAGCGCGCCATATGCTTGGGCGCCCTTGCCAGTTGGGTCGTATTCGTTAATAGGCTGCCCGAAACTCGGGGCCTCGGAAATTTTAACAGTACGGGGAATCACCGTCTCGAACACGGTTCGACCAAAGAAGTTGCGCACTTCAGCGGCAACCTGCTTCGAAAGCGTGGTGCGGCCGTCGTACATCGTCAGCAGCACGCCGTAAATCTCCAAGCCGGGATTCAAGAGGCTCTTCACGCGCTTCATCGAATCGAGCAGCTTGGTAACGCCTTCCAATGCATAGAACTCGCATTGGATAGGAATCAGCAGTTTGTCGGCGGCGACGAGCGCGTTCACGGTAAGCAAGCCGAGCGACGGCGGGCAATCAATGAACACATAATCGTATTTTCCGCGAATGTGGTTGATCGCTTCTTTCAGACGGTTTTCGCGCGCCATCTCGGAAACCAGCTCGACTTCCGCACCGGCCAAATTGATGGTAGCCGGAGCCACATCTAAGCCCTCGCATACGTCAGGAATAATGATGTCAGTCAGCTGGGTATCGCTGATAAGCACGTCGTAAATGCATGCTTCCAATTGGTTTTTCTCGATGCCCAAACCGCTCGACGTATTGCCCTGCGGGTCAAGGTCGATAAGCAGCACTTGCTTGCCCATTGCACCCAACGCGGCACCAAGATTGATGGTCGTAGTAGATTTGCCCACGCCGCCTTTTTGATTAAGGATGGCAATCACTTTCGTTGCGCCAATAACATGGGTGACGGGCTTCTTCTCGGCATAGGAACGAAGAGGAGTGCTGGTGTAGGCATTCTCGGTTGGAGCAGGTTCATCGATATATGCACTCGCCTGCAAATCTTCCTGCGTCGACGAGACGGGCGATGTTTCACGTGAAACATTCGCATCGCGTTCAACAACGGGGGCATTCTCGATGTCGTAGCCGTTGTTTCTCTCATCTTCCGTCGCTTGGCCGGGCTGAGCTTCATGCTCTTGACCCTTGCGTTTGAAACCATCAAACAGTCCCACGCGTCCTCCTTCGTTGGTGGTGCATATATTCGCGAGGCTTAAAGCCAATGTAAACAAAGATGAGCAATGTTTCACGTGAAACATTGGGGCGAAACGCCATCGAGATTTACATTATATAGGTCGGCCCGTTCATGCGTCGGCCAATCGTTCTTGCGTGCCAAAAATTCTTGTATCAAAAACTTTTGGCACACAAGAACGATTTCATCTTTAGGAACAAGCAGGGCAGGGGGCGGGCCCCGCCTCGATCGTTCGACCCGACCATTATGGGACAAGGGGCTGTCCCCTGTCCCACAACCCGACCGTTTTCCAAAGTCTTATTGCTGAAACTCTTTTTTTATATCACCCTGACCTGGGGTTTTAAAAACAAGGCTCTGAGAGCCGTTCTAAGGGCCTATTTTTGTTCTCCACGACTCATAAGTCATGGATTTTCAAACCGAAAATGGCGAAAATCACGCGCGTCGGCGATTCTTTCGAGCCTTGGGCTTTGACTTCGCTTTGAAATCGGCGGCGGTAAGGGGGTTGCGCTGAGCCATGCCTATTCGTCGAGGAAGCTCAATCCGGGCATCCCCGACTTTTTCGAAAACGAAAATTCTCCGATGCGACCCATCGCTCAACTCATGCGCATCGTCGCACACGAGTTTGAAGCCGAGCGGCTTCATGATGCCGAATGCGGTGTCGAGTTCCTCATCAGACGGCTGGGCCTTGTAGCATACGAGCCTGCCGCCTTCGCGCAACAGAGGCGATGCAAGCTCAAGCAACGAGCCCAAAGAGCTAAGGGCGCGCGCCGTAAGTACTGAGAACATTCCACGACGTTCCAGGGCAAGGTCTTCGATACGACCGCCGTACGTCGACAGCGCGTCCCCAATACCAAGAGTCTCCGCCACCGGTTCCAACGCGCGCACCTTTTTCTTCACGGAATCGACCAGCAGCGTTTCGCGCCCCGTCAAGATACACAAGGGAATTCCAGGGAATCCTCCGCCTGTTCCCAAATCGCCATATAGGCCTTCGGGCGCAGCTTGGACATACGGCAAGCCCAAAACGCTGTCTTCCAAATGCAGAACCATGCCATCTTCTTCCGAAAGAATGCGCGTGAGATTCATGGTTTGATTGATTTCCATGATGGCATGAAGATCGTCGAACAACAGCGATTCCTGTTGTTCGGTAAGCACGATGCCATGCTGCTGATCCATGATTTCCAGGAGTTTGCCCATGCGTATCCAATCGTTTCGCGACATACGGGATGCGATTAATTGCACCATAATACCAACGGTTCGTGCACAAGGCATAAAGAAAGGCCCTTCTTCAAAAGAAGGGCCTTGAAAGCAGCTATGAGGCTCGGTTAATCGGGGATAACCACCACATGGCGAGCGGAACCCTCGCCTTCAGACGCGGTTTCGACGCCTGGCTCATCGCGAAGAGCCAGGTGAACGATTCGGCGCTCATAAGGCGTCATAGGACGCAACTTCACGCTGCGATGTTGAGACTTCGCACGACGAGCAGCGGAAAACGCGACCGATTCGATTTTCTGGCGCTGGCGGTTCTTATATCCCTCAACGTCAACAATAACCGGATAACGGAAGCCGATGGTGCGCGTCGTGATGGCCGAAATGATGAACTGCAGCGCATCGAGCGTCTTGCCGTGGCGGCCAATCAGAATCGCCAGATTGTCGCCAGTAATGTCGAGTATGAGTTCACCTTCATCGCCCTCGTACTCGTCGATGGTCACTTCGCCCACGTCGAAATGCTTCAGGATTCCCTGCAGCGCATCGATGGCGGTATCGGCGATCTTGTCGATTTCCTCATCGGTCAAGTCATGCTCTTCGCTATGGGGAGCATCGCCGCGAAGAGGCTGTTCCTCGGCGGACTCGGGCGCCTCTTCGACCTGGTCAACCATGTTCTCTTCAGCCATGGTTCAATCCTTTCTCTATAGCAAGCGCGCCGCAAAGGGCGCGCAGCAAAATCGGATCGATATTAGTGCTTCTTGGTCGGGCGCTTTTTCTTGGCCTTGCGCTCGACGTCGACCTTCACAGGCTCGACTTCGATGCGGGCAGCCTCGGCCTCGGCGTCGACCTTCTTCAGGTGATGCATCGTGAGCTGCTGCTGCAAAATGCCGAACACCGAAGAAGCACCCCAGAACAGCAAAACGCCGGCGGGCGAACCCCAAGAAATCCAGAGCATCATAAGCGTCATGATGCCGCCCATGATGAGCATCTGGTTACGTTGGGCGGAATCGTTCTTGATGTTCTGCAGAACCATGGGCAAAAACGTCGCCAGGGCGAACACCAGCATAAGCACGAGGTACGGGAAGAAAGCGCCGAAACCATCGGCAAACACGCCCGAAGGGGTCTGCGTCAGGTCATTGACCAGGCCATAGAACGTGTAGCTCTCGTCGGGGTGGGAAAAGCCGATCTCGCGAAGCGTTTGGAACATGGCCAAGAAGATTGGCATCTGAATAAGCATCGGCACGCAACCGGCCAAGGGATTGAACTTGGTTTCGGCGTAGAGCTTCTGCATTTCCTCATTCTGACGAATGGGGTCGTCGGCGAACTTCTTCTGAATCTCTTGCATCAGGGGCTGAACCTTCTGCATTTGGAAGCTCGACTTGATTTGCTTGTGCATGATAGGCGCAACAAGCAGACGGAAGATGATTGTGATAATCAAAATCGCGAGGCCCCAGTCGCCAACGAAATTGGCGAAGAAAGCGATGCAATTGAATATCCAATCCTTAAACGCGTCCCACATACGGCACTGCCTTTCTAGAGCTTGTCGGGAACAGGATCGTAGCCACCCTCATGGAAAGGATGGCATCTTGCGATGCGTTTGACGGCGAGCCAGCCGCCCTTTCGCAAGCCGAAACGCTTAATTGCCTCGAGCCCGTATTCCGAGCACGAGGGAACGTAACGGCAGCAAGGGCCGAACAGCGGTGAAATGGCAGCACGGTAGAATTGAATCGCGAGCATCGCGGCCCGCTTCGGAAGCGAGCGCACAAATGCGAGCACGGCATTCATCGAATTCCGCCTTCTTTCACATATTTCCCCGCCCGGAGCATTATCGCGAAGCGGAGGTGATTAAACCGGCCTTTACAAGGGCCTTTTCGCATGCGCCGCTCACTTTACTATAAGAAGCCTTCAGAATGTTCCCGCGTGCCGAAATAACGACATCGTAACCTTCCCACGGGCCTCCCAAGTCGCATACGATTGCTCGAAGGCGACGCTTCGCGGCATTGCGCCAGACGGCATTGCCAAGCTTTTTTCCCGCAATAAAAGCAACACGACCATGGTGGCCATGGTCGTGTTGCTCGGTGTTCTTCAGCACAAGAACCGTTGCGAACGGCGTGCTGAAGCGTTTTCCCTGCGAAAAAAGCCGCGAAACGTCGGCGCTCGACCTAATTGTCGATTTCACGCCGACCTCCGGGTTTTTACACGGTCAGACGCTTGCGGCCCTTGGCGCGACGACGAGCGAGAACGGCACGGCCGCCCTTGGTCGCCATGCGTGCGCGGAAACCGTGGGTCTTGGCGCGCTTGCGGTTATTCGGCTGATAGGTGCGCTTCATATCGACTCCCTTTCACGTTATTGCAGCATGTGTTTCTCTATGAATAGCCGTATAAGTATACCGTAGCGCAATTGGATGTAAACCCCCTTTTCACGCAGTTCATAGACCAATTTTTAAGGGAATCGCTTTTTCCGGCATGCGACCACCATGCCTGGGCACCCGCAGAATTCGAACACTATATATAGGTTTTCCAACACCGATGGAAAACTTTCCGTCGTGGAAAGCACCGTTTGCCGGCATTTTCCAACCGGATTCTCATTGAAAAACGCCATTGTGGGGAAAACCAGCGTTTGCACCATCTTGAAATTGTGGAAAATGAGGAAAACCCAGGCATTGCACGCTTTTTACGGTGGAAAACTACGCGGAAAACCATGAAACGCCTCTTGGAATACTTGGAAAAGTTAGCCTGGAATGTTTGGGGAAATGAAACTATTTTCCTTTATTGACCTGGTATTTTATTATTTTTCACAAGGATTTTCAGCACTTGGAAAAACAGAAGGGCTTTACTTTTCTGAAAGCGTACAAACCATCGCGTTTTTCCAGTTTCATCCACGTATTTTTCCGACAGTCAAGCCATATTCCGCAGTTTTCCGCAGTGCTTTCCTCTTCTTTCCAATGTTTTCCACATTCATTGAATAAAAAGTGGAAAACGCGGAAAGGTTCAGGCCAACCGCTATGGAAATTTCCACTCATGGTGGAAAGGCTCTTGAAAAACATGACTTTCCACCTCTAGAATGAGGTATCTCATTCGGGAAAAAAGATTTTTCGTTTTTCCAAATGAACGGAAATTATCGGAAAACCTGGAATAACTTGGGAAAAGCGTTGGAACCTACACTAAACACAGCACAAAACGCATCCGAAGTCGCTTCAGGAGTCAACGAGGATTACTCGCGCGCGCTCGCGTCCGCGAGAATCGCTTGCTACGACGACTTCAGAAGCGCGCCGCGCGTCACGGAAATCGAGCCCACTACCACGGCCGAATTCATTGAAAACCTCGCCTCGACGATCTACACCCAGGCCCAGCAGGCCGGCGGCAGCATTCCCTACACCGCCATTCGCGAGGTGAGCGAGAATTTCATCCACGCGCAATTCAAGGAAATCGTGGTGTCGATTTTCGACAAGGGCAACACCATTCGTTTCACCGACCAAGGCCCGGGCATTCCGCAGAAGGAAAAGGCCCAGATGCCAGGCTTTTCGTCCGCCACAAGCGACATGAAGCGCTACATTCGAGGCGTTGGCAGCGGCCTGCCCCTAGTGAAAGAGTATCTCTCGTTTTCCCACGGGCGCATCACCATCGAAGACAACATCAAATCGGGGGCAGTCGTCACCATCAGCGTGAAGCCCGAGGAAGATTTCTCCAAGCCCGCCGGCTCGCCTACACCTGCGCAGCGCAAGCAAATGATTCCCGTCCTCTCCGATCGCGAAATGGACGTGTTGTACCTGTTCATGCAGGAGCCAACCCTGCGCGTGACCGACGTTGTCGAGCAGCTGAATCTGGCTTCGAGCAGCGCGCACCGCGTATTGAAGAAGCTCGAAGAGCAGGGGCTTATCGAAACCGTCGGCAGAATGAGGCAAATCACCGACGAGGGCAAACGCGTCATCGACGCGCTGTTTTAATTCAGGCACGCATCCGCACACACGCGAATTGGAGGCAAGGCCGCTATAATCTCGGTACGACACGACACGGGAAGGCGGCTTGAGGCATTATGGATCCCAATAATCCCTACGAAACATGGCAAGCCGTCATCGACAAAGTGAAATCGTATGGCACGGTGAACCCCGCGCAAATCGATGCGTTCCTCGGGCGCATGCAGCCTCAGGCGTCGAGCGAGGGCTTCCTTATGGCCACCGTCGATACCGAATTCATAAAAGGCCAGATAGAGAAGCGATTTTTGGCGCAAATAGAGCAGGCTCTGAACGAGTTGTTCGGCGTGGCGTACGTGGTGGAAATTGAGGTAGACCCGAATTCTTCGGCATTCATGCAGCAAATCGCCGCCGCCGCGAGGCCCGCGCAGGCATCCGTATCGCAGCAGCCCACCGCGCCCGCAGCAATGCCAGTGCCAGCCGCCCAAAGCCCGGCCCCGCAACCCGCCGTTGCGCAGGCGCCCGTCGCCCCCGCCGCCCAACCGACGCCTGCGGCACAGCTGTCGCCCGCGACGCAGCCGACAGCCGCAAACGCGCCGGCGGCACAGCTCACAGGCAGTCAGATCGCCGCGGCCAACGGTATGGATATCGGCGCGGCGGCGCTCACCTTCGAGAATTTCGTCATCGGCGACTCGAATCGCCTGGCATACTCCATGGCGGTCGCCGTAGCGGAAAATCCCGGAAAATCGACACTGAACCCCCTGTTCATCTATGGAAAATCAGGGTTGGGCAAAACGCACCTGCTGCGTGCCATCCAAAACTACATCCTCGAAACCAGGCGTGAATTGCGCGTCGTGTATATCGACGCGTCCGAATTCATCAACGAGTATTCCATCGCCGCGCAGGCTCACGCGAAAGATAAGTCGAGCTACCAGACCTTCCAAAGCCGATACCTCGACGCCGACGTGCTGCTCATCGACGACGTGCAGTATTTCCAAGGCAAGGAAGCCACTATCAACATTGTGTTCCAGCTGTTCAACCGTCTTACCGATGCGGGCAAACAGGTAGTGCTTTCGGCCGACCGCTCGCCGAAGAACATCGATATCGACGAGCGCTACAAAAGCCGATTCAATTCCGGGGGCACGTACGACATTCAGCCGCCCGAAGTGGAAACGAAGCTCGGCATCATCAAGTCGTTCATCGACGAATACAAGCGAACCGAAGGCAGCTGGGATTTGTACATCCCCGAAGATATACAAATGTATATCGCGGAAATCTCCAGTTCGAACGTGCGCGAGTTGAAAAGCGCCGTAACCAAGGTAATTTCCCAAATGACGGCGTTCGGCAACCCCGATATAACGCTCGCCGACGTGAAATCGCTGCTCGAAAACCACTTCTCGGCTGGCGCCTTGAGAAAAATAACCGTCGAGGCGGTCCAAAAGGAAGTGGAGCAATACTACCAGGTGAGCCACGCCGACCTCGTGGGGAAGAAACGCACGCGCAATATCGCCTACGCGAGGCATGTTGCCATATATCTATGCCGACAGATGATTGACATACCCTACAATGACATTGGAAAACGCTTCAATCGGGATCATTCGACCATTATGTCGTCGGTCGAGAAGATCGAAGAGAAGCTCAAAAACGACCGCGAGCTTCAAGAAGAGCTCGAAATTGTTATTAAAAACATTCGGGAAAACTGAGTGAAAACATGCGGAAAAGGGTGGGAAGATAATCAAAGCTATAAAACGAGTGGAAAACGGTACTCGTTACACCACTATCGTTCAGTCATAAAATACAAGCCCTGAACAGGTCTGATTATTGCTTTCCCACTTTTCCACCGTATATATGACTACTAAGATTATTAATTATTTATTTAAGAGCAGAAGGACAAAAAAGTGAGATTCAACATCAACAAGAGCGAACTCCTTAATGCGCTTACCATCGTGTCTAAGGGAACGTCTTCTCGCTCCACCATCCCCGTGCTTTCGGGCGTCTATATCAAAGCAGAAGGCAACGGGCTTGTCATGGAAACCACCGACCTCGAGCGATCTATTCGCTATAGCGTTTCTGCGCTCGTCGAGGAAGAGGGCGTTACCGTTATTCCCGAGAAGCTTCTGCTCGATATCGTGAAGAACCTTCCCGAAGCCGCCGTAGAGTTCCAAACGCATGAGTCGACGGTTACCGTTTCATGCGGCAAGTCTTCGTTCGTGCTGAAGACCCTCGACGCCGCTGACTTCCCGCCTTTCCCCGATGTGAATGTGTCGAGTTCCATCGAAGTGCCTTTCTCGGAGTTTTGCAGCATGGTGAAGCGCGTGGCGAAGGTCGTGTCGAAAGACCAAAGCCGCGCCGTGCTTACGGGCGTGCTCATTTCCACGTCGGAAGAGGGCTTGCGCATGGTTGCCACCGACTCGTACCGCCTTGCCGTGGCCGATATCGCGCTCGAGGGCGCAGAAGAAAACTTCGAGGCCATCGTGTCGGGCGTGTTCCTGCAGGAGGTGGCGAGTCTGCCCAAGATGGAAGAATCCATCACAATTGGCCTTACCGCCAACCAAATCGTATTCACGTATCAGAACATGGTGCTCATCAATCGCCGCATCGAGGGCAATTTCCCGAACTATCGCCAGATTATTCCCCAATCGTGGGCAACGAAGACATGCTTCACCACCCAAGAGCTTATTACCGCCGTGAAGCGCGTGGGGTTGGTGAGCGCGCTTTCTTCCCCAGTGAAGATCGATATCAACGCCGAGGCGGGCAA
>CALBLG010000116.1 GCA_937895975.1 uncultured Slackia sp.
GAAGACAGGGAAGTAAAGTGCCGCTGGCACTTTACTTATGGAAGAACCTTCTTTTCTCGTATTTCGGTTCGCAGCACACGTTGATGCCCAGGGTGCGGTAGAGCTTCTCGTCGGTGTCGGAAATGATCACGCTGAAGAACGCATCGCATCCACGCAGTTCGTCGGCGTGGTCGATAAGTAGTTTGGCGATTGGGTCGGTTGCCGAGCTCACCGAAAGCGCGAGCAGCGTTTCGTCGGAATGCAGTCGCGGGTTGTTCGCGTGCAGGGTGTTCTGCTTCAAGTCGCAGATGGGCTTGATCACTTCGTCGGAAATGACGAACAGGTCTTCGTCGACGCCGGAAACGCCTTTCAACGCATTCATCAGCAGCGACGATGCGGCGCCCAGCAGGTTCGACGTTTTGCCCGTGACAACGCGGCCGTCGGGCAAGACCATGGCGCCCGCCGGCGCGCCCGTGGCTTCTTCCTTCAGCAGGGCGGCTTTGCGTGCAGGCGAGAAATTCGCGTCGACGCCGGCCTGGTTCATCAAAAGCTCGAGACGTTGCACATACTCGGGGTGCGCACCCGTGCGGCGCTGTTCGACAGCGGCGTTGAAATAACGGCGCACGATTTCCATTTTGGCGGCGTCGCGGCACGCCTCGTCGTCGCAAATGGCCAAGCCTGCCATGTTCACACCCATGTCGGTGGGCGATTGGTAGGGGCTTTCGCCCAAAATGCCGTCGAGCATGTTCTTCAGCACGGGGAAAATCTCGATGTCGCGGTTGTAGTTGACCGTAGTTTCGCCGTAGGCCTCAAGATGGAACGGGTCAATGGCGTTCGCGTCGTCCAAGTCGACGGTTGCGGCCTCGTAGGCAACGTTCACGGGATGCTTCAAGGGCAGGTTCCAAATGGGGAACGTCTCGTATTTTGCGTAGCCGGCAGCCACGCCGCGCTTGTGCTCGTGGTAGAGCTGCGAGAGGGCCGTGGCCATCTTGCCCGAACCGGGGCCGGGGGCGGTTACCACAACCAGCGGGCGGGTGGTTTCCACGAATTCGTTTTTGCCGAAGCCTTCGTCGGAATTGATGCGGGCCACGTCATAGGGATAGCCGGCGATGGGGTAGTGCAGGTAGCTCTTCACGCCCAGCGAGTCGAGCTTGTGACGGAATGCCGCAGCCGAGGGCTGGTTTTCGTAACGGGTGATCACCACGCCCGCGGTGGCGAAGCCCATGTTCGCGAAGATGTCGAGCAGGCGCAGCACGTCCTCGTCGTAGGTGATGCCCAAATCGCCGCGCATCTTGTTCTTCTCGATATCGTTGGCGTTGATGGCCACAATGATTTCCACGTCATCGGCGAATTGCTTCAGCATGCGAATCTTGCTGTCGGGCTGGAAGCCGGGCAGCACGCGGCTGGCATGGTGGTCGTCGAACAGCTTGCCGCCGAATTCCAGGTACAGCTTGCCGCCGAATTGCCCGATGCGTTCGCGGATATGTTCCGCCTGCAGGGCGATGTATTTGTCGTTATCGAAGCCTATGCGCATGAAGCCTCCCAAAAGCTGGACGTGTGAACGCGCGTGAGCGCGTATGCATGAACGACTCATTTTACCGCGCCGCGGTCGATCGACGTGCTTCTGTGTTTCTGCCATGTAAAAACACCGCATTCGTTCAATTTCGGGGTTTCGGCGGAGGCTTCGACGCGCGTAGAATAAAACAACGTTTGAGTGAAGCACTGTGCTGGGCCCGAGCGTGTTTTCGGGTGCGGCGCGTTGCGAATCGGAAGGCACGGCAAGCGCAAAGGAGCATCATGGCCAAGCACATTTTCGTGACGGGCGGCGTGGTTTCGTCGTTGGGCAAGGGCATTACGGCGGCATCGCTGGGACATCTGCTGAAGGCTCGCGGCTATCACGTTACCATGCAGAAAATCGACCCGTATCTCAATGTCGATCCTGGCACCATGAGCCCGTTTCAGCATGGCGAAGTGTTCGTGACCGATGACGGCCATGAGGGCGACCTCGACCTGGGCCATTACGAGCGCTTCATCGATGAGAGCCTGACGCGCGACTCCAACTTCACCCAAGGCTCCATCTATCAAAGCCTCATCGCCCGCGAGCGTCGCGGCGATTTTTTGGGCGGCACCGTGCAGGTTATTCCGCATGTCACCAATGCCATCAAAGAGCGCTTGTATCGCATCGCCAGCCAAACCAACGCCGACATCGTGATTTCCGAAATCGGCGGCACGGTGGGCGACATCGAAAGCCAGCCGTTCATCGAGGCCGCTCGTCAGTTCAAGAAGGAAAAAGAGCCCGGCGACGTCATTTTCGTGCATGTGACGTTGGTGCCCTATATCGCCGCCGCACATGAGGTGAAAACCAAGCCCACGCAGCATTCCGTCAAAGAACTGCGCAGCGTCGGCGTGCAGCCCGACTTCATCGTATGCCGCTCCGACCACGAGATCTCGGCGGGCGTGCGCGATAAAATCGCCCTGTTCTGCGACGTTGATCCTGGCAACGTGCTGGCCTGTATCGACGCGCCCAGCATCTATTCGGTGCCCATCGCGCTGCACGAGCAGCATTTCGACGAGAAGGTGCTCGCGCGTTTGGGCTTGCCCGTCGACGATGTCGATCTTACGCCGCTGCGCCGCTTCCTTTCCGCGCAGGCCGATTGCGAGGGCGAAGTGAACATCGCCATCGTGGGCAAATACGTGAAGCTCCCCGATGCCTACCTGTCCATCATGGAGGCGCTGCATCATTCGGGCGTCGCCAACGGCGTGAACGTGAACCTGCATCTGATCGATGCCGAGAAGGTCGATGATGGCACCGCCGAGGAATTGTTAGGCGCTATGGACGGCATTTTGGTGCCGGGCGGCTTTGGCCAGCGCGCGTTCGAAGGCAAAATCGCCGCTGCGCGCTACGCTCGCACGCATGACGTGCCGTATTTCGGCATTTGCCTTGGTTTGCAGGCGGCCGTGTGCGAATTCGCGCGCGACGTTGCCGGCATGCCGGGCGCCACGTCTTCAGAATTTGACGAGAATGCCGAATACCAGGTTATTTCCATCATGCCCGATCAGAAGGATATCGACGAAAAGGGTGGCACCATGCGCTTGGGCGCTTACCCCTGCAAACTCGAGAAGGGCACGAAGGCATTCGAAATCTATGGCGAAGAGGTGATTTATGAGCGCCATCGTCATCGCTATGAGGTAAACAATGAATACCGCGGCAAGCTGCAAGAGGCCGGTCTGGTGATTTCCGGCGTGTCGCCCGATGGACGCCTTACCGAGATGGTGGAGTTGCCGAACCATCCATGGTTCGTGGCAAGCCAGGCGCATCCCGAGTTCAAGAGCCGTCCCACCAAGCCCCACCCATTGTTCAACGGTTTCGTGGGCGCTGCCGTGAAGCATCGCGACGGGGAATAGATTTGATTGAGGGGAGGGCTGCGGCTCTCCCCCTTTGTTTTCCCGGGCGTGCGTTAGGTCCGCATCAATGGCGCAATTTCAGGCATGCTTTATGATGTGGACCTGATGCGACCCCCGGGGAACAGATTCAGGAATGCGTTCTCGGCCATGGTATATCGTCCGATGGCGGGCGGGGCGCGTCATAAAGGGCGCCTGGAATGTTGCCCCATTGACGGCTCCAATCAGCCGCCGCGGCTCATAATCTGCCTGTGGCGTATACTTTCAACATGCCGAGAAAATCGTACATACGTGATATCGACGAGGGGAGCGCGGCTGCGCGCCCTTTCCTTCTGTGCGCGCGCGAGTATTTGGCCCATATGGGCGTCGAGCGGGGAGCGTCGCGCTTGACGCTTGCGGCCTACGATGCCGACCTTCGCGATTATTTTGCGTATCTCATAGAAATGGGAGTGGCCGATCCCGCCGATGTGACGCGCGACGATATCGCGGGCTACGAGGCCGATTTAGCGCAGCGCGGCTATGCCTCATCCACCGTGAGCCGACGCGTGTCCGCCGTTAAAGGCTTTCACCGCTTTCTGGCTGCGGATGAAATCGTCGCCACAAACCCCGCGGCTTCCGTCGTCATTCCGAAAAAACCCGATCGGTTGCCCGACGTACTCTCGGTCGCGCAGGTTGCGGCGTTGCTCGACCAACCGTTTCCAGAAGATGCTCGGGGCGCGCGCGATAGGGCCATGCTTGAAGTGCTGTACGGCTGCGGTCTGCGTGTCGGCGAGCTCGTGGGCCTTGATGTGGGCGATGTCGACTTCGACGGAGGAGTCTTGCGCGTTTTTGGGAAGGGGTCACGCGAGAGAATCGCCCCCATTTCGGGAACGGCCGAACATGCTCTTTCTGAATATCTTTACGGCGGCGCGCGTGCTGAGCTGTCCATGAAGGGGAAGGGGGCGGCGGCAGCGTTTCTTAATGCTCGCGGCGGCCGCATTACGCGCCAGGCGGTGCATTCCATTGTCGCTCGTGCGGGCGAACATGTGGGCATTCTCAATTTGCACCCCCATATGTTGAGGCATAGCTTTGCGACCCACATGTTGGAGGGCGGCGCCGATTTGAGGTCTATCCAAGAGATGCTGGGCCACTCCGATATATCGACCACGCAGATTTACACGCACGTCAGTCGTGCCCACATTCGCGAGGAGTATTTGGCTGCTCATCCTCGTGCGTAGTGGGCACTGTCAAATCTCCAAAAATGAAAGATTTTGGCAAGAAAGCTCGGTTTTGGGGCTGCTTCGGTCTCTTTATGCAAACTATTCTATTTATAATGCAATCTTTATATTCCATATAACATGCTTGATGCTGTTGAAAGGCATGCCAAGGCTTTGCTAGAGGGCATTTGGAGCCTATGTACGCCCCAAAAACGGTTTATTTTGCCACGAAATGGCTTTTTGCTTGCATGGCCTCTTTTCTCGGGGCGTCCTCACAGGTTCGTCACATTCGTTTCCCACTCGTAAAGAAATTTTTTCCCACTTTCTCCCACGGTCTTTTGGCCAATGGTTTCTAAAAGGGGGCACAACATCTTGTGCTCCCTTTTTAATTTTCTACGAAATGGCTTTGCGTCTGTTTTTCGAGGGTGGCGCTGGGGGATGAAGTGGGTGCAGCGAAAGGGGAATGAAGGGATGAAAAGGGGTCAATTTGGTTGAGCAGTGGGAGAAAGTGGGATAGAATGTCGGCACCGGTTAAGAGAACGCGCGAATGAGAAAAGAAGAAGGAGGTGGCCGTGGCTGGGCTGTATGGCGAATATCGTCACAAGCTCGACGCCAAGGGCCGTCTGTCTCTTCCTGCCCCCATTCGCAAAACCCTGACCGAGGAAACCCAGCTGGTAATCGTTCCCGATACCAAAGGCGAGTTCCTTTCGGTGTATACCGCCGAGGCATTCGATGCATGGGTCGAAGCGGTGTTCGAGAAACGCGGGGGCTACGACCCCAACAATCGCACACACATGTTGCTTCGCATGGCATTGAACGGCAGCGCAACGCCGGCCGCGATGGACGGCTCCGGTCGCATCAACGTGCCGACCAAGCTGCGCGAGAAGGCGGGAATCGATAAGGAAGTCGTGCTTGTGGGCAACACGGACCGATTCGACATCTGGGATTCGCAGCGTTGGGATGACATGCAGCAGACCATCGACCTCGATGCGCTGCTCTATTCGTAGGAGTTCTGACGTGGGCGAAATGACAACTCAATATCGGCATACACCGGTCTTGCTCGCCGAGTGCCTCGAACAATTGAAACTAGAAACACAGCACACGTTCGTGGATTCAACGCTCGGCGGGGCAGGGCATTCCTTCGAGGTTGCCAAAAGGCTGGGGCCGCAAGGCATCTTGATCGGCATCGACCAAGATGAAATGGCTCTGGCAGCCGCGAAAAAGCGCCTTTCCACGCTTCCCAAGCAGGATGCGTGCGAAGTAATGCTTTTGCGCGGAAACTTCGGCGACTTAGATGAATTGCTCGTGGAAGCGCAGGTCCCCGGAATCGATGCGATTCTGTTCGATCTCGGCGTTTCCTCGCCGCAACTCGACCTCCCGCAGCGTGGATTCTCGTTTAGGGAAGACGCCTTGCTGGACATGCGAATGGACCCGGGCAGACAAACCATAACCGCAGCAGAGCTCATCAACACCTTATCCGCAGCAGAGCTCACCCGGATCATCCGCGACAATTCCGACGAGAAGTGGGCAAGCCGAATCGCGCAATTCATCGTGGAGCGCCGCGCAAGCCATCCCATCGAGACGACGGGCGAGCTTGTGGACATCATCAAGGCGGCCATTCCCGCGTCGGCTCGACGCGCCGGGGGACACCCCGCAAAAAGGACGTTCCAGGCGTTTCGCATCGAAGTGAACAGCGAGCTCACCGTGCTTCGCCGCGGGCTCGACGCCGCTATTCGATGGCTGAATCCAGGCGGTCGCATCGCGGTGATCAGCTACCACTCGCTAGAAGACCGAGCGGTGAAAGAGGCGTTCGCCGAGCATTCGAGAAAATGCACGTGCCCGCCCGATTTGCCGGTGTGCGTGTGCGGCGCGAACCCCGCGCTGAAAGTTGTCACGCGAAAACCCATTCTGCCTACCGAGGCAGAGATTGAAGTTAACCCACGCGCCCGCAGCGCCAAGCTGCGAGTCGCGGAGAAGATCCGATAGGCGCCGCGAGGGGCCAATGAGGGTCGATAAGCCGACTGAAAACGCAGCCTAAACACAGAAAGGAGGCCGGCATGAGCACACGCGATTCATACCGTGCCTCCCGGTCGGCTTACATTCATGGCAGCGCGGCGCCCGATTTGCGCCACGCGTCAAATCCCGATATCAATGTGGTCGAGGGCCGTCGCCGTGCGGCTGAATCGGCCGGCGTTCCCGAAAGCGTGTTCGGCGTCGTTCGCGTTGCGCTGCTCGTTGCCGTCGTGGTGGCGTTTTTGTGCTGCCTGCGCGTTGGCATTGCGGCGCTCAGCGTGTCGACCACCATCGCGACGAACGATTTGTCCACGCAAATCGCGAACGAGAGAACCGCGGGCAACGATCTTGAAGTGCAGCAGAGCCAGCTGTCCAATTCCATGCATATTCGCATTGCCGCTGAAGGCCTGGGCATGGCCGCGCCTGCCGCGACAGAGGCCGTCGAGCTTGGGGCCGACGTCGTGGCAACCGACGCCTCAGGCAACCTTTCGCTCTCGGGCAGCTTGTCGTCCATGGCCAACCAAGGCTAGGTTGCTGCCGTGCCTCGCGAAACTCGACGCACGTCGCCGGCGGTCAACGCCCCCTCCAGTCGCACGGGCTGGCTTATCGCGGCATTGGCGCTCGTCGCCGTTGCCATCGTGATTCGACTCGTGTACCTCCAGGTGATAGTTGCGTCCGACTACAGCGAGCAGGCGGCCGCGTCGCGCACCGTTTCGGTCGAGCTCTCGCCGCGTCGCGGCACGATTTACGATCGCAACGGCAAGGTTCTGGCTTCAGACGTGCAGGCCACCACAATCTATTGCAATCCCAAAGAAATCACCGACGTGTCTGGCACCGCCAAGGCTCTGGCCGGCGTGTTGGGCGGCGACGCCTCGCTGTACGAAGGCTCGCTGTCGACCGAAAACACCACGTTCGCCTACGTGAAGCGCAAGGTCGACCAAGATAAAGGTGAAGCCGTGCAGGAGCTCGGGCTCGATGGCATCTATTTCTTGGACGACATGAAGCGCGTGTACCCCTACGGCAGAGTGGGTGGGCAGATTCTTGGCTTGGTGGACGTTGACGACAACGGCCAGACGGGCTTGGAGCTGTACTACGACGACTTGCTGAAAGGCACGCCGGGCAAGCTGGTGCTTCAACAGGGAGCCTATGGCGTGCCCATTCCCGGCGGCACCGAGGTTGACGAGCCTGCCCAAGATGGCCAAGACATCATCCTGTCCATCGACATCGATATGCAGCAATATCTAGAGCAACGCCTCGAACAGGGCGTCGAAGAAATCGGCGGCGACGATGGCTCGGCAGTGCTCTACGATGCAGGGTCGGGCGACATCATCGCCATTGCGTCGACTCCGTTGCTCGACCCTTCCGACCGCAATAACATCGAAGAAGGCGCGACGTCCATCAAGGCCATCACCTCTCAGTTCGAGCCGGGTTCTATTTTCAAAACCGCATCGTTTTGCGCGATGCTCGAGGCGGGCGGAATTACGCCTCAAACCACGGTGGAATGCCCCGTGTATCTGCAGGCCGACGAGTACACCGTTTCGGACGCGCACGAACGCGGCGCCACCACCATGACGGCGGCCGAAGTGCTGGCTCAGTCATCGAACGTCGGCACTTCGCTGCTCGTGCAGCAGCATCTGGGATTCTCGGCGCTGTACGACAAGATTCGAACGTATGGCTTGAACGATGCGACCGGCGTCGACTATCCCGGCGAGGCAGAGGGCTACCTGACCGATGTGAGCACGTGGTCGCTCATCCAGTCGTATAACGTGACCTTCGGCCAGGGCGTTTCGCTGAGCCCGCTCATGATCACGCGTTTCTACGGTGCCGTGGCCAACGGCGGAGTGGCGTACACGCCCCACTTCCTTACGGCCAAGCCCACGACGGGCGAAGACGTTTCGTGGGATAGCGAACAGATTATTCAAAACACTGCCGCCATCGAGCCGCTCACCGAGATGCTCGAGGGGGTTGTGCAGAACGGCACGGGCAAAACGGCCGCTGTGGACGGCTACGTGACAGCTGGCAAAACGGGTACGGCGGAATATGCCGACGATTCGGGCAGCTACGTGAAAAACATGTACAACCTGGATTTCGTTGGCTTCCTGCCGAACTCCACCACGAATTTGGTGTGTTTTGTCGGTGTGAACCATGTGCCCTATGAACGAAATACGTGCGCAGTGTTTAAAGATATAATGACCGAAGCGTGCAACCGCTATAAGATTGTGCAGAAGTAAACGCCGCCATCGTGCGGCGTTTCGCCTGCTTAAACTCTCGATTCCGGCAAGGTGGAACGAATGGAACTCGAAATTGGACGACTGATTGAAGCGTGCGGGGGCCGCATGCTCGTCTCGCCGGCCGATGATGCCGCCATTGCGCGCGGCCTCACGTGGGATTCGCGCGATGTGGAGCCGGGCTTTGTATATGCCGCCATTGTGGGCGAGCGCGTCGACGGGCACGCGTTCGTCGAATCGGCTATTCGGGCGGGCGCCGTGTGCGCGCTGTGCTCGGCGGAGCCTAGCGCTGCCGCCATTGCCGCAGCGCTCGAAGCGGGCGGTTGCATCGTCGTTGTCGAAGACGTGCCTGCCGCCATCGCCGCTATCGCTTCAGCGTGGCGCGACGAATTGGACGCGACCGTGATAGGCGTTACGGGGTCGGTCGGGAAAACCACCACGAAAGGCCTGGTGCGCGACATTCTGTCCACGAAATACAAGACGTGGGCCACAAAGGGCAATTTCAATAACGAGCTCGGCGCTCCCTATACGGTGATTTCCGCGCCCGCCGACACGCAAATGCTCGTGGTGGAAATGGGCATGGACCGCCCGGGCCAGATCGCGCATCTGGCGGGCATGGCAAAGCCCGATATGGGCATCGTATCCATCGTGGGCACATCGCATCTCGAATACCTTAAAACGCGCGAGAATATCGCGCTCGCCAAGGCCGAGCTGCTCGATGCGCTGCCCGAAGGCGGCCGGGCGTTCGTGAACGCTTCATGCGATATGACCCCGCTCATGGTCGAGCATTCCCGTTTGACCCAGCGCGGCGTGAGCGTTTGCGCGTTCTCGTCTGCCGGCGAGCCCGAGGCATCGCTGGGCGCGTGGGCCGCAGGCGATGCGGTATGGGCCGAAGATATCTCGGTTGATGGCCAGGGCCACCCGCGCTTCACGCTGTGCGCGCGCGGTGCCGGCCTGGTGGGCGAAGGCGAACGCCGGGCGAGTGCGACGCTGTCGTTACGCGGCGCGCAGAACGTTTCGAACGCATGCGGCGCCGTTGGCGTATGCCTGGCGTGCGGCATGACGTTCGATGAAGTGGTCGCCGCGCTTGAGGCTGCGCAGCCCGAGGCGGGACGCGCCGAGCTCGTGCGCGCGAAGTGCGGAGCCGTGGTGTTCAACGACGCGTACAACGCCGCTCCCGAATCCATGTGCGCCGCCATTGCGACGCTTGCGGCATACGAAGCTTCAGGTCGCCGCATTGCGGTGCTGGGCGACATGGGCGAGTTGGGCTGCGCGAGCGCCGAGGGCCATGCGCGGGCCGGCCGCGCGGCGGCGTCTGCCGGAATAGATGCGCTGGTGTGCGTGGGCGAGCTCTCGCGCGGCACGGCCCGGGCAGCCGAAGAAGCAGGCATGCCGCGCGAGAACATCGTGCGCGTCGCGAATGCCGATGAGGCGCTCGCGTATCTTACGAAGAACATCGCCGAGGGCGACGCCGTGCTGGTGAAGGCCTCGCACTACATGGGCCTAGATCGAGTTGTTGAAGGGATCGTCGAATAATGCTCAGCTCACTGTTTTCCGCATATCCGTCGTTTCAGGTATTCCTGGGCTTTGTGGTGGCGGCCGCCATCACCATGATCATCATGCCGGCGTGGATTCGCCTGCTCACGCGCACCCATATCGGCCAGCAAGTTCGCGCCGACGGTCCCCAGAGCCACCTGGTGAAGCAGGGCACCCCTACTATGGGCGGCGTCATTATGCTGATCGCGATTGTGCTGACAGTGCTGCTCGTGGTGCCACCGTCGTGGGAGTTCGTGGCGGCGCTTCTGGCCACGCTGGCCACCGCGGCGCTCGGCTTGTTCGACGATGCCGAGAAGGTCATCCATGAACGATCGCTGGGCCTTACCCCCAAAGGAAAGCTCATCGGGCAGTTCGCCATCGCCACGCTGTTCACGCTGTATGTGGTGAACTGGCTCGGCATTGCTCCCACCGTGCAGATTCCGTTTTTGCAGCCGTGGGACTTCGGAATTCTTACCACATCCATTCCGTGCCCGCTGTGCCCCGGCGATGGCATGCTTGATATTCCGTGGCTCTATCTGGTGTTCTGCTATCTGCTTATCATCGGCATGTCCAATGCCGTGAACCTGACCGACGGCCTTGATGGCTTGGCCGCGGGCACGGTGATGGTGGTCATGATCGTCATGGCGGCCATCGCGTACCGCGAAAGCATGCTGCCCATGGCCGTGTTCGCCGCGACCATGGCGGGCGCGTGCGTCGGGTTTTTGTGGTTCAACGCGTATCCCGCCGACATCTTCATGGGCGACACGGGTTCGCTTGCGCTGGGTTCGGCGCTGGCGTGCATCGCCGTCATCACCAAGACCGAGGTGTTCTCGCTGATCATCGGCGGCCTGTTCGTGGCTGAGGCGTGCTCGGTAATTCTGCAGGTCGTTCATTACAAGCGCACGAAGAAGCGCCTGTTCCTTATGGCGCCGCTGCATCACCACTTCGAAAAGAAGGGATGGAGTGAAACGAAGGTCGTCATCCGATTCTGGATCGTTTCGGGCGCGCTCGCCGGTTTTGGCTTCGTGCTGTTCTTTATTCAGCCTATTGTCATGGGCACCGTCGCGTAAACCGCCAAGGAAAGGAGTAGCGCCATGGACGCTTCCATCATCGAAGGAACCAAGGCCGCGCCGGAGTGCTGGGGCGACGTGCTCATTCTGGGCCTGGGCAAATCGGGCAAGGCCGCCGCGAGCTACTGCTTGAATTTGCTGGGCGGCCGCGTGAATAGCCTTACCATTGCCGCGGGCGAGAAAAACGATTCGGCGCTTGAATTCGCCGCCGCCTGCGAGGCGCGGGGCGCGCGCGTGTTCTTCGACTTATTCACGTTCGAGAAACATTACGACGTGTGCATCGCGAGCCCGGGCATTTCGCAATTCTCGCGTTTCTACGAGAACGCGTCCGCCGCATCGGGCGAGGTGATTTCCGAGGTCGAATTCGCATGGCGCGAGAGCCCGGCCGAAAGCCGTTGGGTGGCCGTGACGGGCACGAACGGCAAAACCACCACCACGTCGCTCATCACGCACATCCTGAAGTGCGCGGGCGAGCGCGTGGCCGCCGTGGGCAACATCGGCAACACCTGCATCGAGGCCGTGGGCAATCGCGAGGCGGACGTGTACGTGTGCGAGGCGAGCTCGTTCCAGCTGGCCAGCTGCCGCATGTTCGCGCCCGATGTCGCGGTGCTGCTGAACATCACGCCTGACCATTTGTATTGGCACATGACTTTTGAGGCGTACGCTGAGGCGAAAAAGCAGGTATACGCGAACCTCTCCAAAAACCACGGCACGCTGGTCATCGACGCGGTGTGCGACGTGACGCGTGCGTGCGTGAAGGAATTCAAAGACGATCCCAAGCGTGGCTTCAGCTACATTCCCGTTGGATGCGCTGCGGGCATCGACCATTCCATGAAAGAAGCTTGCGGCTCCGATAATGCGGCGTTTCTCGACGGTGCCATGCTGCGCGTCGACGTCGATGGCGCGAAGACCGATTTGGTTACCGTGGGCGAGCTGCGCATCAAAGGCGAGCACAACGTGTCCAACGCGCTGGCTTCTGCGGCTGCGGCGCTCGCGTGCGGCGTGATTCCCGCGCAGGTGCGCGAGGGTCTGACGACGTTCGAGCCGCTCGAGCATCGCTTGGAGCCGTGCGGTGAAATCAACGGCGTCAAATTCGTGAACGACTCGAAGGCAACCAATGTCGATGCGACGCTGAAGGCGCTTTCGGCCTTTGCCCCGGGCACGGCCATCTTCTTGCTGGGCGGCCACGACAAGGGCACCGACCTCGATGACCTTGTTGCCGA
This sequence comes from uncultured Slackia sp., assembly GCA_937895975.1. Lineage (GTDB taxonomy): Bacteria > Actinomycetota > Coriobacteriia > Coriobacteriales > Eggerthellaceae > Slackia. The sequence goes on from CALBLG010000116.1 coordinate 12,648, forward strand.
GTGCGACGCGAAATGCAAGGCCGTGGTGTGCTTCGGCGCCGCTGGCGAGCGATTCTTCAACGCATTTGACGGCGCGAAGGTTCCCCATGTCCGCGTCGACCATATGGAAGATGCCCTCGATACGGCCATCGGCATGGCGGGGGAGGGCGACGAAGTGGTTCTGTCGCCGGCGTGCTCGTCGTTCGACGAGTTCGATTCGTTCGAACATCGCGGCAAAGTGTTCAAGCAGCTCGTGGCGTTTCGCGCCAGCAACGCTCGCTAAAGCGGGGCGCTGGTGGCTCGCGGTTCGAGTGCCGGCGCCGCAGCCGGCTTTCTGGAAGGGAATAGGCGCGCTTCGTCGCGCAACGTGCCCGCCGACATCATGATGCCCCGTCTCGCGCTTATCGTGGCCGTGACGGTTTTGGTGCTCATCGGCATTGTGATGGTGTTTTCTGCATCGACAGTCGAGGCCATTCACAATGGCGATTCGGCCGTATCGTACGTAGTGAAGCAGACGGTGTTCGCCGCAGTGGGCACGGCGTTTGCCGCGCTCGTGTATCGGTGCGATTACCGCGCGCTTTTGGGCGGATGGGCGTTCTGGGCGTTCTGGGGAATATGCGCGCTGCTGCTTTTGGCGGTGCCTTTCATTGGCACGAATATTCTGGGCGCGACCCGCTGGATTTACATCGGCGGTTTCAGTTTGCAGCCTACCGAGTTCGCGAAAATCATGCTGGTCGCAGCTGGCGCGAAACTTCTGTATGAGATGCGCGAAGAGATGCGCGATGTGCGGCAGACGCTGCTGTTCGTGCTTGTTCTGGTGCTGCTGCCGCTCGCGTTTCTGTATAAAACGCAATCGGACATGGGATCGGCCGTGGTTATTTTCGTCGGCCTTGTTGCCGTCATGTGGCTCGGCGAAGTGCCGACGCGCTATGTGGGCATCATATGCTTGGCGGTTGTTCTAATTGGCGCGCTGGGCATTGTAGGCTACCGCGCCGATCGCGTGGCGGTGTGGCTGAACCCCTGGAGCGACCAATATGGCGACGGTTACCAGATGATACGCTCGTTTTACGCGTTCTCTGAAGGCGGGCTCATCGGCGTTGGTTTGGGAAATTCTCGCGAGAAGTTCCTATACTTGCCCGAAGCAGAAACCGACTTCATTTTCTCGATTATTGGCGAAGAATTGGGGCTCTTGGGCACGTTGCTCGTGGTCGTGCTGTTTCTTGTGGTGCTGTATTGCGGCTTGCGCATCGCCCAGAGGGCGGCTGAGCCTTTCGGAGCCATGTTGGCCGGGGGACTTACGTGCATGCTGGTCGGGCAGGCGTTTTTGAATATGGCGTGCGCCACGGGGCTTTTCCCCACCACCGGCAAGCCGCTGCCGTTTATTTCGTCGGGCGGATCTTCCATCATGGCGTCGCTGCTTATGGTGGGCATTATTTTGTCGGTGTCGCGCGTCGCGGGTGAGCAAGCTATGGCCCCGCAGCGTTCTGTTGCGGAACGGCGACGGGCCAATCTGAATTTCATTCGAGTGGAAGACGCGGCTGCGCGAGACGCTTCGCGCCCGAGCCGCGCTACGCGCCAGGACGAACGGGCGAGCGAGGCGCGGCCCGCCCGACAGCGACGAGCCAGGGGCTCGGCGTTCGGCGGCGTGATGGCTCCGCGAAGCGATGCTCCGGCCGCCCGCGGCGACTCGCCGTCGGGTGACTCGCGCGGTTCCCAAAGGCGTTCCTCGCGCGGCTCGAGCCGCGCCGAAACGCCGACCCGTGCTTCGGCGCGGGGTTCTCGCAGAACAAATCAAGGCGGCCGTCGCGGCGGCGGAAGGAGCATTCGATGAAATTCGTTCTTACGGGCGGCGGCACGGCGGGGCATATCAATCCCGCCTTGGCGTTGGCTGAAGTATTGAAGCAGGGCGGTCACGAGGTGTTTTTCGCCGGAACGCCCCAGGGCGTCGAAGCCCGCCTGGTTGGCCAGACCGATATTCCATTCACCGCGTTCGAGGCATCGGGTTTCGATCGCGAGCGGCCGCATACGTTAGTCACGTCTTCGCTGAAAATCCTGGCCTCGTCGCGCAAGGCGAAAGCATGGATGCGCGAGATTCGCCCCGATGTCGTCGTGGGGTTCGGCGGCTACGTGTCCATTCCCGTAGGCATGGCTGCCGAGGGGCTTGGCATTCCCGTGGTGGTGCACGAGCAGAACTCGGTTATGGGCATGGCCAACAAGTATTTGGGCAAAAAGGCGGCCGCGGTTGCGCTTACCTACGAGGTTGCGGGCAAAGACATCGCCGACAAAAGCAAGCTTGTGCTTACCGGCAACCCCGTGCGCGCGTCGGTGCTTTCCGCCACGCGCGAAGAGGGCCGGGCCATGCTTGGCATTCCCGATAACGCAACCATGCTGCTCGTGTTCGGCGGCAGCCTCGGCGCCCGCCAGATCAACGAGGGCAT
>CALBLG010000117.1 GCA_937895975.1 uncultured Slackia sp.
CTCGAATTTCGTTCCCAGAAACACCGCCGTGAACACCGTGGCGGCAACCGGTTCAATGGCCGCAATCATAGAAGCCTTCACGGGGCCGATATCGGCAATCGCCTGCATGTAAATCCACGCCGCAACCACCGTGCCCACGACGATGATGGCCGCCATGCCCGTAAGCACCTCGACGTTCAAATCGACGGGGACGGTCCACGGCTGTTCGATAAAGCACATGCTGACGCCCGCCACGAACATGGAAAAGCCCATGGTGACAAGGCTTCCAAAACGACCGATAAGTTTAATGGGTAAAATATTGTACGCAGCCAAGCCTGCGGCCGAAAGCAGGCCCCACACCAGGCCGGGCAGCGGCATGGCCAGGCGCGTGACATCGCCGTGGGTCGCAATAAGCACCACGCCCACAAGCGTGAGCGCCAGGCCGAACAGTTCTCGCTTGCGCGGAAGCCTGTGGCTCGCCCGGCAGCTGTACCCCATCACCAGCGCGAGGCCCACCATGGAAAGCACCGTCGTGGTGCCTGAATCGGTATAGCTGATGGCGGTTAGATACGTGAATTGGCAAAACACGGTGCCGAACAAGCCGTTGACCGCAAACGAACCCCAAGCCCGTTTGCTTTTCGCGGCTTCGAGAAATCGTTCGCGATCGAAGAGCGCCGCAAGCAGCATGAAAGCAAAGCCCGCAGCCATGCATCGCACCGATGTGACCCATGCAGGCGAAAGATGCTGCGTCTCGAACAGGAATTCGGCGCATGTGCCCGAAAACGCCCAGCTCACGCCTCCAATGAGCGCGAAAAGAACGCCACGCGCAAAATGCGGCCGCGATTGCTGCATCGAATCCCCCTTCGGCACATGCCGCGCCGAAACGCAGCCTATTTCAGAATATCGCGCAGGAAGCGGCCCGTGTGGCTTTCAGCCACCTGGGCAACCTGCTCGGGCGTACCCGTGGCGACAATGGTACCACCGCGCGAGCCGCCCTCGGGCCCCAGGTCGATTAAACGGTCGGCGCTCTTGATAACATCCAGATTATGTTCAATAACCAGCACCGTATTCCCGGCGTCGACAAGGCGCTGCAGCACCTCAAGCAGCTGGCGCACGTCTTCGATGTGCAAGCCCGTGGTCGGCTCGTCCAGGATGTAGAACGTTTTGCCCGTTTGGCGCCGCTGCAGCTCGCTCGCGAGCTTCACGCGCTGCGCCTCGCCGCCCGAAAGCGTGGTGGCGGGCTGCCCCAAGCGAATGTAGCCCAAGCCCACATCGTGCAAAGTCTGCAGTTTTCGAGCCAGGCCAGGCAGATTCTTGAAGAACTCGAGCGCTTCGTCGACCGTCATGTCGAGCACGTCGTACACGTTCTTCCCGCGATACGTCACCTGCAAGGTTTCGCGATTGTAGCGCTTACCGCCGCACACTTCGCACGGCACGTACACGTCAGGCAGGAAGTGCATCTCGATCTTGATCTGGCCGTCGCCCTTGCACGCCTCGCAGC
>CALBLG010000118.1 GCA_937895975.1 uncultured Slackia sp.
GCGATTCTATTACGAGCTCTAATGCCTCGCCTGCCATATTAATTGCGTCTTCAAAAGAATCACCATCGGTGTAGCACTCGGGAAGATCAATGGCCCAAGCGCTGTATCCGCCAAGCTCATTTTTCTCAAATACCAATGGGTACGTGTATCGCATGATAGCTCCCCGATTAATCCGGATATCCCAAATCGTGCTTGATGCGCAACCATGTTCCTTTTGCAAGTTCCTGACGATGGTAGGGCACGATGACCACTCGACCATCCTTCTCGAGCTTGCGGTGGGAACCTCGGCCTCCCTTGTCGACCCAACCATGCTTAATTGCCCAACGATAGATTTCGGGAGGTTTTGGCGGCATCACTATCTCCTTGCTAATACTAACGCTAACGTAATAATAAAGAAAGAGATTACCAAAAATGATGTCCACAATTATAAGTGAGATGCACAGAAAATTACGTGCATCTCACTTATTTAATCATTATTGGTTTTGCTTTCACCGATTTTGTCGGCGTCGAGAACCGCATAGTCCGCGTGAGCGCTAAGGTTTTTTGATTGCGAAATGCGGAAAGGAATCGCGCCTTCGCGTAAGGATTGCCTTATAAATACGTTGACAGCCGTCGTGAAGCTCATGCCGAGGCTTTCGAACAGCTCGTCCGCGCGACCTTTGAGTTCGTCGTCTATTCGAATTGTGACGTTGATATTTGCCAACACACCCTCCTCGAGTCTTACATGTTCGAGATTTTAACAGCTGTCGCTTTTTGGTGCTCCAAATGCGTGCGAGTAATAATGCGGGTTCCTTCGGCGATTTTGGAAAGAAACCCTCGTCTCGCGTTGGGGAACAGTTGCGTTGGGAAACAGTATCTGGTTTATACGAAGGGGCCTGCAGAGGGACGGCGTTGTTACATGCATCCCGACATACATGGCGTGCTTCTTGTAAAGCATTCGAAACGAAGTTCGACGACGCGATTGGCCGGCTCGGCTTTTGCCGCACGGTGGTCACCGTGACGCATCGCAACGCCGTGTTGGACTACTGCGACAGGGTGATCATGATCGGGGATTAGGTCCGACGAAAATTGATTCCAGCCATTCAGCCTGTTCGCGTTAAACGAGTTTGTCGATTTGTCCTATTGCCCAAAGCGGGATATTTACGAGCCAGCCTTCGTCTCGGAAGCTCGAGAGCGAGGTTCGAACGCATCGATCTAGTTTGAATTTATCCGCTGCGGCCTTGAGGCTTTTCGAACGCAGGTTCTCGGCGGCCTTTACCTCTATAGGGATAACCTTGTTGTTTGAAGGAATGGCGAAATCGGTTTCGGCATTCCCGTTTTCCGAGGACCAATATACTGGTGCGTATCCGGCCAGTCTTAGCTCCTGTTCGACATATTGCTCGGTAAGGGCGCCCTTGAATTCGGTGAAAAGCTCCGAGCCGTTCATAATGACGGCGGGATTGAGCCCTGCCTGTGCTCCAAGCAGACCGATATCGCAGCAGAAGAGCTTGAATGCCGACATGTCCTCGTAGGAAGCAAGCAGCACGCGCAGGGCGGAGGCACGCGGCACCTTATGGGTTGCTCCGTAATTGGCCAGCCATTGCAAACTTTCTTCGAAATCGCGAGCTCTGGCGCCTGGACGAACGGCGCCATAGACAAACTTTTTGTTTTCTTTGGCTAACTGTCCTGGCAGCGAAGCCCAGGTAAGGCGCATTCGCTCAAGTATTCTGCTGGGGGCATGTTTGGCAAAGTCGGCATCGTACGATTCAAGAATTCCCGTTTGCAGACGGCGTGCTTCGGCTAAGTCATTTGTCCTTCTATAAGTGTCGACGACTTCGGGCATGCCTCCCACGATGTAGTACTCTTTAAGTTTCTGGACGAGTTTGTCTTCAACTTCGCTTAAAAGCTGCATGTCGGTGGCTTGAAGTGCGTCGGCCAGGGGATCGCCATCGATTGCTCGTATGAATTCGACGAAACCCATAGGACGCAGGGTGATTTTGTCCACTTTGCCAACGGGAAACGATTCGCCTTCGTTTCGCAGTGCGATACCCATATAGGAGCCTGCTGCAATGACATGGTATTCGGGTGCTTGCTCGCAGAAGTATTTAAGCGATGTGAGTCCATGGGGCGCTTCTTGTATTTCATCGAAGACAATCAGCGTTTTCCCAGGCGTAATTGTTTTGCCGCTTCTCAGCTCGATAAGTTTGATGATTCGCCTTGGATCGAGGGAGCCATCGAAAATGGAGCGGGCCTGCGTGTCGTACATGAAATCGAGCAGAACATAATCGTCAAATTCGGCTTGGGCAAAGTGCTTTATGAGCCACGTTTTTCCGGTTTGTCGTGCGCCTTGAACAATAAGGGGCTTGCGATTCGGTCTGTTTTTCCAGGTGATGAGTTCCTGCATAGTGTCGCGCTGCATGTCTCCCCTTTCTCCATTTTGCTTGCAAAGTATACTGTAAAGAAAAGTTCCCTATGGAAAATGTGGGAGACAACCACAAAGTTCCCTATGGAAAATGTGGGAACATATGCAAGACGGCGTCAACAGGTTTACTGCAGGATGAAACGACGATGAGCGATGGAGCTTGGATAAGGCTGCGTTTTATCTGACATGAAAAGTTGCGCAACAAAGCGGTTTTTCGGTTCGAAAACTGAGGGAGGGGGGAATTTGTTGCAAAGTGAAAAGAATTACTACCCCGCTGGGCGATAAAACTAGCATTTTATGACGCTTGCGGGCGTGGGAGGGGCTGCTGTTCTGCTATTCTTGCACTGATAGTTTTTAAAACTATGCTGTTGAAATGGGGTGCGATATGGCAGAAGCGAGGATGCGCGAATTACATGCCGCTAAGCCATGTGAAGCGCCCCTGGATATTAACAACACTGTTTGCCCTGCGCTGAAAGTCGCGGGGGGGGGTACTCCTTCTAAAGGAAGGGCTTCAGTAGCCTTTTCGTTCCAATGCACACAACGAAATAGTTTTTTGCCAGGCGAGGGCGCCGATGCTTTCGTGCGCCCACGTTTCCTCACGCAACGCCAATTTCACATCATGGCGGTATTTGCGGTCTCGGCGGGCGAGCCTCTTTCGCACAAAAGTATCGCGCGGCTTGCCAATTGTTCCGATCGCACGATAAAACGCGCGTTGCCCAGGCTGGTCGATTTGGGCTTCGTGGAGGTGCGCCACCGGTTCATGCCCGATGGCGGCCAGCTTTCTAACGCCTACTTCGTAACTGCCAGAGGCAAGCGCGCCTTGGCGCCCAACTTCAATATTCCAAGCCGCACGCAAGCGGCAATAGGGGAAACCTCCTTGCCGGGGCCGTAACGGCAAGGGCGGAAATAGTGAAAACGCGCGAATGATTGATGGAAGGAAGGTGCGAAGGGAATGAAAAGAAACAATACAGGCAAGGCAAGCGATGCGAGCTCCGCTCGTAAGACGAGCGTGTCGAACAAGGCGGTATCGCTTCTGCTGAGTTTGGCGATGTGCCCGATGCTTGTGCCGACGGCGGCATTTGCGGCGGAGGATGGCACGCAGCCAGGTGCATCGGCAGCGCAAACCGAGCAAGCGCAGCAGCAAGGTGCGGAAGGTGCCGCTGTGCAGAGCGACGATGCTTCGCAGGCGGAGGGTTCTGAGGTTAATGACTCCGGCGAAGGTGAAGTGAACACAAACAGTGCGGCTGAAGCGAACGGCGTCAAATATTCCAGCCTACAAAGTGCCATAGAAGGGTCGGAAGATGGGACGACGGTTAAAGTTCTCGGCGATATAGAGCTCGATGATACTGTTGTGGTTGAAGGGAAGAGCCTGACGCTCGATCTCGGGGGTCACAAGCTGTACAACACGAATGATATTTGGGAAAAAGTGCGTACAGCTGGTCGCTCGTTTCCGTTCGTGGTAATGGCACCTTAATTATTGATGGAAATGGCGTTCTCCAAGCGAAGGAGAACGATTGTTATGCTGTCGACGTGCAAGATGGGGCGACCTGTACGATAAATTCGGGGACGTTCGTTGGAAATATCCATGCCGTGTATGTACAGAAGGGCAAAGCTGTAATTAACGGTGGCTCTTACTCTATCCAGCAGACTTATTATCCTGATACATCCAAGGCGTATGAATTTGTGCTCAATTGCTACGATGCGAATCGTATGGATGGTACGGCTTCTATCGAAGTCGCCGGTGGGTCATTCAGCCGCTTCAATCCCATAGATTGCTACGCCGAAGGTGCGCATACTGATTTTGTGGCGCAGGGCTATGCTACGACGAGATCTGGTGATGGCGACGATGTGGTTTATACCGTCATCCAAGCAGTTGCGCAAAACCTCGATGCAGATGGCGTCGTTGTCGGTTGTTACGGGACGTTTGTCGATGCGGTTGCCGCTGCTGAAGACGGTCAAACTGTGCAACTCCTTTCCGATAGTAGTGGACATGGCGTGCAGGTGAAATCGAATACCTTCGTTAAGGGGTTGACGGTTGATTTTGCGGGTCATTCGTATACTGTAGGCGGTGTACTTGTCGGCAGCGCTGGTAGCGGCACCAATGCTTTCCAATTGCTTGAGGGAAATAAAATTACCTTTAAAAACGGAAGCATTATTGGTGTGGCAGAGAACACCAAGCCTGCAGAGGACACGCCCAATTGGCATGGCGCCCCTGCGATTATGATCCAGAACTATTGCGATTTGACCCTTGACAATATGGTGGTTAAGGGCGGCGATCAGACGGTATATACCGTCTCAAACAACAATGGCGACGTTGTAATTGAGGACAGCGTTATCGCCTCTGGCGGAGCGTGGGGATACAGCTATGGTCCGTATGCGTTCGATGTCTGCCGCTTCTCGAGCTACCCGTCTGTTAGCGTGACGGTAAAAGGCAATAGTATTATTCAGGGAAATGTTGAAGTGAGTGGCACTATTGCCAGCGGACAAAGCCGTCAGCTTAATATTGAGGGAGGAACGTTCGAAGGCTCTTTTTCCGTTGCTAATGATCCGGCCAATATTTCAATTTCCGGGGGCTCATTTGTTTACGATGTCAAGGATTACGTCGTAGAAGATCATGACTCGGTTCTATTGAGCGATGGCATGTATCACGTGCTTCAAAAGGGCGCGGAATCCAATTCCGGCACGGGCGAGACTTCCGGTTCCGTTGCGACGAGTGGCGTGACGGTTGCCCAGGATGAGCAGAAAAATATCGCCGATGCCGCCGTTAAGGCCGCCGAGTCGGTCGCGAACGCTGAAGTCGCCAAAGACGCAACCGAGGCTACGATTGGCGGCATTACCGTCGACACGAGTGCCGAGGGCAAGGCCGACGAGGTCAATGGCGTTGTTGCCGCAGCCAAGAACGAGAATGCTTCCGTTGATGTGAAGCTCGTCGTTAAGGCCGACCAGAATGTGACGGTCAGCGATAAGATTACCGAGGCGGCTCCGAAGGCAACCTCCATCCCGTTTGAACTGTCTGTCGACATGGTGACCGAGGTCAAGAATGCCGAGGGTCAGGTTACGGCAACTGCGTCGGTTCCCGTCAAAGAGACCGCTAGCGAGATTACCGTCTCCATTTCTGTTGGCCCGGCTTCGATTAAGGACAAGACCGTTACGGTTGCGCGCGTTCATGACGACGTCGTCGACATCATCGTCCCGGAGTCGGTGAACTACGAGACGGGCGAAGTCGTATTCAAGACGGGCAAGTTCTCCGATTACGCCGTGCTTGCAAGCGTCAAGTCGGCCACTCTGTCCGATTACACGGAGTCCGATGGTAAGACGAGGAAGAGCGTCGACCCGGGTGACTTTGGCCTCGATGACACGTTTGCCTTTGCTGGCTGGTGTACAGATGAGGGCTTGACCACCCTCTGTGAGCCCAATGCGGATTTGAGCACCACGGTCTATCCCAAGTTCATGAATGTAAGCGATCTGATTGCCTTCAAGGGCGGATCGCTGCGTACCGACCTTACGGGAGAGAATGATTACTCTGCGACAAGTTTGCGTTTTGGCTACGAGATGCATGCCCCTATCGGGTCGAAGGCCGATTATGGCAAGACTGGCTGGACATACCACAATCCTGACAGCGGCTATACCAGCAAACTTATTCCTGCCACGAACCGTTGGCGCATAGATGGCAACGGAATTATCACGAATCTTGTAATCAGCCAGATAGGTCGAGATGGGACGCAGGTGAATTTCTCGACTGCCTACAACGTCACCGCGCAGATCGCTTACAGGACCAAGGACGGAACCGACGTGGTTGTCAATGATAAGACGAGAGTTCGTTCCGTGAGTGATGTTGCTCAGGCCATTTTGGGTGATTCGTACGCTTCCGATAGCGACCTCGCTTACGCAAACGGCATTCTTGGGGAAAATCAATAGAAGGGTTTGACATGGAAAAGGGATATACCGAACCGGTTTTGGAGATCATCGAAATGGACGGGCAAGATATTGTTCGCACGTCTGGCGATACTCCTGACAATGTTGTGCCGGGCCAATAATTAATTACCGGCGGAACTCTTGTTCAGATGGGCTCCGCCGGTTCGTGTTTGAGACTTGAGGGGGCTGGCGTAATTTATGGATGCCCAAAAACGCAACTTGCTTATTGCTTTGGGGGCGTTGGTCCTGGTTGTCGTTGCCGTAGCGGTGGCGTTTGCGGTGATGGTGGGGTCGAGCCAGAATGGCGAGGATCCGTTCGGTTCGTCTGTCGCCAAAACCGAACAGCAAACGGCATCTTCTGGCGACGCTGCTGCATCGAGCCCTTCTGAAGCTTCGAGCAACCAGGCTGTGGGAGGCGACCAGAACTCTTCTGCGCAGCCTCAAGCTCAGGCTGGCGGCACCGTGGCGGTTCAATCGGTCGGCAATGGCACTTCGAACAACGAGGTTGACGCGTCGGCTGTGTTTGGCGACTCGGCCGCTGCCGGTTCTGGCTCGTCGAACGGCGATTCTGCTTCAGGCGGCTCGAATTCCAGCTCTGGCGGTTCTGGCTCGAATAATTCGGGCTCGGCGAACCAGGGTGGCGATTCCAACAACAATGGCGGGTCGTCCAACAACGGCGGCTCCGGCCCGGTAAAAGAGCCCGACGGCTCAACCTGGACAGGCTATTACTGACGTCCTTGCAAATGGGGGGCTCGGAAAATCCGAGCCCCCCATTTTGTTAACTTACTCTCTCAAAGCGGTTTGGTAGTTTTTAAGAATCTTGGCTAAATTTGGAATACTATTGCAAATCACTTTCCAAGCAATGCGTCTATCGACTTCGCGATATCCATGCGCTACGAAATTACGGAATCCGCGGATATCGTTCCAGGGATACTCCGGGTATTTGCTTTGAAGCTCGTCGGACAAATGAAGTGCGTCTTCTGCAATGCGATATACGGGGCTCATAACGGCATCATAGGCAAGCTCGCCGTCTTCGCTGTGGTCGTTGACGAAAGACTCTTCGGTTATTGAGAAGCGGGCAATCCGCTTCTCAATAACCGAAACATCGTCGAGAATGATAGAAATAAGTTGCAAATCGCGCTCAAGCGGCTTCATAGAGCTTCACCTCGTCGCGTAGGACGCTTTCGCGAAATGCGGGGCGCATTTGGCTGGGGGGATTAGTGACTATCTCTATTTCGCGGCCGAGCCTCAACTTCAGCAATTCAACGATTTCGTAAAGGTCGCCGAATGTAATCGATGGTCCGCATACGAAACGCAAATCGATATCGCTATTCTGGGTTTCTTCGCCGCGGGCATACGAGCCAAAGACATACACTTCTTGCACGTCGTAGTTTTTCATTGTGGCGCATACGGCATTTGATATGTCATGCAGAGTTGGTCTCATGTTGCAATTATATCAGGTGTTGCCATGCCCTTT
>CALBLG010000119.1 GCA_937895975.1 uncultured Slackia sp.
GGATGGACAAGGCGCTGCGTCGGCTTCCGAAAGTCGTCGTCGATGGCGCGTTCTGGTTCTTGATGGGCGTGTACGGGTTCTGCGCCGTGCTGCATTTCATGTATTTTGACCCCACCGGCTTCGTTCTGGGATAAATATTCCACCTACGCGTCCCTCCGCATTGCGTAAAGGCCACGGCTCGCTACCGTTCGCTTCGCTCACTATGCGCTCGCCTGGCTGCGTTTCATATTGGAATAAAAAGCAAAAATGAACGCAGACGACCTTTGCGCAACGCGGAGGGACGCCACCGTACGTTGATTCATGTTGCGCGGGACCTTCGTCGCCCCGCCGCGGGCACATCGGAGCCAACATGGATGGTTGCCGTAACTTCACGTGCGTTACATTCCTTCAACGAATTCTGCGGTTTAATGACCCCTTCTTTGGCTCTGGCTTGAAAAGCCGCTATACTTTTACGGTTACGAAAAGTCGCCGACGCTTTGTGCCTCGACGTTGCAAGCGATTTTGAAATGATTGGTATGCCACATTCGAAACTCCTGACGATTGCCGTCCCCGCATATAACTCAGAGAAATATCTGTCCAAGTGCCTCGACACGCTGGTTCATTCGGGCGACGAGGTGGAGGTGCTGGTGGTCAACGATGGCTCCAGCGACGGCACCCTTGATTTGGCGCGCGCCTATGAACAGCGCTACCCAGGCGTTGTTGTGGCCGTAGACCAGGTGAATCGCAATTGGGGCGGTGCCGTGAACCATGCCATCGAGCTGGCGAGTGGCGAATACTTCTACATCGTCGACTCCGATGACTGGTTGGATCCCGATGTGTTGAATGTGGTGCTGGGCAAGCTGCGCGCCCTGAGGGATGCCGGCAATTTGGTCGACCTGTTCGTGGTGAACTACATCTACAATCGCGTCGAAGACGACACGCGCCACACCATTCACTACCGCAAGCTTATTCCGCAAGACCGCGTGGTGGGTTGGGACGATCTCAGCGTGCCGAAAATCGACCAATACCTGATGATCCACAGCATGCTTTACCGCACCCAGGTGATTCGCGAGAGCAAACTGGTGCTTCCCGAGGGCATGTCGTACATGGACAGCCTGCTTATGTTAAAGCCCCTGCGCTTCGTGAAGTCGCTGTACTACCACGATTGCGATCTGTATTGGTACACCATTGGTCGCGAGGGACAATCCATCGAGCCCGAGGTGCTGAAGCGCCATATTGGCGACCAGCTGCACGCTACCAGATGGGCCATCGACGGCTTCGACTACAAGGATCTTCAAGAAATCAGCCCGCGTTTAGCAAGCTGCAGTTTACGATACCTTTCCGCTATGATGACGGTTTCGTCCATTCACCTGTTCCAGATCAATACGCCCGAATCAATCGAGGACAATAGGAAGCTGTGGGAGTACCTGCGCGAAAGCGACCCGGTGCTCTATCGCCGTTTGCATGCATCGTTTGCCGGTTTGGTAGCTCGCCGAACCGCTCCTGGGCGTGCGGTGGCGAAATTCGGGTATAACGTTGCGGCGAAGATTTTCAAATTCGCTTAAGACAGAAGAGACACGGTATGCCAGATACTACGAAAGAAAAAGAGCCCTTCGAGGAAGCGATACTAGAGCCTAACCTGCTTAACGAGATTGCCCCCGAAACGGCGATGGAGCGACCTCATATCAAGGGACGTCTGTTGAATGTGGTGCTCTGCATTTTCGCTTTCGGCATGTTGGTGGGCTATCTGTTCTTTGCCGGCGAAGGCGAGGACATGGCTAACGCGCTGCAGAGCATGCAGTGGTCGTGGCTCATCCTGGCCGTGGTGATGGTCGTGGGCTATTGGTTCTTCGAATCGGTATGCATGCAGATTTTCTCGCGCGACATGTTCCCGAAATTCCGGTTCCGCGACACGTTTCTGTGCACGATCATCGGCCAATATTTCAATTGCATCACGCCGCTTTCGAGCGGCGGCCAGCCTTTCCAGGCTTATTACTACAATCGTTTCGGCATGCCGTTGTCTAAGAGCATGCCCATGCTCGTGTGCCGATTTGTAACCTACCAGGTTGCTACCAGCGCGTTTTGTGCCATCGTGCTGCTGTTGCGTCTGCATTATTTCGTTGACGACAACCCCGCGCTTACCACGCTGGTCATCATTGGCTTCGTCGGCGGCTTGGGCCTTCTGTCTATGCTGCTTGCCGTGGCTTTTTGGCGTAACGGCATTGTCAAGCTTGTGACCTTCGCTTTCAAATTGGCTGGCAAGCTGCATATCGTAAAGCATCCCGAGAAGAATATCGCCGACACCACGAAGACCATCGACGACGCCTATACTGAGATGCATTACATGCTGAAGAAGCCCAAGCTGTTCTTGAAGAGCATCGGCGTGACGTTTGTGCAGCTGTTGGAGTTCTTCACTATCAGCTACGTGATTATGCGCGGCCTTGGTTGCGACGGCGATTTCCTTACGGTGGTGTCGTGCCAAGCGTTCGTATACATGATTTCGTCGTTCGTGCCCACGCCGGGCGCCATGGGCGCGGCCGAAACCAGCTACGCGCTTTTCTTCAGCACTATTTACCCGAGTGCGTCGTTCGTCGCACTGTCTACTTTCATCTGGCGCTTCCTTACGTTCTATTTCCCCATCGTGGTTGGCATGCTGGTGACGCTTGCGGTGAACCGCGGCGACGCCGTGCGCGCCCAAGAAGCGAACAGGCAAAAGTAGGGTTGTCGTAGCAAGGGGTGGCTTGGCGTCTGGTGGACCCCGCGTCACGCTCATTTCGCAATGGAGATGTTTTTGA